>NZ_CP199156.1:0-495000 GCF_054130485.1 Mesorhizobium sp. 10J20-29
GATGTCTATGTCCGGGCGGAATAGCGACGATCCAAGGCCGAAGACGCGGATGCCGTACTTGGAATAGGCCGCGAAATCCAGATCGGAAACTCCGCCCACCGCACCGATCACCGTGCCCTTGGGCAGGACCGGCGAGATTGCCGCAATGCCGGCAGGACCGAGCACGCTTGCCGGAAAGAATTTCAGGCCGGATGCACCCGCAGCCACGGCGGCCAGCGCTTCGGTCGGTGTCAGAACGCCGGGCATCGTCACCATGGCGTGGGTGCAGGCGCGCGCCATGACCTCGGTGTCGATATTGGGCGATACGAGCAGACGACCACCTGCATCGTGCAGGCGGTCGACATCGCCTGCCGTCAAGACCGTTCCGGCACCGACGAGGATGGTATCGCCAAACTTTTTGGCGACCATCTCGATCGACTTGAAAGGGTCGGGCGAGTTGAGGGGGATTTCGATGGCCTCGAAGCCAGCCTGGACGAGCACGTCAGCCACTGCCAGCGCGTTCTCAGGCCGAAGTCCACGAAGGATGGCGACAAGGTCTCGCTTCATCGACGGCCAGGGCGCTGATTTCTTCATGCTGTCCACTCCACTGGTCGTTTCCTGGCGCTAGACGCTTTGCGTCTTCCAGATGGCCGAAGCCGCTTCGGTCAATCCGGCCCGCACGAGCTGATCGCCGTCATGTACCCGGCAGTTGATGGACGCGACAGAGAGCGCAGCCAGATACAATCTGCCCAACTCTCCACCACCCACCAGTTCGATCATACCGGGCACTGGAAACCGCGATATCGCGCCGGCTATCTCCTCGCCGATGAGATAGCCCGACAGCTTCGCGCGCGCATTGTCCGGCGCAAGGTCCTGCAGCAGTCCTGCCGGACGGATCGAGAACAGGCGGGCGGAAATATCGGATGGGGAATCGATGCTTGACCGGACGGCCTCCAGAAACGCGGTCGACTTCGGATCGACGCGACCCGTCGACAGCGAGTGGCGCAGGACCGAATGATCAGACAGGGCCGAGAACATCTCGCCTGTCATGAAGCTCGCGAAATCCTCAACCCTCTGTCCAGTCAGGTGCACCCATTTGGAATGGGTGCCGGGCATGCACACGACCCGCGTATCGCCGCCGGCTGCCGGGATCAGCCGCGACAGCCCGACCAGTTGCGTCTCCTCGCCGCGCATGACGTCCGGATGCTGGGGGGAGTTCTTGCTGAGACCAGGTAGAATCCTGATGTCGCGTGTGCCGCCGGAAATGCGGACGGCATTTTCGGATATCTCGCGCAGTTCGGCGGGGACGCCAAGATAGCCGGCCTCGGCCCAGCCCTGGCGCGAACCGACCATGCCGCACATGACGACCGGAATGTCGCTTGCCACGGACAGGGCTTGCAGATGGCTCTCGAGGACCGCGGCGAACTGGTCGCGCGGTGTCGATGCCATGCCCTCGTCGGATTTGCGTTCCCCGATGACTTCACCCCTGGAACCGAGCGACCAGACGCGAAGATGCGACGTGCCCCAGTCGACTACGACTAGGGCGCATGGCGCATCGTTCACAAGATGCCTCCATCAGCGATCAGTACTTGTGCGGTGACCATGCGGGCCGAGGCGGAGGCGAGGAAAAGGCATGGGCCAACCATGTCCACGGGCTGGATCGGCTCATGGATTGACTGCCGGTCAAGCATCGTCGCCAACCCTTCCTCGGTCACCCAGAGGTCCTTCTGGCGCTTGGTCATGACCCACCCCGGCGCAATTGCGTTGACGCGGATATTGTCGGCGCCGAGCTTTCCTGCCATGCCCTTGGTCAGTCCGACGATGCCGGCCTTTGCTGCCGTGTAGGCGGGCATGTCTCCGATGTTCAGCATGTAGGATGTCGACGTGAAGTTGACGATGGCGCCGCCACCGGCTGCCTTCATACCCGGCGCAACCGCCTGAATGGTGAAAAATTGCGGTCTGAGGTTGATGGCAAGATTGTTCTCCCAATAGGCCTCGTCGACATTGGCCACTTCATGCCGGTCGTCCCAGGCGGCATTATTGACCAGAACTGTCACGGGTCCATGCGCATCGGCCGCAGCGGCGACGGCGCCGCGAAGCGCGTCGAGGTCGCGCAGATCAGCGCGCAGAAACAGGGGTGCGTGTTCTGCATCGCGCGACAGCCGCGCGACCAGTGCATCGCCTTCGGCCTGCGCGATGTCGATGAAGGCAACCTTTGCACCCTGCGCTACGAACCCCTCGGTCAGCGCAGCGCCGATTCCGGAGGCCCCTCCGGTTACGAGGACGGAAGCATCTTTGAACTCTTCGTATGTGGGCACTGATTCCTAATCCCTTGTTTTCACACCCTCGACAACAGCCATTGTCGCCGGAAAGGCGTTGGGCAATGGAAGCCCAGCCTGCATCAAGGCGCGCCCCGATATGTGTTGAACCTTGCCGGACATGAAGCTCGTGGCGGCGTTCTTGTTCAGAACCGGCGTCACGTCCTCGGGATTGACGAGCTTTACCTCGTAGATCGCCTGCGGATCGAGACCGGCAAGCGCAAAAGGTCTCGCCGCGATCGGCCGCGACGCTCCATCCTGCCCCTTGAAGAAAATGAAGCGCTCGCGCCCAGCGTCGACAAACATTTCGGCGAAGACCTCCGGATCGTGGCTCTCGAGGAGATACTGCCGCGACGAGAAAAGAAATTCGCGGTGCACCTTCCACCAGCGCGTGACCCGTTTCAGAACGGCCGCCTCCTCGTCGGACAATTCGCGCGGGTCCATCTCGAAACCCATGTGGCGCTGCGCGGCCGCCCACGCCCTGAAACTCATCGGCAGTATGCGACCGGAAGTATGGCACCTGCGGGGTCCGACATGGCTGCCGACGATCTCTGGCGGCAGCCAGCGTGCGGCCTCGTGCTGCATGCGCAGCCGCTCCAGCGCGTCGTTTGAGTCGGACAGCCACACGCGCGAGGCATGCGCGAGAATGCCGTAGTCGATGCGTCCGCCACCCGAAGCGCAGCTCTCAAAATCGACGTCCGGATGCGCCTGACGTAGTCGGCCCAGCAGCGCGTACAGCGCCGTTGTCTGGCGCGCGCTTCCCCAGGTAAGGACACGGTTGTGATCCCATTTGACGTAGTCGGCGCCGGTTTCGCTCAAGACCGCATCGATGTGCTCGAACAGATAGTCGGTCACGCCCGACTGGGTCAGGTCGAGCACGAACTGGTTGCGGCCAGCCGGTTGCGGATCCGGGCCGAGCAGCCAGTCCGGATGCGCTCGATAGAGATCGCTGTCGCGGTTGACCATCTCCGGCTCGAACCAGATGCCGAAACGCATGCCAAGTGCGGCCGCATGATCGACCAGCGGGCGCAAACCGTCGGGGAATTTTGTCGGATCCACGGTCCAGTCGCCGAGGCTGGTCGTATCGTCGTTGCGTCCCTTGAACCAGCCGTCGTCCAGCACGAAACGTTCGGCCCCCAGCGATGCTGCAATCGTTGCGATTTCCATCAACTCCGCGAGGTCGTGGCGGAAGTAGACAGCTTCCCAGCAATTGTAGTGCACCGGCCGGGTGGCCGGTCGCGCGGCAAGACCGCGGACATGGGTATGGTAGGCATGCAGCAGTCCGTTCAGCCCGCTGTCGGACCAGCCCAGGATCATGGTCGGCGAAGGGCCCTCGGGTCCCTCCAGCCCATCATCGGCAATGCCGAACTGGACCTGCCGCCTGCCGTCGGCCTTCTCCTCGGCGATCATCCTGTGGCCGCCCGACCAAGCAAGCGTGGCGCCCAGCGCCGAACCGGCGTTTTCGCCGGCCGCATCCTCCATGAAGATCACGCCCGGAAAACTCGCGTGTCCCGTGCGCCCTTCGCGGCTGTCGCGTACATGCTGGCCTATCCGGAAACGTGTTTCCTGGCGCTGGAACTCGCCGCACCAGCGGCCGCCGTGATCGAGGATGCGCGGCATCGACGAGGGCACCGGCACCGCGCCTGCAGCCACCCAGCGCGCCTTAAAGCCGTTCTTCGGATGCGCATGGGCATTGAGCGAAAGGAGACCGGTTCGCTCATCGAGGGCGACGTCTATTGTCAGAGAGACGGCCTCTGACGGGCTCGCGTCCCGCATCGAGAAGACAATCTCGTCGGATGACGTGTTGGCCGAAATCAGGCGAAGATCGGGATAGAAGACGCACCCGTCTTCTCCAACCAGCGTCATACCCGGATGCCCCTGCCATCCGGTCACCGCGACCGGACAGAGCGTCAAGGGCACCGAGGGGTCTAGCTGTCCGGATGAGACATTGGGGACAGTGTTCAGTGCAAGTGTCGGGAGATCCTCATGATCGGGCAGAACCGGCCCGAGCCAGACGAGCGCCGGAACGCTATGCACGAAACTCGCGAACACCGCGGTGCGACCGCCCGCGTCAAGGCGCCAGCATTCGACTGGATGAAGTTCACCGCCCGCACCATTCATGATCAGCCCTTGCTCGCTCCCAGTGTGAGGCCGGCAATGAAATGGCGCTGCATCAGGAAGAACATCAGCACGGGCGGCATGGCGGCGACGATGGAACCAGCCGAGACAAGCTGCCACTGCGCGATCCATTGCCCGTTGAGTGAATAGAGACCGGCCGTGACCGGCTGCGTCTCGGCGCTGGTAGTCAGCACCGTCGCCCAGAAATAGTCGTTCCAGATGAAGGTGAAGATCAGCACGGAAAGAGCGGCGATGGCCGGACGCATCAGCGGCAGCACGATGTGCCAGAAGATCTTGAATTCCGACACGCCGTCGACGCGGGCCGACTCGATCAGTTCAAACGGCAGCCCCTTGATGAAATTGCGCATGAAAAGCGTGCAGAAGCCGGACTGGAACGCGATGTGGAACAGCGCCAGGCCGGTGATCGTGTTGTAGAGACCGGTCTCGACCGTGAGATTGCGAACCGGAACCATGAGAATCTGGAAGGGTACGAAATTTCCGGCCACGAAAAGGAAGAAGATCAGAAGGTTCGCCTTGAACCGATAGACGGCGAGCGCGAAGCCGCTGAGGCAGGAGATCGCGACCGCGCCGATGACGGTCGGGATCGTCACCTTGAAAGAGTTGAGTATGTAGCTGGCGATCGGGGAATTGCGGAAAACGTCGGCATAGTTGGAAAAGGCCAGGTAGCTGGGAAGGCCGAAATAATTGCCGGAGGCGAGATCGCTCGACGGCTTCAGCGATGTCATGGCAACTCCCAGAAGCGGCAGGAGCCACAGCACCAAGACGACCGGCAGGGCGACCTTGTAAAGAAGCTGGGTGGTCGGGGCCGTCTTCTCGATCGGTCTCGGAAACATGGCTCAGTTTCCCCGCTCGTCACGCACCATCTTCCAGATGAAACCGGAGATGAAGACCATCATGATGGCAAACAGAATGACCGCGATGGCTGCGCCATAACCCATGCGGTAGCCGTACTCCGACAGCGCAGTCTCATACATGTAGAAGGACAGGACGCGGCTCGACCCGTAGGGGCCGCCATCCGTCATGATCGATACCAGGTCGAACGAGCGCAGCGCACCAATCACGGTGACGACCACGGCGATGAAGGTCGCCGGGCGCAGCTGCGGCAGGATCACGTACCAGAGCATGCGCCAGCCCTTCGCGCCGTCGAGGCGCGCCGCCTCGATCTGGTCCGGCGAGACGTTGTTGAGGCCGGTCAGGTAGAGGATCATGCAATAGGCGATCTGGGGCCACAGCCCGGCGGCGATGATGCCGTAGGTCACGTAGCGTTCGTCGGCCAAGATGGCGACGCCAGTCCCGGTCAGCCATTCGATCAGATTGTAGAGCAGTCCGAAATTCGGAGCGTAGAACCAGGAGAAGATCAGGCCGACTACGACCTGGCTGATTACGAACGGGAAGAAGAACAGCGACTTGTAGAAGCGGATGCCCGTGACGGTCTGGTTCAGGAACAGCGCAATGAACAATCCCGCCGGCACGGCGAGCATGTAGAGCACGAGCCAGATGATGTTGTTCTCGAGCGACGTGTAGAAGGCCTCGTCGTCGATAAGCTCGGCGTAATTCTGAAGCCCGATCCAGGTCTTGGCGCCAAGACCATCCCAGTCATAGAAGCTGAGCCACATCGAATCGAGGATGGGGTAGATGACGTAGAGCGTGAACATTGCAATGCCGGGAGCCAGGAATATCCACGGCGCCAGACCTCGCTGCTTCCGCTTCCAGAAGCTCCGCCGCGTTCCGGGAACATAGGCTGTCGCTGAACCTGTCATCGCTTCCTCCCCTGGTCCGCCCGATCGGTCGGGCCCGATTCAGGCCCGACCGCGCCGTCAGGTCGGTCTGGCCGGGCGACCGATCGATCGCCCAGCATTGACCTACTTGTAGATGCGCCCGCGCGCCTTTTCGAGGCGGTCGAGGATGGCGTCGACATTGCCCGGCTTGACCATGAATTCCTGGAAGCCTTCCATGCCTATCTTCGCCATTTCCGCCGGAGCGTCGCGGTCGAAGAACTGCGCGATGCCGCCATCGGCAGTGGACAAGAGCTCGAAGCCCTGCTGCAGGAACGGGTCGTCGCCAACCTTAGACTGGTTGTTGATCGGCAACTGGCCAAGCGCTTCGTTCACCTTAGTCTGCACATCGGCCTGAGCCATGTAGGCGAGGAAGGTCTTGGCGTCCGCGACGTTCTTGGCGCCTGCCGGGATGTGGATGGTGTCGGTCGGGGCCTCTTCGCCGCGCTTCAGACCGGTGGTGATCTCGGGGAAAGCCATGAAGCCAAGCGTGTCGTTGGTCATGCCGCCGTCCTTGAAGACAGCAACGGCGAAATTGCCCATGACGTAGTTCGCTGCCTTACCCTGGACGAGCAGTGCCGCGGCATCCTGCCAGTCGAGCGCCGCATGGTTGGCCGTGACGTAACCCGGCTCGACCAGCTTGGCCCACTCGGCGAAGGTGGCCTTCACCCGGTCGTCGGTCCAGGCGACCTTGCCGGCGGTGAGTTCCATGTGGAAATCGTAGCCGTTGGTGCGCAGGTTCATGTAGTCGAAGATGCCGGCTCCGGGCCATAGTGCCTTGGTGCCGGTGGTCAGACAGTCGATGCCTGCCGCCTTGAACTTGGCGCAGTTGGCGAGGAACTCGTCCCAGGTCTTGGGAACCTCTACACCCACCTGCTTGTAGACATCCTTGTTGTAGTAGATGCCCCACTGGTAATAGGTGTAGGGCACGCCCCACTGCTTGCCGTCGATAGTCATCGAGCCCTTGGCCGAAGCCAGCGTCTCGCCGAGATTGTTGTCGTTCCAGACGTCGGAGACATCCTGAAACTGGCCCGACGTCACAAAGGGCGCCATGCGATTGCCGGCGTACCAGTTGACGAGGTCCGGCGCGTCGGCGGTCAGGAAGTTGCGGATTGAGGTCTTGTAGCCCTCGTGGTCGAAGTTCTGCAGAACGACGTCTATGTCGGGATTTGCTGCCTCGAAATCGGCGATGACCGCCTCGAAGGCCGCAAGTGGCGCAGGATCGAAGTCGGCATAGTACTTGACCGTGCGCTGTTGGGCGATTGCGGTCGATGCAAGCAGCGAGGTTGCGGCAACGCTGAGCACCACGGTCATTATTGTCTTAGATCGGGTCATTGAGTGAGCTCCTCCCATTTGGCAGTCTCCACCGCCGGTGACGCAAGTCCGCGTTCGCCATTTCGCGCACGCGGCCGGACCTGATCAGGCAGGCGTCCGGTATTGTCTTCTGGAGTTCCATTATTTGGAACGCCGTTTGACTATGCAGAACTATTCAATTATGCTACCTGAATGTCAAGAGTGATCGCAGCCGGCGACGGCAGCGCTAAAGGAGGGGAATTGAACGGGTCTATCGGTGACAACGGAACGGGAACGCTTGGCAAGGCGGTTGCAGTTCTCGACGCTGTTGCCTCAGCCGGGCATCCGATGCGTTTCAAGGATTTGGTTCACGCGCTGGATCAGCCGCGCGGTACTTTGCACCGCCAGATCTCCAACCTCGTGGAAGAGGGCCTGCTTCAGATCAACCCGGACCATTCTTATGAACTGGGCATTCGTTTGCTTAAGTTCGCATCGAGAGCCTGGGCCGGAAACCGCTTTCGCGAAATCGCGGAGCCCCATCTCAAAACCCTGCACGACAAGGTCGGTGAAACCATTCACCTGGGCGTCTTGCAGGGAATCGAGGTGATCTATCTCGACAAGGTCGAGTCGCGTTCCTCCGTACGCATGCACAGCCAGATCGGCAACGCGTCGCCCTGCTACTGCACGGGCGTGGGCAAGGCGGCGATGTCGCTGCTCTCGCGCGAAGAAGCTGCCAGCCGCGCGGCACGGATTGACTATGTCATCCACACCGCAAACACCCTTCGCGACGCAGCCAGCCTGCTCAGGGAAATCGAGGAAATCCGCTTGACCGGTTACGCTCTCGATCGCGAGGAACACGAACCCGATATTCACTGTGTCGCTGCCCCCGTTGGGGCCGCGGAACGCGCTTTCTATGCCGGCCTTTCTGTCACGGCGCCAGTCTACCGTGTCAGCCGTAGGCAGTTGGAACAGTGGGTGCCCGATGTGCGCGAGGCAGCGGCAGCCATCATAGAAGACATGAAATTGAAGCTTGGCCCTCGAGGCTAGGTCCGGGACGTAACGGGGAGGTCCGCAATGGCAAACGTAGTTCTCGAGAAGCTGAAGAAGTCGTTCGGCAAGGTCGATGTCATCCACGGTGTGGACCTGTCGATTAATTCTGGCGAATTCGCCGTGTTTGTCGGCCCTTCTGGCTGTGGAAAGTCGACGCTCCTTCGTCTGGTAGCCGGTCTCGAAGACGCCACCAGCGGGCAGATCCTCATTGACAATTCCGATGTGACGGATGTCGAGCCGGCCGAGCGGGGGATAGCCATGGTGTTCCAGTCCTATGCGCTCTACCCGCATATGACTGTGCAGGAGAATATGGGGTTCGGCCTAAAGATGACCGGTCACGATCAGAGGTTGGTCGAGGAACGCGTCCAGAAGGCGGCGAAAATTCTCCACCTCGATCAGCTGCTGGACCGCAAGCCGAAGCAACTGTCGGGCGGCCAGCGCCAGCGGGTTGCAATCGGCCGTTCAATCGTGCGCGAACCGAAGGTCTTCCTGTTCGACGAGCCGCTCTCGAACCTCGATGCGGAGCTGCGGGTCCAGATGCGCCTGGAGATCGCAAAGCTGCACAGCGATCTCGGTGCGACGATGATCTATGTCACCCACGATCAGGTCGAGGCCATGACGCTTGCCGACAAGATTGTCGTCTTGCGCGCCGGAAAGATCGAGCAGGTCGGCGCGCCGCTGGAGCTCTATAGCAATCCCGACAACATCTTCGTTGCCGGGTTCATTGGTTCGCCGAAGATGAACTTCTTGAACGCACGCGTGAATTCCGGTGCCGCCGGCTCGGTCACCGTCGAGCTGATTGACGAGAAGGGCAAGCCGTTCACCGTGCCGCTGGCCGGTGGCCTCAAGGAGGGCGACAGCGTCACCGTTGGCATACGGCCCGAACATTTCCACGCCAAGGGTTCGGCAAGCATCGATGCACAGATCGATGTCATAGAGCGTCTGGGTGGCGTCTCCTATGGCTATGCCGGAACCACGAGGGACGATCCCCTCACCATCGGGTTGGGCGAGACCGACGAGGCTAAAGAAGGGCAGGTTTTCACCGCGCATTTCGACCCGGCACGTGCCTTCCTTTTTGAGACGCGGTCGGGCCTGCGGATTCGCTGAGAATCGTCATATGCGGCTGCAAATTGCTGCGAATGTTCGTGTCTAAATGTCGATCGCCCAAGGAAACCCTTTGAGTAAGATCGGTACGAAGCATGTCCCTTGCAGAATGTCCGTTTACTTGGATCTGAATTCTGAAGCTGCCTAACCGCTGTCGGCCAGTAGTCGCTGGTTAGCAACGCGCCCATACATTGGCCGTTTAAGTCGTCTTTGCCAGCGCCCGATAGCTGACGTCTGTGACAGCAAACTTTACGTCAGCGTCGCGGCTGAAGTGGAAATCAGGCCAGTTCGATCAGCAATGCCTTGGCCTCCTTCAGATCGGCAGTGTCGAAGCCTTCCGTGAACCAGCCATATACCCCCGACAGCGTGTCGCGCGCTTCGACCAGCCTGATCTGCTGATGCCACAGACGCGCAATGCTGGTAGCGGCGCGCAATTCCCACCATTTGGCGCCCTGTTCGCGGGCGATCGTCAGGGCAGTTGTGAATGCCGCCTCGGCTTCGCTTTCCTTGAACTGCGACAGGAGGAGTTCGCCGCGAACGCGGTGCAGTTCTGCTTCGGTCCAGCGTTCGCCAGTTTCGGCGGTAGCAGCCAGGGCATCTGTGATGGTGACCAGCGCGTCTTGCGAGCGACCCAGCTCTGTCAGCAGGCCGGCGCGGATCAGTGAAAACAGCGGCCTGAACAGCTTGAACTGCATGTCGGCCATCATTGCGAAGCCTTGTTCGACTTTCACGAGCCCGTCCTGCGGCAACCCCAGCCAGCCCAGAACCGCGCCCTGCTGCGTCAACGCGCTCGCCCGCCATACCGGAAGATCGTGTTCGTCGATCAGGACTTGCAACTGATCAAGGTGCTGCTCCACCGTCGCACGGTCCCCTGCCACAAAGGCCGCGAGGATGGCATGCAGCAGGGCAAAACCCAGCGTGTTTGCGTGATTGACATCCTGGCCGCGAGCGACAGCTTTATGCCCCCAATCGCGGCCCTGATCCGGAAATCCGCAAAGCACCGAGGCAAGGCCTAGATAGGATGAGGTTGCGGTGCCGAGATCCTGGCCATAGACGAGGGCCGAACCGGCATCGCGCTCCGGATCGTACAGCGCCCATGCTTTTTCCAGATGTTGTACGGCTGGCGTCAATGATCCGGCGACCAACGACGCGGTTCCCACCATTCTGTGTCCCACGGCGCGATGAGCGACTTCCTGCTGGCCGTTTGCCAGGTCGAGGTACTCGACGGCGAGCTCCTGGTAGCGACTGATCTGTGCGGAGACATAGCTGTAGGCCAATTGACCGTAGATGGCCTCGAAGACGCGGGATTCCTGCCCTGTTTGCCGGCAAAGTAAAGTGGCGCGTTCGGAAGCGGCCTTGGTTTCCGGCGCCGAATAGCCCTTGAAGGCGATGATGGGATTGATCAGCGCGATTTGCAGATCGAGTTCGAGTCGATCGCGGTCCATGCCTTCAGAGAGCAACGCTACTTGCTCAAGCCCCTGCATGTAACTCGCAAAGGCCTCGGCATTGGCGGATGACTTTGCCGCCCTTTTGCCGGCCTTCAACCAGTACCCGACCGCGCGTTCGGGTTGTCCGGCTTCGCCCAGATGGTGCGCCAGCAGTTCCGGATGGGCCTCTGCTGTTTCGAGAAAGCGATTCTCCATAAGCTCGGCGACCTGCAGATGCGTCTGCTGGCGGGTCCGCCGGAGCAGGGAGCCGTAGGCCGCGTCCTGAACCAGTGCGTGCTTGAAGATGTAACGGGCCCGAGGCGGGCGACCGCGCTGGTAAAGCAGTTCGGTTTCGACCAGCTGACTGAGGCCTTCCTGCAGCAGAGTGTCGCCAAGCGTGGACAGGCCTGAAATCATCTCGTAGGCGAATTCACGCCCCAGCACCGAGCCGAGCTGCGCCAGTTCCCGCACCTGCGGCAGCCGGTCGAGCCGGGCCATCAGGGATTCCTGCAACGTGTCGGGTATCGACAGCGATGACAGTGGCCCGGTCAACTCATAGCTTTCACCGGTGTCGCGCAGGATGTCGGATGCGAGAATCGTCTTGGTCAGTTCCTCGACATAAAGCGGCACGCCGTCGGTCTTGGTGACAACATGGTCGACAACCTCCGCCGGCAGCGGCTTCATGCCAGCGATGCGGGCGACCAGCGCCTCGGCATGCGGGCGCTCCAGGCGATTGAGCGTGATCGGCGTTACGTGCGAGCGGGTCGGCCATGGCGACACGAATTCCGGCCGCGCCGTCAGCACCATCAGCAGCGATGCGGTCGGCACCTGCTCGATCAGCAGGCCGATCAGTTCCAGCGTCGAGGGATCGGCCCAGTGCAAATCTTCCCAAAGCTGCAGATGCGGCTGTCGCTCGGCAATCTCCAGCGTCATGGCGACGATCGCGTCCTGGGTGTGCTGTTTCTGCTGTTGCGGCGAAAGCGTAAGTGCTGGATAGCGCCCGCCGCTCAGCGGTAGCGACAGGATCGAAGCGATGAGCGGCACCGTCTCGGCGAGCGGCTGGCTGTATTTCCCAAGCATCGCCTCGAGCTTGGCGAGGCGCGCCTCGGCATCGTCATCGGGCTGCCAGTCGGCCAGCCGCTTGAAGTGTTCAATCACCGGATAGTGCGCGCTGCCAGCGTGGTAGGGCGAACAGCGCAGCGTCAGCCGTGGTAGCCCTTCGGCACGAACCTCCGCCTTCAGCCCGTCGACCAGCACGCTCTTGCCAATGCCGGCCTCGCCGCTGATCGTCACCACCTGGCCGCGGCCCTCGTCCTTGGTGCTTTGCCAGGCGCGGCGCAGCAGCCCGGTCTCCTCGTCGCGTCCGACCAGTTCCAGCACCGCGGAAGTCTCGTCGGTCTCGCGATCCTGGTCGTCGTAGGCGGTATCGCCACGCAGGCCGGTCACACTCCAGGTGTGGACCAGTCCGGTTATGCCTTTCAATTCATGCGTACCGAAGTCCTCGTAAGCAAACGCATCGCCCGAAAGCTCCTTAGTCAGAGAGCCGATGACGACGCCGTTGCGCCCGGCCAGGCCCTGCAGCCTGGCGGCCATGTTGGGGGCCTCACCGATCACCGTGCGTTCCTGCGCCATCCCCTCGCCGACGACTTCGCCGACCATCACCATGCCGGTGGCGATGCCGATGCGCACGGCGATCTCGAAATCCTTGTCGCGGCCCAGTGTCCGGTTCAGCCCGGTCATCGCCTCGACGATGCCGAGCGCGCTACGCACCGCCCGCTCGGCGTTGCGCTCCAGCGACTTCGGGTAGCCGAAATAGACCAGAATGCCGTCGCCCATGTATTTTGCGACATAGCCGCCATACTCCCGGATCAGTCCGGTGCACGTTTCCTGGTAGGTCCGGATGACGTCCTGCAAATCCTCCGGATCGAGCCTGGTCGACAGCGCCGTCGAATCCGCCAGGTCACAGAACATGACCGTCAACGGCCGTCGCTCCGCATCGCTCGGCGGCGGTGATGAGACTGCACGTTCAGCCAGCGGCGGGGTTGGGCTGTCGGAGCCTTCGGGCAGTTGGTCTGGTTTGACCATGCCGGCAGCCCCGTCCCTGATCGCTCTGAGCAGGCGCAGCCGATTGCCCAGTGAGACCCCAAGTTCCTTCAGATGTTCTTCTGTCAGGTCGGCAAGCACGTCGGTACCGACGTCATGGAAGAAAAAGGCATCCGCGTACTTTCCGAGCCCCAAGTTTGTCAGCCAGGCCCTGATGTCTTGTTTCACGTCGGCATGCCCCCCAACGAACTGCATACCAGATAAATTGGAGCAACACATCGGCAGTTGACGATCGTCGGCAGCGGTCAGCCGGTCGAGTTGGCTTGACGCCGGCCCTACCTCTGTCAACGTCCGTTATGGCTCTCTGGAAGTCATAAACTGCTGGTCTGTTCTCGGCCCCGTTGCTGCCGATCGTCCCCGTTACGGCGACCGACCGCTCTCCGCCCGAATTGCCCGTTCAAAGCTCTAGGTCGAATGTCTCAAAAGTCCGCATTGCGGTCATACGCACTGTGCCCGGAGCGGTCCGAATGTGCGAGTTCGAAGCGTCAGAGTCAGCCCCTCGAGATCGTCCTTGATCCAGCTAGATATCCGATGTGGCAGTCTTCGGGCCTCCAAATGGCACTAAAAATGGACAATGACCATCAAGCCTATCAAGAACTATATTCGGGAGGACCGTTGTTCCACGGATTATGATAACAAAAAAATTTGTCGAACGAGGCGAACAGAACAACAACTTTTTCGCGCAAAGAAAGATACTTGCGAATCACTCGGTTTTCTCGTATTTTCGGAATACCTGAATTGAGTTTCGGTGCGCCGGCGGGATGTCGGCGATGTCAGAGCAGCAGGGTGCGCGGGATGCGAACCCAATGGTTTTGGCCCCAAGCGGGCGGCGGGATGCCAAACGTGACGGTCTGAAGAGTAGGTTCTTGTGAGGGCGGGACGCCCGATGGGTCTGATCGGTGACTGACGTTTCAGGTCACGATTTCAGAAAATTCAATCTCATCTCACGGACCGCCCCGGCGGTTCGCTGGTCCTTGCTACTCAATCAGGAATTTCACAATGACAACGCACGTCACGAATGTGCCGATCGATATGCTCGTCCCCTACGCGCAAAACGCCAGGACGCATTCCAAAGCCCAGATCAGGCAAATCGCGAACAGCATCACGAAGTTCGGCTTCACCAATCCGTTGCTGATCGACGAGAACAATGCGGTGCTTGCCGGACATGGCCGGCTGGCCGCGGCAAAGCAACTTGAGCTCAGGGAAGTCCCCTGTCTTCGATATGACCATATGAGCGACGCGGACAAGCGCGCCTATAGAATTGCCGACAATCGAATTGCCGAGAAAGCCGGCTGGGACAAGGAGATCCTGGCCATTGAATTCGAGGCCCTCACAGCGCTCGACTTCGATCTAGAGGCAACCGGCTTCGAGATCGCAGAGGTCGATGTCATCATCGGCGAATTCTCCCCCGAAAATCAGGACGACGCTGACGACGAGCTTGACAAGGTCGTCACGAAGCCCGCAGTCGGGCCTGCTGTGACGCAGACCGGCGATCTTTTCCTGCTCGGCGACCACCGTCTTCTCTGCGGCAGTTCGCTGTCATCCGACGATTTTACGACGCTGATGCAAGGCGAGACGGCGGATGTGTGTTTTGTAGATTTTCCCTACAACGTACCGGTGTCTGGCCATGTCTCCGGCCTTGGACAGACACAGCACCGAGAGTTCGCGATGGCCTCGGGCGAAATGAGCCCCGAGGAGTTTGTCGAGTTCCTCTACAGCGCTTTTGGACAGATTGCCCTGGCCTGCAAACAGGGAGCGATTGTGTTTGCCTGCATGGACTGGCGCCATGTCGAAGAGACCATCCGCGCCGGAAAGGCGACACTTGGCCAATTGCTCAACCTGTGCGTCTGGAACAAGACCAACGCGGGGATGGGCAGTCTCTATCGTTCCCAGCACGAACTTGTGCTGGTGCTCAGGAACGGGTCCACGCCGCATGCCAACAATGTCGAACTGGGAAAGCACGGCCGCTATCGAACGAACGTGTGGACCTATCGTGGGATGAACAGCTTTGGCGCCGGTCGCATGGACGACCTTGCCGCTCACCCGACCGTCAAGCCAACCGAGCTTGTCAAGGACGCCCTGTTGGACGTCAGCCGTCGGGGCGACATCGTGCTTGATCCCTTTGGCGGCTCGGGCACCACGCTGCTTGCAGCGCACAAGATCGGCCGACGCGCCCGGCTGATCGAAATTGATCCAGCCTATTGCGACCTCACTATCCGCCGTTTCGAAAAGCATACCGGCAAGCAAGCGCGGCTTGCAGAAACAGGCGAAACGTTCGAGGCGCTTGGCGAGAGACGGCGGCAAGAAGCGCTGAGTGCTGTCTCCGGTGAATCCACCGGGCCAAGCTCGGACGTGTCCGGAGAGGTCAAATGAAGTGCCGCAGAGAACGGCAGGCGCTGAAAGCCCCGCAGGAAACCAAAAAGGCCAAAACCCCCAAGCCCAAGGCTGACTACGACGTCGGCTACTGCAAGCCGCCGGAGAAGCACCAGTTCAAGAAGGGAAACAAAGCGAACGTCAATGGCCGGCCAAAAGGCTCGAAGAATCTTTCGACCATCGCAAACGAAATCATGGACGCAAAGATTGCGATCCAGAAGAACGGCACTCAAACGAAGGTCTCGACCAAGGAGGCCCTCCTTTGGCGCCTCTTTAGCCAAGCCCTCGCCGGTGACCGCGGGGCCATGCGCGATGCACTCAACTTCATGCTGAAGATGACCGGCATGAACGCTGCCGATCCGGCCGGCACGGTGGTCAGTCCGCTGCCACCAGATGCGATGCATGACGTCCTCCGGGATTTTTTGGCGCATGCCGTCGAGGTTGGCGATGAAGACACTGACGCTCTGCAAACCGAACTCGAGACCGAAGGGGAGGACCGATGAACGCGCGGCTCCGATCCGAAAGTCTGAAAAACTCGACCGACATTGTAAATCGGGCGATCCTGCAGGCGGCCAGGGACGATCTCGCGACATTCGTTGCCTTGGCCTTCTCTGCAATTCAGCCGGGCGAACGGTACCTGCCTAACTGGCACGTCCGCGCTATTTCGCACGCGCTGTTTCGGGTCATTACCGGGCAATGCAAGCGGTTGATCATCACCATGCCGCCGCGCTCGCTAAAGTCGATCGCGGCCTCGATAGCCTTTCCTGCGTTCGTGCTGGGACACGATCCGACAAAGAAGATCATCAACGTTTCATACGGTCAGCCATTGTCAGTCCAACTCGCAAATGGTTTCCGCACGGTCGTCGATGCACCGTTCTATCGGCATATGTTTCCCAAGTTCCAGGTCAGCGATCGCAAGAACACCGAGCACGAAGTTCAGACCACGCGTGGCGGGTTTAGGATGGCGACGTCCATCGGCGGCCAGCTTACGGGCCGAGGCGCCGACATCATCGTCATCGACGACCCGATGAAGGCGGACGACGTGCTGTCGGCCACAACCCGTCAACGGATCGTCGAATGGATGGGCTCGTCGCTGATGTCGCGCCTGAACTCGCAAAGGGACGGCGCCATCATCCTCGTAATGCAACGTCTTCACGTCGACGACCTCGCCGGCGTCCTTCTGGAAAGCGGCGGCTGGGAACATCTGAACCTTCCGGCGATCGCCGACGAATATCAGCGCGTCGCCATCGGCAACGGTCGCTTCCATGAGCGGCAGGTCGGCGACATCCTGCATGCCGATCGAGCCGGTATGCCAGAGCTTAAGCAACTCAAACGGGATATCGGCTCGCTTGCCTTCTCCGCGCAATATCAACAATCCCCTGCCCCGCCGGACGGCAATCTCGTCAAGCGCAGCTGGTTCCGTCACTACGACCCCGCAAATCTCGATCTCCGAAGCATGACGATCGTCCAAAGCTGGGATACCGCCATGAAGGGTGATCCCGGCTCCGACTTTTCCGTTTGCACAACTTGGGCGCAGGACGGTTCGAACTTCTACCTGATCGACGTGTCTCGAAAGCGTTTGGCCTATCCTGACCTTCTGCAGGACGCGCTTGCGGCCGAGGAAGAGCATCGCCCTGATGCAATCCTGATCGAGTCCGCCGGTTCGGGAATTAGCCTCGGCGCCGACCTTCAGCATCGCGGGGTCTCAACCACGCCAATCAACAGTCGCGGCGACAAGGAAAGTCGCCTCGCCAGGGTGTCCGCCATGATCGAAAACGGCAATGTCTATCTGCCGAAAGACGCGCATTGGAAAGACGATTTTCTTCTGGAAGTTCTGGCATTCCCGGCCGGACGGAATGACGATCAGGTCGATTCCATGACGCAAGCCCTCATTTGGATGAAGGACGACAGCCAGACTGGGCGGTTCTATATTGGCAAGTTCGTTTAGCGGTAGTGTGCCTGTCTATCGGGACGCGGCGACGCCGCTGCGGGCTTCGCATAAGCATGCGCGAACCGGCTCCCCGGGAGTACGGTGGGGAAAGTGGTCTGCCCCCTGAAAATTGGTCCTCCCTGATCTATGGCTTTCGAGCCGCTGGAGGACTTAGGAAATGCCGAGAAAGAGACACACTGCGGAAGAATTCGTCACGAAGCTTCGGCAGGTTGAGGTGCTGAATTCGCAGGGCAAATCGATTACCGGAGCGATCCGATCGATAGGTGTGACGGAAGTAACATACTATCGCTGGCAGTCTGAATACGGTGGCCTGAAGGGTAATCAGGTCAAGCGGCTGAAGGAGCTTGAGACAGAGAACTCGCGGCTTCGGCGCGCCATTTCCGACCTGACACTGGACAAGATGATCCTGGCGGAGGCAGCGCGGGGAGACTTCTACGCCCCGCGCCTCGCCGTGCGTGTATGGATCACGTTGTTGCCGAGCTTGGCGTCCGCCAACGACGGGCGTGCCGGGTTCTCCGTCAGCATCGTTCCAAACAGCGCAAGATCCCAACGACACCGGATGACGAAGCGGCTTTGACCGCTGACATCCTAGCGCATGCCACTCTCTCCCGAAGGATAACTCAATTGCGCGGGAATGCCCGAAGAAGCGTTTGCGTGCCTCCAATTCGCTTGAAGATCGCCGCCAAGCAAGCAAACTCCTCGCTGACAACGGAGGCGAACGATGACCGAAGATTTTTCGGACGAACGAATTGAAGATTGGGAACGACGTGCCTTGGAGGGCGACTATACAGCCATCCCGAAGACCTTCCGGTGGGACGGGTCCGCACGGTTCGCTCACTTCCTCAACGGCTATGATGAACTTGGCGGGCTCGATCGACTCAGCGACTTCCATCATTCGATAGCAGAAGCTCAGCGGCGAAGTGGAAGTTGGGAAGGTAGCGCGATGGACCTTTGGCTCTGCCTGTTTTACGAGCACCGGTTAGCGCGCCACTGTGGCTCAGAAGCTGAAGGTCCCGAACTGCGGCGCCTCGACAGCCTATGCGAGACGTTGCGCGGTGCTCTGCAAAGGCTCGGTCCAGAAGAAGCCTTGGCATTAGCCTCGCGCACAAAGCCCGAGTAGCTCGACATATAGCCTCGGCGGGAACGGGAAAGCCATTTCCGCATTGGGGACGTTCTGCTGGAGCCGCGCGCCTCTCAGCAGGGCGGCGCGGCCTCATGGTTATTTCAAGTACCGTTATGCGGTTTCGAATGTCCACCATCATTGTCAGCCCCCGCTTGCTGAGGCACTGTTTCCATGATCAACTCATGGTGCTTGGGGAAGCATCATGAGAATGAAATCAGACGGGGCAAAACGCTTCGCACGGCCGGTGATCATACGGGCGGGCGGAAGCGACCGCATTGTCGTTGATGTCAGCGTGGCGGCCAAGATACTCCTGAAGGAGTTCCCTCGCGAAACGGCAAAGCGCAAGCAGGCAATGATTGCCTGCCTGGGAGCAATCCGAGGCGCCGAACATACTCCCTTCGCAAGGCGGGCTTTTGTAGCAGCCGCGCTCGAGGTCGGAATCTTGGCTGGCGACTGAAGAACTTACTTCAAGTGCTTCGCCGCGGGCAAGCAGTGGCCTTCAGATCACCTACGTGTTCCACTGCGACTTTCTCCGGCGGACGCAAGAGATGGCCGCTAGCGACATGCCCGTAGAGTGATCTCCATCCGCCTCCCCGCTTGACTTCGTGCAAGGGCCCCGACTGCGTGATCGCTATCTCTGCAAATGGGAAAGCCGGAAGCACCTCACGGCAACTCCCGGCTCTCAACCAGTGCCCCTGCTTGTGGCCAAGGACTACTACGTTCTCCAACTCGCAAGACCTAATCCAGTTCCATAAGCAACTAGCCAACACATCGGTGAGATGGCAGCCGCCACAGTATCGGATGACCTTTCTGGTCGACAGCATCCGCGCTGGGTTCAGAAAGACTCAATCATGCTGAGGCCCCGCGGGAATGCGGAGTTCCCGCTAGGCCGCCTTCTTCCGGGCGGACTTCGCTTTCGGCTGGGTCGTTTTCGCCTTGGGCTGAGGTTTTCGTCCCAAACCCAAATTCTTGGCCAACTGCGACCTTTCCTGAGAATAATTGGGTGCCACCATCGGGTAGTCGGATGGCAGATTCCATTTTTCCCGATACTCGGCAGGTGTCAGCCCGTATTTGGTCTGCAGGTGCCGCTTGAGCGACTTGAACTTCTTACCGTCTTCCAGCGAAATGATGAAATCCGGTGTAACCGATTTCTTGATCGGCACCGCCGGCTTCTGAGGCTCTGCATTAGATGCGGTTGCTTCGTTTCTCGCAAGTGACACCAGCGAAGTGTGCACCGAAGCAATTAAGTCGGTGAGCTCCGCACTTGGAAGTGGATTGTTTGATACGTATGCCATCACCACCTCTGCAGTGAGCGACAATAGTGCATCGTCCTGTTTCTCGAATTCCATTCTATGAATATCCTGTTTTTGCCCCCGCGATGCGACATAAGCAATCGGGGGCAATATTCAAGCCAACAGTGCATCAAGCTATTCGAGCCGTGAATCTTCCTGCGTGGGGCGCCTTGCCAACCCACCCGCCCCGATTTGCATTAGGGGAGGTTCCCCGCCGAGTCTCCTAGTGAGGTTCGAAAGTTGAGGCTCAAGACGGTGAAATTGGTGAAGGATCGATGCGGTACGGTGCCGTAGGCCGCACGACGGTCCCTCGTCGGATGCGAGGCGCCGTTTATTTGTTAAACCAGCCGTCCTTGAGGTAGCGCATGTACTCGAAAACCATGCCGTGCTTTCGCACAAACACGACCTCGAGAAAGTCACCGACAACGAAAGGCTCGATCAATACCTCGGCGTCCTTGAGATAGGGCGCGAGTTCCTTGACCCGATAGGCAACATGCGGATTGTCACGCACCGCCGCCGGCACGGTGCTGTCTTCGCGGTAGCGAAGGAATTCGATGTGCTCGGGGTGATTGCGCGGATTAGTCACCCAGATCTTGCTGGCTTCGACCCAGTCTTCCTCAGGCTGCTCCTCGGTCGTGGTTATGCCGACATGATCGAATACATACTCCAACATCAGCCGATCCTCACGACATTGCCGGTGCTCGCCGACGCCTCGGCGGCTAGCGTCGCCTCAAGTGCGGCCGTCGCATCCTCGGCCGTGCCGATGGTGACAGCCTTGCCCGATTGCGCACAGGAGGCAAAATAGCTGAACTCATCCCTCAGCGCGCCGCCACGCACACCATCGAACATCGGCCAATAGGTGGTGTCGGGCGAGTGAAGCTTGTTGCCGTCGACTATGCCCAGGTTCGGAAACGTGTCCTGGACATGGATGATGCCCTCGGTGCCGATGATCGACATTCGCTCGTCAATGTCGAACGGCGTCTTGTCGGGCATGCACCAGACGGTTTCCAGTGTGGCGCTGGCACCGCCGGCGAAGCGGTACATGGTCTGACCGATATCGGGGTGCTTGAGCCCGCGAACGTCGACAGTCTGAGAGTAGGCCGAGACTATGCGATCACCCGTGAACCAGAGCATGATGTCGGTGTCGTGGATGGCGTCACCCACGATCGGTCCAATCTTGTCCAGGATGGTCGGTGTCCACGCCGCTGGAATGTTGCGCCGCGATGACAGCGCGACGATCTTGCCTATCCGGCCTTCATCGATGGCCTGCTTGGCCATGCGGTAGCGTGGATTGAAGCGGACGATATGGCCGATGTAGAGCACGCCCTTGGCGTCTTTCGAGGCTGCGGTGATAGCTCGCGCGTCCTCCACGGTCGAGGCGATCGGTTTCTCAAGAAAGACATGCTTTCCGGCCTCCAGGGCGGCGATAGCCGGCTCCTTGTGCTGGTCCCACATGGTGCATATCGACACCGCATCGATGTCCGGGTCGGCGAGCATCTCATTGTAGTCGCGGAAGAGCTTCCGCACACCGAACTTTTTGCCCATGTCGGCAAGCCGCTCTGGCGTCCTGGTACACAGTGCGGCCAGTTCCAGGTTGGGAATGCCGGCCACGGTTTCCGCGTGGATTTCGCCGAACCAGCCAAGGCCGATTACCCCAAGTCGCAGACGGTCCATTGCATCCTCCTTTGGAACTACATTGTCAGCAAAACAGTAACCTGTCAGCGTCAGGCTGACGCTGATTGAACGATCGGCATAGGCAGCGGCTCGAATTGGTGCCTCAGGAGAGCTTTCGGGGTGGTATCGATAGCACGAGCGTCGAACAGCAGAAGTCCATACGTCTTCCCGGGAGTGTCCGATGGCGGGGCCGGCACGGCGGTTTCTGTACGCATGCCGCACCGTCTCGTGGCAGACGTCGATGCCCCCTCGTGACCGCCCTGCCCCACACAAGGAACCGTCTCTGACTAGACCCAACAAAGGGTTTCCCGAGGCGATCAAACGGAGTAGGGACGCCAAGCCGTCGTTTCAGCGCGCGTCGCAACACCAGCCAACCCGGACTGAGTTCCATGGACAATATGCGCGGCATAATCCTGATGGTCCTGGGGATGCTGGGTTTCGCCGCTGAGGACATGTTTATCAAACTGGTGGCTTCCGGCCTACCGGTGGGCCAGATTTTGCTGGTTCTGGGGTCTGCGGGTGCCTTAATTTTTGCGATCTATGCCGGCTTGACCGGCACGCGAATGATCTCAAAGGGTTTTTTTCATCCGGCCGTAATCTTGAGGAACATGAGTGAAATGCTCGGGGGAGTGTGCTTTGTCACAGCACTGACCCTGATTCCGCTCGCTACCGCCACCACGATACTGCAAGCGACGCCGCTGCTGGTGACCATGGGAGCAGCGCTGGTGCTTGGTGAGGCGGTAGGCCGGCGCCGATGGACAGCCATTCTAGTCGGATTCTGTGGGGTTCTACTGGTCATCCAACCGGGCACGGATGGGTTTGATTTGGAAGTGATTTGGGCTGTGGCAGGCGTCGCCAGTCTGGCAATACGCGATCTGGCAAGCCGGAAGGTGCCGAAAGCAATCTCGTCTCTGCAATTGTCGGCCTGGGGTTTCTTTTCAGTCGGGGTCTCAGGCATCGCGCTTCTCGCCGTTGACGGAGGTGCGGTGATGCCTACAGTTTGGGAGGCTGGGTATCTAACCGGCGCCCTGGCGGTTGGCGTCTTGGCCTACTGGGCGTTAACCGAGGCAACCCGCATCGGCGAAATCTCGGTGGTAACGCCATTCCGCTATTCGCGACTGGTGTTTTCCGCAGTCGTTGGAATGCTTGTCTTCGACGAATTTCCCGATGTCTACACGCTCATCGGCGCCTGCATCATCATCGCCACCGGGCTTTACACAATCATGCGCGAGCGCAAGCGTCGCCGAGAGGAAGCCGCACAGGTAAAAGCAGCGGCTCGGGTTGGTTCTCTCGGAACGGATATCTCATCAGCAGAAGCTATAAATCGTCCCTCCCCGTCTCAAGTCATTTTGCGCTGACAAGGCCCATTGGGCGACCCGGCAGAAACTATCGAGCAACGCCTTCTGAGCATCTCGGTTGGTCCTGACAAGTAAACCGACTTGAGCCAGGTAGGCCCGTCCCGTAGGTTCAAGCCATGACCAAACGAAGTCCGTTCCGGTACTTTCGAAGCAGCCCAGAAATTATCCGCCTAGAAATTCGTTGCCGTCCAATCCTCGAACTGCGATCATTTCAACTAGGCGCGCCTTTAGTCACCGATGGAAAAGGTTTGCTGGCGCGAAACATTATTGGATTCTGAAGAATCTCCGATACTGTCAATATCGGAGTTTCCTTCATGTTATGAAGACCCTAGCGCGAAATACTCCCGTCAAGGACCTCGATCAATCGATCAACTTCTGCGCATGTATTGTAGTGCACCATGGATACACGAATCGGGCCAGCTGGGGCGAGACCGAGCGCTTCAACCAATCTGCGTGAGTGGAAATCGCCGTAACGCACGCCGATCTTGTGCTGGTCGACGGCGCTGACGATTTCGGCGGGTGACTTGCCGTCGACACAGAACGAGATCGTCGGAACGCGCAGGGCTGCCGTACAGTCACGTTCTCCGATGATCTTCACGTCATTGCGTGTGCGCAGCCATGACAGCAGCATTTCGCCAATAACAGTCTCGTGCTCGGCAATGTCGTCAAAACCCCGCTCGATCGCCTCTCGTCCGGCGCCGGCGCCGAGTGTCTCCAGATATTCGACGATGCCGACACTGCCCCAGGCAAGCTCATAGTTCGGGTTGCCAGGCTCAAGTTTGGCGGAGATTTTGTCCTTGCCGTAGAAGTAGTGATAGAGGCCGTCTAGCTCCAATAGATCCTCATAACGACCGTACATTATCGCCAGATGGGGGCCGTAGGTCTTGTAGAGAGAAAAGACGTAGAAATCGACGTCCAGCGCTTGGACATCGATGGCACGGTGCGGCGCATAAGCGACGCCGTCGACGCAAATACGTGCGCCGCGTGCGTGTACGAAATCCGCGATCTTCCGGATCGGGTTGATGGTGCCCAGAATGTTGGAGGCGTGGGTTACGCAGACCAACTTGGTGCGCGGCCCCATGAGCCGATCCAACGCGTCGAGATCTAGCGTCAGCGTGTCGCGGTCGATCTCCCATGTGCGGAAAATCACGCCCCGCTCCTTGAGGATCATCCATGGACCGATATTGGATTCATGGTCGAAATCGGTGACGACAACCTCGTCGCCAGGAGCGAATTGGCTGGCCATGGCCGTCGCCAGGAAGCGAACCAGCACGGTGGTCGAGTGGCCAAACACGATCTCCTCCGGTCGGATTGCTCCGACCATTTGGGCCATACGTGAGCGCGCCTCAGCCACACGTGTAGTGGCCTGCTGCGAGATTTCATAGCTTGCCCCAGTCTGCACGCTGGTCGTCAGAAGGTAGTCCGACACACGCTCGGCTACGGTCCGAAGTACCTGCGATCCGCCGGCATTGTCGAAAAAGGCCCAGCCGCCCGAGAGCGCAGGAAACTGGGAGCGAACAAAGTCAATATCTAGCGGCATAGGTCCTCGCGGAATGGTTCAGCGGCTTGGTCGGGAAAGGTGCTTTTCGAACACGCCAACCAGACGTACGAGCGGCAGCAGGATGATGAGGTATATGACCGCGGCAACAATCAGCGGCGTTGGATTGGCAGCCAAGGCTTGCGCCTGGTTGGCCTGCTTCAGGAGATCAGGCATCGCCACCACTGACGCAAGCGCCGTGTCCTTCATGACGTTGATGGCATTCGAGGTCAGCGGGGGCACGACGATGCGGATGGCCTGCGGCAGGATCACCTTGCGCATCGTCGTAGCAAAATGCAGTCCAAGGGCCCGGGCGGCTTCGAACTGGCCCTTTGGGATCGCCTCGATGCCGGCGCGGACGATCTCGGCGGAATAGGCGGCAGATACCATGGAGATGGCGGCTGTAGCCGAGGTGAACGAGGTAAGCCGGATACCGGCAAAGGGTAGCGCGTAATAGACTACGAAGAGCAGCACTAGCACGGGGATCGAGCGCAGCACGTCAATATAGGCGACCGCGAGGAAGCGTACAGGGCCGGGTCCATAAAGCCTCAGCATGGCCAGAAACACACCGGCGACGAAACCGATGACGATGCATGTAAAACCCAGGGTCAGCGTCGTCATCAGGCCGCTCAGGATCAGCGGAAGTGTATCGACGAAGACGCGGTAGTTCAGGAACGTATCGAAAACTGACATTCAGCCCCCCTTCCGACAGACAGGGGCCGCATTGGCGCGACCCCCTGTCCTGATGATGGCCGGTATCAGAGCTTGGGCATATCCATCACGGTCGAGGTGGCGAGCCCTTCATCGGGCTTTGTGCCGAACCACGTCTCATGGATTGTCGCCAGCGTTCCGTCCTTCTTCATCTCGGTGATGACGTCGTTGACCTTGCTCGCCAACGGAGCGTCTTTGTTGAACATCACCGAGTATTGCTCGGTGGTCTTGATGCGTTCGACCACTTTGAACTGCGGCTTGTCCTTCACGTAGTAGAGAAGTGCGGGAATGTCGGAGACGTAGCCGTCGATGCGGCCAGCCTGCAGGTCCAGCATGGCGGGTGTCAGGCCCTCATACTTGTTGACGGTGGCAATCTTGGTCTCGGCTAGGTGTTCGGTCACCCAGATGTCGCCGGTCGAGCCGGTGTCGACGCCAACGGTCTTGCCTTCCATGCCAGCGAGGCCCTCGATGCCGCTGTCGGCCTTCACGGTCAGCGACTGGTCGCTGTCGTAGTAGGGCTGCGCGAAGCTTACCGATTCCAGGCGCTTCTTGGTGATGGTGATCGACGATACGGCCGCATCGATCTGGCCTGACTGAACGGCCGCGAAGAGACCCTGGAAGGGGATGTTGGTGAATTTCACGTCCATGCCGAGACGCTTGCCGACTTCGGTCATGAGGTCGATCTCGAAGCCGACCGTGTTGCCGCTGGCATCCTGGAACTCCCAGGGAACGTTGCCGACATTGGCGCCGACGTTCAACTCTTCGGCTTGTGAAAATGTGGGCGTCAGAGTGGCAAGAGCGAGTGCTCCCGAGGCCAGCAGTGTTCGCCAGAAGTGCTTTTTGTTCATTCGATTCCCCTTGTGTTGGTGGTTCCGAGCAGTAAAATTGGTTAGACCGGTCAGACCAGTCTGACCAGACAATCACGCGTCATACGGAAATGCAAGGCGTTCCGCTGGGGGCTGGGATCGGCTATCGACCAAGGTGATCCCAGCCATCTAAGGTTCAACGAGGGAAAAATTGATGCTGTCGCGCACGCCAGTGACCCAAGCCGTAGCTCGCAAGATCCAAGGCATGATCTTGAGCGGCGAGTTGAAGGCCGGCGAGAAAGTGCCCTCCCAACGCATCTTCTCTGAGACGCTCAAGGTCAGCCGCGCATCGCTTCGCGAGGCATTGCTGACACTGGAGGCGATCGGGCTTCTACGAACAGAACCCGGTCGCGGCACCTTCGTCAGCCCGGAACGCTCTGCCAATTCCCGACACATGGCACGTTGGCGCTATAGCGAAAGTTACCCAGTCGCCGAAGTCTTTCAGACGCGATTGATGTTGGAGGGCCAGATCGTCGGCCTCTCCGCCAGTTTCATGTCTGAGACCGATCTGCAAAGGCTGGACTTGGAAACCGACAACATGGAGCGCCATTGGGAAGCCGGAGATCTGCTTGCGAACGTCGAGGCCGACCTGCAATTCCACCTGATCATCGCTTCCGCCTGTCCCAACAGGATGCTCGTAGACCTCTATCATTCGGTGCGCGACCGACTGACCGCCACCCAGATCCAGCCGATCCCAGTCACCGCACCAGCACGTATGCGCGAATCCATCGGCGAGCACAGACGTATAGTGGCCGCGCTTCGCCAACGCGATGCAAAGTTGGCGGCAAAGGCCATGGCAAGCCACATTCGCAATACCGCCCGCTGCGTCGGGGTGGAATTACCTTGATTGGTTCATCGACTCATCCCTTCGCCGCTAACGTGACGCCAGGACGGTGCAGTCCGAAGAGAGGTCCCTTCGCGTCGTCGCGCGTGGCAACGATAGCGTCGTGCTTGGCATTCAGCCGGCGGGTGGCGGCATGTCGGACGCATTATCGCCCGCCGTCGGAATGGGTGCGCGGGAGGCAGATACTGCAGGCACGACCCAGGCCCATCTGATTCAGAGCGATGGTTCTCAGGAAGCCGCGATAAGGGCGGTGGGCTGCGCTCCCCAAGTCTGATCTTAGCCGAAATCTACTCGTGATGGTCCGCAGAAATTGAGGTGTCCATGCGATCCGCAGGCAGCGAGGAGGCTTTGCCTTGGTCGTTTGTGTCTATCTTGCCAAGGCGTATATCGCATCAAGGAGCACATTTGCCCCGGCCTCAAGATCTTCCGGCGAGGCGTACTCCCGAACATTATGACTGATACCGTCACGGCACGGCACGAACAACATCGCCGTCGGCGCAACCTTGGCGACATTGGCAGCGTCGTGCAGCGCGCCGCTGGTCATGCGGCGATAGGCATATCCGCGGTCGGCGGCTCCACGTTCAAGAACATCGACACAGACCGCCTCGAACTCAACCGGCGGCACCGAAATCCGCTCTTCTACGCCCACAGCGCATCCCGATTCCTTGCCGATTTCCCTGCAAAGGGTCGCACATTCTTCGCAGAGTTTCGCAAGCGTGGCCGAGTCGGGATGGCGAATGTCGATGACGAAGGACGCTTCGCCGACAATCGTGCTCGGCCCATCAGTTGCCGTGCGGAGCCGGCCGACGCTCACGCGCGCGGCGGAACCGCAGCGGCGGCCAGCGTCGTGGAGCGCGACCAGCATCCGCGCCGAGGCAAGAAGCGCATCTTGCCTTTGGTCGAGCGGCGTCGTGCCGGCATGCGCGTCCATGCCGTCGACTTCAACGTCCAGCCATTTCAGACCTTGCACCGACGTTACGATCCCAACTTGCAGTCCCTCGCGCTCAAGTACGGGTCCCTGTTCGATGTGAAGCTCGACAAAAGCGCCCATCTCAAATTTTTCTGGTCGATCGCCGAGCCAGCCGCGCCGTCGCGCCTCCTCCTCGAACAGCGTGCCATCGACGGCGCGCACACTGGCAAGACGTTCGTCGTCGATCAGGCCCGCATACCAGGCTGACCCCAGGAGGCCAGGCGCATAACGAACACCCTCCTCGTTCGTCCAGTTCACGACAGCGATCGGCGCGGCCGTTTGCACACCGGCATCGTTCAGCGTTTCGACCACCTCAAGCGCCGCCAGGACGCCCGATATACCATCGAAACGGCCGCCATGGGGCTGCGTGTCAAGGTGGCTGCCCGATGCAATAACCGCTCGTGCCGGCTCGGTTCCGGCACGCACAGCGAACATGTTTCCGGCCCGGTCGACATGGAGATCAAGTCCAGCGTCGCGGCACCATGATGCAAGCAGGTCGCGGGCCTGAGCGTCTTCGGCCGACATCGCCAGGCGGCAATTGCCGTCGCCGGCGATGGCGCCGATCTTGGCCATTTCCATGTGCCGCGCCCACAGCCTGTCGACGTCGATGCCCAGTGACGCTGGGATTTTCTTGAGGGAGTGATTCAAAGAACGCGCTCCTTTCGCCCGCTGACGAGCTGCGAGATCATCACCGCAAGCACCAAGGCGCCGCCGTAAAACAGGTCGTGGACAAAGGTCCGGAAGCCAAGCACGGACAGGCCGTTAATGCCGGTAACGAGGAAGTAGACCGCAATCACCGAGCCCCAGGCATTGAACCGTCCGGGTTTGATGCAGGTGGCGCCGAGAAACGCGGCTGCGAAGGCAGGGAGCAGCAAGGTCGTTCCCGAGGTCGGATTGGCCGAACCCGTGGTGCCGGTGTAGATGACCCCGGCAATCGCGCCCAGCACACCGGAGGCAACGAAGGCGCTCATGCGAACGCGTCCGACGGCCACCCCGGTTAGCCGCCCGACCTCGCGCCCCCGGCCGGTGAAGAGCAATTGCTGACCAAATACGGTGTAGGACAGGACGTACCAGATGATCGCAGCGAGAACGATCGCATAGTAGAAGCTGATCGGGATGCCCGCGATACGGTTGATGATCACGTATTGCATCAACGTGCGAGAGACGCCGCTGATCGTCTGGCTGTCACTCATCCACAGAGTGATGCCGTGGAGAAACGTCCCAACGCCCAGCGTGACGATAAGCGAATGCACCCGAAAATAGAGAGTGATGGCGCCGTTGACCAGACCGACGACCGCGCCGGCAGCAAGCGCGACCGGTATGATATAGCCGAGCGGTATGCCCATGCGCGCACTGAGCAGTGCCGTCAGCATCGACACAAAGGTCAATGTCTGGGCAATCGACAGGTCGAAGTCGCCGGCCGTCAGCGGAATGATCAGTCCGAGCGTGACGATCACCAAGACTGCCTCCGACCCGAAGATCGACGAGAAGTTCGACCAGCTGAGGAAAGTGTCGGGGCGCATCATGCCGAACAGGGCGATGACCACCAGCCAAACCAGGAGCAGGCCGAAACGTTCGAGTTGGTGACCGAATCTAGGCATGGGATTCCCTACGCCGATGCATGTGCGCGCGTCTCCCCGTAGCAGGCGGCTTCGATCGTGGCCTTGCTGACCTCGCTGCCAGTCAGTTCGGTCTTTATGCGGCCGCGCTCGAAGACCAGGACCCGATGCGCGATCATTTCGAGTTGTTCGAATTCCGATGTCGCGCAGATTATCGCGGCGCCCTGAGCGCAGGCTTGAAGCAGGCGGTCGTATATCTCCCGGCGCGCACCGACATCAATGCCCTGTGTCGGCTCGTCCAGCAGGATCAGGCGCGGTGCAAGCTGCAGCCATTTTCCAAGCAACAGTTTTTGCTGGTTGCCGCCGGAAAGTTCCGACGCCGCCTGCCACGGCGTTTCTGCCTTCACCACGAAGGCACGCATCAACTCGGCGGTCATCGTTTCGCGGGCGCCATGTCTCAGAAGGAAGCGATCGTCGCCGCGCGCCGCCATCGGCAGCATCGCGTTCTCGGTCAGGCTCAGATCGAGTGCGAGCCCGAGCTTCTGCCGATCGGCCGGAATGAACACGATGCCGGCGGCGATCGCCGCGAACGGGGTCATCGTAGCGAGATTGTGGACAATATCGCCGATCTCAAGCCTGCCGTCGATTGCCTTTTGCGCACCGGCCAGCAGATAGGGCACGTCGTCATAGCCGGAGCCGATCAGCCCGGTCAGTCCGAGGATCTCTCCGGGCGCGACATGGATGTCGAGATTGCTGATTGTCTTGCCCGAGAGCCCGACGACATTCGAGGCCGCGTACTGTGCGGGCAGTGCATCTGCGACCATCCGCTCCTGCGCAACGGCCCGCCCGACAATTGCCTCGACGATATGCGCGCGACTGGTCTGAGCCATGTCGAAAGTGTCGATGACATGGCCATCGCGCAGCACCGTTGCGCGGTCGGTGATCGTCATAACCTCGTCGATGTCGTGGGAGACGAAGATGATGCTGACGCCCGTCTCCCTCAGCCGTCGCATCATTGTGAAGAGTTCGCGCACATCTGCCGCTGGCAGGAAGGGCGTCGGCTCGTCGAGAACAAGCAGACCCGGCGAACCATGCTCGGCATGCGCGTCGATCCGATCAGCTGCGCGAACTATTGCAAGTTGCGCCCGCTTGACTGGCGAAAGACTGTCGACGATTGCCCGCGGGTCGAGATCGAGATGATTGCGCTCGAACAGCCGTCTGGCGCGTGCCGACTCGGCGTTCCAGTCGATGAACAGGGAGTTCACCCGCTGATGGTCGCCCGCGATAAAGTTTTCAAGGACCGTCGCCTCGGCCAGAAGGCCCAAGTTCTGGTGCACGAAGGAAAGACCGATCTTCTCGCTGTTGCCAAGTGGAATGGGCAGCTGTACCGGCCTTCCGTCGATTTCGAGGGAGCCTTCGTCCGGCTTGTGAAAGCCGGAAAGTATCTTGATGAGTGTCGACTTGCCCGAACCGTTCTTGCCGAGGAGCCCGAGTATCTCTCCTGGCATTACCGCGAGGTCCGCGCGCGACAGCGCGTGGACCCCGCCAAAGGACTTCGTCAACCCTTTGAGCTTCAGTCGTGGGACGGGCGTGCTGCTCACTCGGCTATCTGCCAGAGCTTGCGATAGCCCGCGACATAGGCATCGCCGTAACCCATGGCGGCATCGGCCGGATCGCCGGCCTCAGCAATGTTGGCGGAATCGAAGACACGCAACGGAACCTTGGAGTCGCGGATCGTCTCCTTGCCGCAGAGTAGGCGCATCTCGGCATCAAGCATGGCGTGGGCGATCCAGTCGAGGTTTTCGCCGATATCCATCTCGACGTCGCCTGCCCGAATCAGGTCAAGAACGAAGGGGGTACCATTGAATGTCGCGACCTTTACCGCGTCATTGCGCCCGGCAATGGCGATCGCAGGCGTCACGAAGGTCGACATGCTGTCATAGATCGGAATGACGTAGTTCAGCTCCGCATTGGCTTGGAGCGCACCGGCAACGGTCGGCTGGATCTTCGTTGCCCAGTCGGTGATCGGCACGTTGACGATCTCGTACTTGCAGTCCGGGCACCTGGTATCGAAGGCCTCCTTGAGACCGCTGACGATCGAATCCGTCGACAGCGCTTCGTTGGACACAATGACCAGCGCATTTGTCTTGCCACTTGTCTTTGCAATCGTCCAGTCGGCCATCAGTTCACCCGCCTTGCGGTAGTCGATGGCGACCGCCGCATCGACGCCCGCCGGAGGGTTCTGCTCTAGGCCGGTCAGATGCGACGTTACGACCTTCAAACCCTTGGCCTGGGTCTGCATGACCTGCGGCTCGAAGAAACGTGGATCAGCGCCGGCCAACAGGCTGACAAGGTCGAAGCCGTTATTGGCTGCGAACTCCATACCCTGGATCCACTGTGTCGGGTTGCCCTGGTTTTCCCATTCCATGTGCTCAAACCCGAGTTCGGCAGCGACCTTCGACTTTTGGTCGCTGATCGTCTTGATGAATGGGATCGCGCTCGAAGCTGGGATCGTGAATATCTTCTTCCCAGCCATGCAGGCCTTGGCGTCGAATGGTTCGCCGGCCGCGACGAAGTCAGGAATGCCCGAATAGTTGGCGATATTCTCCTTGGCCTTGACGACCCCTTCCTGAGCCGAAGCGGGCAACAGCCCGGCCAGCACAACTGCGGATGCCAGCCCCGTAATGATTGCCGTGCGTGTCATCTGTCTCTCCTCTGTGAAACGCCGAAGTTCCCGTTATTGCTTGTTCGTAGTGCCAGCGTAGCGGCGGCGTCTACCGTGGCGCCGGTGATAGCGACTGCGTAATCCGACCGCGCCTTTTCAGCGTCGATCAGTCCGTCCAGAACATCGTCGAGCACGGCCTGCGGGTCGCGCTCGTGCGGATTGCCGTATCCACCGCCGCACGGGCCGTAGGCGGTGATGCGATCCCCCTTCGCCAGATGGCGGTAGGGAATTTTAGACGGCAGATCGTCGACGCCGCCGCCCGCATGCGCGAGTTCCACCTTAGCAGGTGAGCCATCCGCGCCGCCGAGGAACCCCCAAGGGCGGAAGCGCTGCCCATCGCCTTCGATCGATACGGCGCCGTCTTCGAGAAGTTCGAAAGAGCGTATTGAACCAATCCCGCCGCGCGAGGCGCCGGCGCCGGCGACGTTCTCGCGCAGTTCATAGTTGAGCACGCGCAACGGCAGATGGGACTCGATGTCCTCGATCGGATTGTTGCGCGTGTTGGCGTAGAGCGTATCGACGGCGTCCATGCCGTCCTTGCCGTATCGGCCGCCATAAGCGCCTTCCATGATCTCCATATGCACCCAGGGCGCGTTCTGCGAGACTCCGCTGAAGGCCATGACGCGGAGGTTGCCGATACCGGCGCTCACCTGTTGCGGCACGGCGGGCGCTATTGCTTTCATCACCGTATCGGCAACGGCATTGCCCGGGCAGAAACGGGCGATAACGGGTGCCGGAAATATCGGATTGGCAAGACACCCTTCCGGCGCGAAGATGGTGATCGGTCGGGTCAGGCCGCTGTTTTGCGGGATCGGTCCATAGACGTCGCTGTCGAGAAGGATCGAGCGCAGGGTCAGCCAGACCGCGCAATCGACCGTCCCTACCAGCGGCATGTTGATTGGCTTGTTCGACGTCTGCGGCGCCGTTCCGGTCAGGTCAACATGGATGTCGGAACCCTTGACCGTAAGCGTCACCTCGATCGGCAGTTCCTTGAGGGCCGGATCTGGACTGTCCAAGTAGCCGTCGATGAACGTCTTGGCGTTGTAGCGACCGTCGGGGACGCGCGTGATGGCATCGCGCATCAGATGTTCCGAATAGTCTAGCAGGTCTTCGTAGGCACCCGTCACTGTGTCGAGCCCATACTGATCGAGGAGCGCTGCGTAGCGATCCGCTCCGATGCGTGCGGCGGCCACCTGCGCCTCCATGTCGCCAACGACGAGATCGGCGATGCGGATGTTGCTGCGCAGGATCTGCCAGACAGGTTCCACCTTACGGCCGGCTTCGTAGACACGCACGGCCTTGAACTGCAGGCCTTCGGCGTAAGTGTCCACCGCGTCAACGATACCGCAACTGCCCGGCGTCAGCGCGCCGATATCGAGATGGTGCGCGGTCGTCACCGAGAAGCCGGCGAGTTCTCCCTTGTGAAAGATCGGCACCACGAAACCGACGTCGGGTCCGTGCGAGGCGCCGCCATAGGGGTCGTTGTGCATGAACACGTCGCCGGGATTGACGGTGTCGTGGCGCTTGTCGAGTTCGCGCAGTATGCCGGCGATGTAGCCCGGAATCGGCCCGGACTGCAGGGGCGTGCTCATCGTGCATTCGCACAGCTGGCGGCCGGTTGCATCGGTCAGCGCGGCGCCAAAATCCTCGCTTTCGCGAATGATGCTGGAATAGCTCATACGCATGAGCTTGTGGCCCATCTCGATGGCAATGTTCTCCAGCGCTCCATGGATGACCGCTGCAAGGAAGGGATCGACTCTGGTCTTCATGGTGGCTCCCCTTACGCCCGGTTCTCGCGCGACATGCGCACATTGCCGAAGCGGTCGGCCCAGTAAGTCCAGCCCGGCGGCACTACGGCTGTGGTGTCGGTTTGCAGCAGGATCGCCGGGCCGCTGAACTTGCGGTCGACGGGAAGTGACGTTCGCTCGATGTGCGGCGTGTCGTAGGTCTTCAGCGCGTCATCGAAGCGGAACACGCACCGTCCCGCGCCCACCTGCCGCGGTTCGCCCGAAGCGGTATAGGCCGGCGGCTCGGCCAGCTTGTCGACCAGGCCAAGGCCCCGAACCTTGACGGTGACGATCTCGATCGGGCTGGCCTCGAACGCGTGTCCGTACTCCTCGCGATGGCGATCGTGGAAAGCCTTCCAGACTGTCTCCAGCGACGCCTCGCCGAGCGGTCCGTCCGGCACGTCGATCTTCAACTCGTAGCCCTGACCGACATAGCGCAGGTCAGCCTGACGCAGCATCCTGACGCGAGCGGCGGGAACCTTGTCGCGCGCGAAGATCGCTCGGAGTTCCTTCTCCATGTCGTCGAATAGGCCCTGAAGACGACTGATCTCGAGCGTTCCCTTTACTGCGAAGGCGGTGCGAAGCGCATGATACTCCAAATCGGCTGTCAGCAATCCCACCGCCGAGGTGATGCCTGGATGCGGCGGGATCAGCACGTGCTGCATGTCCAGCATCGATGCGACCTCGGCCGCGTGCAGCGGGCCGGCGCCGCCGAAGCCGGCCAGCGTGAACTCGCGCGGATCGATGCCTTTCTGGACAGTCCGCGAGCGGATGGCGTTAGCCATGTTGCTGTTAAGCACGGTCAGGGCACCTTCGGCGGTTTCCTCCGGTGTGCGCCCGAGCGCTGCCGCAAGTTCGCCAATGACGCGCTCCGATGCCTGAGTGTCGAGCGACATGCGGCCACCCAGGAAATTGTCGGCGACCAGCCGGCCGAGCACGAGATTGGCGTCGGTCACCGTGGGCACAGTGCCGCCGCGACCGTAGGCCGCCGGTCCGGGATCGGCGCCCGCACTTTGCGGGCCGACCCGAAACGCCTTGCCCCGGTCGATGTGAGCGATCGAGCCGCCACCAGCGCCGATCGTATGAATGTCGATCATCGGCAGCATCACCGGAAAGTCAGCTATCTTGGCGCTACGCGCATCGGCCTCAGCGAGGCGGCCGTCACGGATGATACCGATGTCGGCGCTCGTCCCGCCGATGTCGAGCGTGACGAGGCGGTCGGTCCCTGCGTGCTCGCCGACCCAGGCGCCGCCGCGCACGCCGGCCACAAGGCCCGACAACAAGGTCGTGGCGGGACGGTCGGCGATCATCTCGGGTGTTGCCAAGCCTCCGCTCGAGGTCATGACTCGTAGTTCGCCCGTGACGCCGAGTTTGCGCAATTCATCACTCAAATTGCTGATGTAGCGGCGCACCTTAGGGCCAATGAAGGCGGACATGGCCGCCGTGGTGAAGCGTTCAAACTCGCGGAACTGGGGCGACACTTCGGCCGACGTCGTCACGAACACATCCGGCAGGAGGTCGCGAACGATCTCCGCGGCCCGCTTTTCGTGGGCCGGGTTCACATAGGAGAACAGGAAGCCGATGAGGATGGCCTCGACACCGGCGTCGCCGAGCTCGCGCGTGGCCCTAGCTACGGCGTCCTCGTCTAGCGCTGTAAGCTCGGCGCCCTTGGCATCGAGTCGCCCGGCAACGGTCTTGCGAAAGCGTCGACGGATCAGCGGTCTGCTCTGCCAAGGCAGGTCCTGCATGATCGAGTAGTGCTGCGGCCGCTGGTGGCGTCCAATATGGAGAATGTCCCTGAAGCCTTCATTGGTGATCATCCCGGTGACAGCGCCGTCATGGACGAGCATGGCGTTAGTGCCAACCGTCGTGCCGTGGAAGACCGCCTCGATCTGCTGGGGCGTCACACCCGCAATCTCGCAAATTCCACGAATGCCCTCCACCACGCCAACCGCCGGGTTGGCCGGGGTAGACGGCGTCTTGTGGATAGTCACCAATCCATCCGCCAGGTTGGCCAGGACCAGGTCCGTAAAGGTGCCTCCGACATCGACGCCCAATGCAAACATTCCAACCTCCAGAAACGCGTAAGGCGAACATTGATCCATCTGGATTGATATGGCAAGTTGAATCCATATGGGTTGAAATGTACGGATGCCATACGCGGCGGTACACATGACGCAGCGCACCAGGTGGCGGAACAGCGCGGAGGCACACGAATGGCAAATGCCGCCAACGGACTGCTGGACGAGATTTTCGCAGGTGAACTGCGGGAGTTGATGGTGATCAGCTATATCGTTCTCGGTAACAACGCAGTCACCAACCGCTTTATCGAACGCCGGTTTCGCATACCGGTCCAAGCTTGGTCAGCGCTCTACGCGATCGACCGGTTTCCGGGAATTCGCGCAAAGGAAATCAGGGAGATCTTCCCGCGTCCCCAGAATACAATCAGCCGCGCCGTTTCGCTTCTCGAACAGCGAGGCTACATCGTCCAGGAAGCTTCCGACACCGACGGTCGCGAGAAGCGGCTCCTCGTGACCGAGACCGGCAGGGCGCTGCTCGCCGACCTCATCGAGGCGTCCCGGCGACGACAGGCAGAACTGCTAGAGCCTCTGTCGGAAGAGGAGCGCGACACGTTCTTCAAACTTGCACTTAAGGTTGCCAGCGGCCAAGGGCTGCTGCGATCCTCCGTCATGGACACGTGATCCAGAAGCGCAATGCGGAGGAAATCTTTCGGCGCGGGCGGAGGCAAGTGAACCCTCCCCACTGCCTGTCGCTAGTTGGATCGGAAGCCGCCCGTTCAAGCACTGTGCCTTGCCAGTGGGCGAACAGAACTCTCAGCTGGGAAGCCACGAAAGGCTCTTCATCAGCTGCAGGTTGTCATGGCCAGCGGTGACTTTCTCGGTGGCTGCCCTGCGGCTCAATCGGCGATCTGGAGAATCAGCTTTCCCGCCACTTGCCGCGATTCCAGCCGGTCATACATTTCTTGCACCCTGTCGAGCGGGAATACCCCTTCGATCGGCACCTTGAGCGTACCCTGTGATACTCGTCCCAGAATGTCGGCGACACTGTTCTTCCAAGCTACCGATCCGAAATCCACATGCCCAAGATGGAAGCGCGTGAACGTGAGGGACCGCTGCACAAGGCGTTCCCACAGATTGGCATAAGGCTTCGCTTCAGCCTCGCCATAGCTGACGACATGGCCGAGCAGGCGTATCGTATCGAAGCTGCGGTCGAGAATGCTTCCGCCGGTAGAATCGACGACCTTGTCAACGCCCTTGCCGTCGGTGAATTCCATGACCGCAGCGACGAAATCCTCGTCGACGCGATTGATTACTTTCGCGGCGCCGTACTCCAGCGGTCGGCGTTCTTTGCCGGTCGTTCCAATTGTCCCGATCACGGTCGCCCCCGCTGCAACGCAAAGTTGGGTCAGATAGAGTCCCACGCCGCCACCGACCGCGTGCACCAAGATCGTGTCGCCGCGTTTGGTGCTGCTGACTGCATGCAGCATGTGCCAAGCGGTGGTGGCTTGGACCAGAAGAGCAGCAGCCGTATCGAGGCCGATCGCGTCGGGGATGTGCACCAGACGCTTCGCCGGAATAGTACAGAATTCGGCAAAGCCACCTGCATCCTCCGAGAACCCGGCGACCCTGTCTCCGATGTCTACATCGGTGACCCCGTGGCCCACCGCAACGACACGCCCCGCGATTTCCAGTCCGGCTACGAGTGGATACCCCTTGGGATGCGGATAGGTGCCGCGCCGCATCATCGTGTCAGCAAAGTTGCAGCCTGCGAACGACACCGCCACAAGCGCCTCTCCGGCTTTCGGTGTGGGTTCGGAAACATTGGTGAGGACCATGTTCTCCCGCGCCTCGTCGGGTTGATTAAGCAGGACTGCACGCATTCTTGGTTTCCTTGCGTAATGTCGTGTTGGATGTGGAGGCGCGGTCGGCCCGCTCGTAGATTCAAGTCAGGATCAATCACGATCCATTCCGCTGCTTCAAACGTACCTGTGACGTGCCCGGCGGTGAAGCCGTCATTACCGGTTAACCTCCAGATGAAACCGGTAGCGGTCGGCACGAAAATGTAGAACCGCATATTCGACCGGCAGACCGTCCGCACCCCGCGAAAGACGCCGCGCGATCAAAACGGCCGATCCGGGTTTGGCCCTGAGTTCGTTGGCCATAGCCTTCTCGACTATGGCCGCTTCGATGAATTCACGAGCGGCCGTGATCCTCACGCCGCACTGCCGCGCGAGCCAATCATAAAGCGATCCGCGGTCGAGTTCGGCAGCCGTCGGCGGCTCGACGTTGCGAAACAGGCCGGGCGAAAGCCAGGAAACCGCAAAGCCGATCGGAAGCTCGTCGGCCTTAAGCAGCCGCTTCGACTGGTACACAGGCGAGCCCACTTTCACCGCCAGAGCTTCCGCGACTTCGGCCGGAGCAGCCACCGGTCCCACAAAGTGGGTTTCATAGGACGGGCGAAGCCCCCTGTGGCGCATGTCCTCAGCAAATCCCGCCATCTCGGTGGCAGGCTGGTCGACGCGTGGGGTGATCACGATGGAGCCCTTGCCGGAGTGGCGCGTGATCAATCCATCGTGCTCGAGATGGTCAAGTGCGGAGCGAGACGTCGCCCGGCTCACGCCGAACGTACGGTTGAGCTGGGCTTCGGACGGCAGCGTATCGCCAGCACGGAACTGCCCTTCCTTGATTGCTGTCCGCAACCGCTCCGCGATCTGAAACCAGAGCGGAACGGGGCTGTCCCCGGGAAGCGGCTTATTCCATTTCTTCGGCATGCAGGGAACACTCCGTTCTTTCGACATAACGTACGAACGTCATGACACTTGCGTCAATGCGGCCTTTCTGCCAGTCTTTGCAGACGGACCGAGGCCGCCCCTGGCGGATTGTCGGTGATGTCGATGCGAATTCCACGGCCGTACTCTCGAAATGGGACCTGTCCATGGGTGACCGACTGAAAGTGCTTTTTGCGGGGGAATCCTGGTTTACGCAATGCATCCACACCAAGGGGTTCGATTCGTTCGAGACGTCTTCCTATCACGAGGGCGGGACTGAGCTCATTGACGCACTCCGGTCAGGCGGCGTCGACGTGACCTATCAACCGTCGCACATCGCGACCAACATTTTCCCTTCAACCATCGACGATCTGCGCGTTTTCGATGTGGTCATCCTGAGTGACATCGGCGCGAATACGCTGCTGCTGCCAGAGCGCACGTTCGTGCGATCGGAAAAGACGCCCAACCGACTTGAACTACTGTCCAGTTTCGTTCGGCAGGGCGGCGGATTTCTAATGATCGGAGGCTATCTCACCTTCCAGGGCATCCAAGCCAAAGGCAACTATTTCGGTACTCCAGTTGACGACATGCTGCCGATCTCGCTCCTTGCATCGGACGACCGCCAAGAGCAACCCCAAGGTATCTTTCCCTCGATCACCGAGCCCGGGCACCCTGTGGTTTCGGGTCTATCGGACTGGCCGCATCTTCTCGGTTACAACCGGTCCGTCATGCGGGCCGAGGGGCGCCTGGTCGCCACGGCAGGCGACGATCCGTTGATCGCAGTCAGGCAGTTCGAAAGCGGTCGCACCGCAGTCTTCTCATCCGATTGCGGTCCGCACTGGGGCCCGCCCGAATTCGTCGGTTGGGTCGGCTATGCGCGGCTTTGGCTCAATCTCGTGCATTGGTTGGCCGACAGACCGACCGTCGGGGCGGCGGGAAGATAATTTGAAAAGGTAGCCGCATGAGGACAGTTCGCGTCGGGAAGAGCTGAAATATCTGAAATAAAAATGAAGCAAATGAGAGGAGAACATAGTGATTAGAAAAACACTTGTCGCGCTTTCGCTACTGGCGCTGGTGCCTGTTTCGAGTTCGCTGGCGCAGGAAAAGCAGCCGATTTCGGGCAAAACCTGCGCCGAACTCGGCGAGTTCTACGCCAAGCTGCCCTTCACCGACGTCTTGCCGCTGGAGGAGGGGCCGGTTTCGATAAATGGCGAGGCGAAAGACCTCACGATTGGCTTTTCGCAGACCGGCTTCAACCACCCTTGGCGGGTGTCCATGCTGGAGGCCCTGCAGGCCGAGGCATGCCGCCATCCCAACATCAAGCTGATCGTCCTCGACGGTAATGTCGACGTGGCCAAGCAGAGCAACGACGTTCGCGATCTCCTTGCCCGCGGCGTAGACGGGGTCCTGCTGAGCCCGGTGGAATCGGCAGCCCTCGTTCCGGCAGCACGCGCCGTCATGGATGCCGGACTTCCTCTGGTCGTGATGGATCGGGACGTGCCGAGCGAGAAAACACTCTTCATCGGCCAGAGCAACGTGACAATGGCCGAGCAAGTCGCCGAGCGCATGGCCAAGGATCTCAACGGCAAGGGGAACATCGTCGCCATTACCGGCCTGAAAGGCTCTTCGCCGGCCGTTGACCGCGACCAAGGCATGAAGAACGTTCTGGAAAAATATCCGGATATCAAGGTGCTCGCAGTTGGTGATGGTCAATGGATCCGCGATCCTGCGGTCAAGCTGATGGAGGATTTCCTGACCGCCAATCCCGAGATCGATGCAGTGTTCTCTCATGCTGAGGAATCCTCGTGGGGTGCGCAGCTTGCCATCGCTCGGGCCGACCGCTGCAAGGACAACATTCGCCACTACACGTTCGATGGATCGAATGCCGGATTTAAGTCGGTGAAGGCGGGCACCTTTAGCGCCGATGGCAACTACACACCATTTATCGCCGACATCGGCCTTCGTGCGGTAATCTACACACTGATGGGCAAGGAAATACCCGGACAGCAGGCCTATGAGCAGCCAGGCCAGCAATTACAGTTGCCTGACAGCCCGACCGTTGTTTCCGAAAACGCCGATGAATGGATTGGACGCGGATGGGGAGACTTCGAGCCCACGCCCAATCCCTGCAAATAGAGATAGCAAAGCAAGGACCCCGGACCGTCATGGCAAGCAACGCCCTCGCCAATTCCAATTCCATTGAGGGGGAAAGTGCGCTGATCGAGGTCCGGGGACTCGGCAAGTTGTTTTCCGGGAACACCGTTCTCTCAGATGTCGACCTTGAGGTCCGCTCCGGCGAGGTTCACGCAATTGTGGGCGAGAACGGGGCCGGAAAGTCGACGCTTATTAAGGTGCTCGGGGGCGTTCACCAGCCGGATGCTGGCCGGTTATTAATCAACGGCCGCGAGATTCGTCTCAACTCCCCCCGCGATGCGTTCAGTCAAGGTATCGTGGTCATCCACCAAGAGTTGGCCCTAGCTCCACATCTTTCGGCCGAAGAAAACATATTCCTCGGCCACTTTCCCAAGACTCCGTTCGGTACGGTCGATCGCTCCGCGATGCGCTTGCGGACTCGCGATCTGCTCGACAGGCTTGAGATTTCCATCGACCAGAAGAAGCCGGTGGGCAAGCTCAGCATTGCCCAACAACAAATGGTAGAGATCGCAAAAGCGATCTCGCTCGAAGCCAAGGTTCTCATCCTCGACGAACCGACTGCGGTTCTCGACGAGCCAATGGTGGACACGCTGTTCGCGCTGATTGCACGACTCAAGGGCGAAGGCCTAGGCATAATATTTATCTCGCATCATCTCGAGGAGATCTTCCGCATCGCCGACCGGGTCACGGTCTTGCGCGACGGCTCTAGGACCGGAATCAGCCTCGTTAAGGATATCGACCAAGACTGGCTTGTCGGAAAGATGATTGGCCGCGAGTTCCCCTCGCACGAGGTTCACGTTCGCAACACTGGCGAACCAGCCCTGGAGATCGAGGGATTGACGGTGAAGGGCGTTTTCGAAGACGTGACTTTCTCGGTGCGCCAAGGAGAGATTGTTGGTCTGGCGGGGCTGGTCGGAGCAGGCCGATCCGAAGTGGCACAGGCCATCGTCGGAATTGCCAAGATCGATGCCGGATCGATAACGGTTTTCGGTCACAAGGCGCGCATTTCCAGCCCACAGGCAGCAGCACGGCTCGGCATCGCCTATGTGACGGAAGACCGGAAGGCCTACGGGCTGCTTCCAAACCGTCCAGTGCGCGAGAACGCGACGATCTCCAACCTTTCTCGATTCAGCAGAGCAGGTTTCCTAAACTTGGGTCTGGAGAAATCCTATGTTGGCCAAATCATCGAGCGCTTGGACGTAAGACTTTCGGGAATGGAGGCGCAAATCCAGACTCTCAGCGGCGGCAACCAGCAAAAAGTGCTGATCGGGCGCGCGCTGGCGGTGGCACCGAAGATCCTGATATTCGACGAGCCCACGCGCGGCGTCGACATAGGCGCCAAGGTCGAGATTTACGGATTCATCGAAGAGCTGGTCGCCAGCGGTGTCGCGGTGATTCTCATTTCCTCCGAGATGGAAGAGATCCTGCGCCTGTCGGATCGCGTCGTCGTCTTGAGGGGCGGAAGAATCGCAGCCTCGCTCTCGCGGGAGGAGGCGACCGAGACCAGCATCATGCGCGCCGCAGCGCTGGCCGGTGAGACAAATTATCCAGGACGTCATTGACCATGACCGATCGAGTAAAGCCGACGAACATCGCCATGTTTGCTGCGGTCTGGCGACGCGTCGGCGTGCTGATGGCGCTGGTCCTTCTTGTCATCGTGGCCACCTTCATGTCGGACTATTTCCTGACCGTGCCGAACCTGCTCAATGTCTTGCGACAGGTGGCGATCGTGGGCATCCTAGCGCTAGGAATGACCTTCGTAATCCTCACCCGGGGCATAGATCTATCGGTCGGATCCATTCTCGGACTGTCGGTCGTACTGTTCGCCGGACTGCTGGAGAATTATCCCATGCAGGTCGCCATTCCGGTCGGTCTGGCCGCTGCCATGGCGGCTGGACTGGTCAATGGAATTGGAGTCGCATATGCGCGCATTCCACCGTTCATCATGACGCTGGGAATGCTTTCGTTCGCTCGAGGCCTGGCCTTCATCTTCACGGGCGGCACCCCGATCCCGATTATCAACGAGTCCTTTTACGATCTGGGGAACGGCTATCTGCTGGGCGTTCCGATCCCGTCTCTGATCCTGATGGCGGTGCTGGCAGTTAGCGGCATCGTTCTTACCCTGACCCCTTTCGGCAGGAGTATCTACGCTATCGGGTCGAACGAGGAGGCCTCCCGCCTGTCCGGGGTTCCCGTGCGCGCTTACATCACCATTGTTTATGTAATTTCTGGCGGCGTGTCGGGACTGGCGGGCCTCGTCTACGCATCGCAGCTCAGCGTCGGCACTCCTATTGCGGGCCAAGGCTACGAACTCGACGCGATCGCTGCAGTCGTGGTCGGTGGCACCTCGCTTTTCGGCGGCACGGGCTCGGTGTTTGGTACGTTTGTTGGAACCCTGATCATCGGCGTTCTTGCCAACATCCTCAATCTCACGGGCATCGACCCGTTCGTGCAACAGCTTTTCAAGGGTGCGCTCATCGTCGTTGCGGTTTTCATTATGACCCGCTCAGGCAGGGCGTAGCTAGCGGTATGATCGTGCAACAATCTCCTCGCGGGCCGATTGCGGAATCCGGCGATCCGTTTGCCACGCTGGATGCTCTGCGTCCGCTCGTAGAGGCTCACATTACCCGGGAGCGCGTGCTGCACTACCTCACCGCGCTAGCTGATGCGCCGGCCCCCTCTACTGCCGCCAGCACCATTCGGGCGCCGCTGCTGCGCGGTCTTCTTAGTTCGGACGGTGCGTTGGGGACGTCGCGGCTCACGCTCGATGCCAACTTTGCAAACACCGGCAGCACGGTCATGCTGACCGGCGAAAACGGTCCCGAAAAACGACTGTGGTACTTCGCCCACCTCGACACGATCAGCTATCTGCTGCGATCACGCGAAGGACAGCGGTATCCTCTCGTTCCGTTCTGCTATCACCTCATCGGGGACGGCATCCGCGATGCGGTGGCGTTTCGCTACGATATGGACGCGAACAGGTACCTGATTTGCGCGCAAGGATCGCTCGTTTCGGAGGCGGGCACGCCTTACTTTCTACCCGTCGACGGAGCTGAAGAATTGCGTCCGGGAGACCGCGTGTCACCCAGGTCGGCCTTACGCGTCGCCGCCGACGGAATAGTGACTGGCCATCTTGACAACGCTGGAGGGGCGGCGGCTCTCGCCGTAGCGGCGCCGGTTCTCGCGGAGGCTGGCATCGACGCTATGCTGGCCTTCCCCGACGAGGAAGAAGGTCCACCTGGCTCTGGCAGCCAGGTGATGGGGCGCGGGGGATCGCGCATCGTTGCACGCCTGCCGTCGCCCGATCTCGCAATAGTGGCGGACATGCAGCAAGCCGGCGGCCAGCAGTCTTCTACGGGTGAAGACGGACCGTCTAATACGACGCGGCTAGGACGAGGCGCTGTGCTGTCCGAGTTTTCCAGCTTGGCACGTGGCGCCGTCACCCCGCCGGATCTCTACGTTCTGGCCCGCCAATGGTCCGATCGACTGGCGATGCTTGGTCTCTCGGTTCAAGAATCGAACAATGCCTATACGTCGAGAAGCGACGATGTGAGCGTATTGCTTAAGACGCCCAACATTCTGCTCCTTGGCTTTCCAGGGTTCAACCGCCATTTCGACCGCTCGGAGCCTTCCGCCAACTTGTCCGACATCGTCGGTCTCTCGAAAGCCCTCGTTTATGTCTCGGTTTTGAGGTCCGCTCTTGTAGACCTTCGCCGGCGTCAGGATTTCGGATGATTGATGTGGTCACTGTGGGCTGGTTGACCGTAGACGACATCGTCCTGACCGACGGTTCGTGCCGCCAGCATGTTCTAGGAGGGGGTGCGCTGTATTCGGCGGTCGGCGCGCAGATATTTGCCGGCGGAGTCGGCGTGAACTCGGTATGCGGCGGCCCCTATTTTGACGGCTTCCTCCGGCAGGCTGGCGCCCGAGGCCTGGACACCAACGGCGTGACGTGCAGCGAGGGTAACGGTCTCGAACTATGGTTGCTTCACGAAAGTGAAATCCACAAGCAGCAAATCCCCAAGCTTTCATCTTCGACTGCAGAAGAGATGGATAGCGAACGCAGACCGCTGCCACAGGTCTACAAGAGCGCCAAAGGTTTCCACGTTGCTCCCCAAAGCCCCGCCGGATCACTCTCCAACGCGAAGGGCCTGTCACATTTGCCATCTAAGCCGATCGTCACGATGGACATCCTGTCGGACGTATTCATTGAAGCGCGACTCTACGAAGACCTTTCCTTCCTCCAGCATCTAACGGCCTTCATGCCGAGCGAGTCCGAAATCCGCAGAATCTGGCAACAAACGGACATCGAGGCCTGGCTGAGATCGAACGCCCTGCGCCACAAGTGCCACATGGTCGCCAAGCTGGGTGAGCGTGGCTCCGTCGTGTGCGAGGCCGGCTCGGGACGGATAATCCGAGTTCCGGCGCTGCCCGTCGAGATGGTCGACACCACGGGTGCGGGAGACGCGTATTGCGGCGGTTTCATCGCTGGGCTTGTCGCCGGCCGACCGCTGGCTGAATGCGCTGCGATGGGCACCGTTTCCGCCTCCTATGTCGTCGAGGCCTGCGGGGCGCTGGCGACGTGCCAGCCCGACCCTGTGGAAAGAGAGACCCGACTTCGCGAGGTCTTGGCGCGCATGATCGTCGCCGACAGTTGATGTAGTCCTAACCTGATCCAAAACCGGAGTAGTAATGATCGTGTCACCCGCCAAACGTTCTCCCCTCGATCGGTTGTTCGGCCCGCCGAAACCGCTCATCGGAAACATTCATCTGGCTCCATTGCCGGGTACGCCACGCTATGCCGGCGGAGGGATCGGAGCGATCGTTGAACGCGCCATCACCGACGCGTTGGCCTATGCCGAAGGAGGGATGGACGGCGTAATCGTCGAGAACCATGGCGACATTCCTTTCCTCAAGCCCGGGGAGATTGGACCCGAGATCGTGGCGGCAATGGCGATTGTAGCAAAGGCCGTGCGCGAGGCTGTCGCGGTCCCCGTCGGTATCAATCTTCTCGCCAACGGATCGATCGGGGCGCTGGCGATCGCCAAGGCGAGCGGAGCGCGTTTCGTGCGAGTGAACCAATGGGTCAATGCCTATGTCAGCAACGAAGGTATGATCGAAGGGGAGAGCGCGAGGGCGTTGCGCTACCGCCGTATGATCGATGCCGATGACGTGGCGATTTTCGCCGATGTGCATGTCAAACACGGATCACACGCTATCGTCGATGATCGCTCCATCGCGGAGCAAGCACGCGATGTCGAATTCTACGACGCCGATGTGGCTATCGCCACCGGCAACCGAACAGGCGATTCCGTTCCCGACGCAGAAATCGCATCAATCCGCCAGGGGAGCAGTCTCCCAGTCATCGCGGGCAGCGGCATTACAGTGTCCAATGCTGAGCATATTCTTCCACTATTAGACGGCGCAATCGTCGGCTCCAGTTTGAAGGCGGATGGGGTGTGGTGGAATTCAGTCGAGAAGTCGCGAGTGGAGCGTCTAGTCGAAATTGCCAGGGGCATAAGATCGAGGGAGAACCATGCAGCGCTTGGAACCAAGAATGGTTAGCCATTGAGTCAAGGCAGCGGCTGAATCAGGGACGACCATGACACGGGTCACCAAAGACATCGTCGATCTGTATTGTGACAGCGATGCAACCGCGCTTTCGGGACATATCGCAAGTGGCGCGATTTCGGCCTCCGAGGCTGTCGAAGCTGCCATCAGCGTCATCGAGTCGTTCGATCGGAGATTGAACGCAGTCGTCATTCGTTCATTTGCAGAAGCAAGGGACTCGGCGGCGCGTGGAGCCAATAAAGGCCACTTCAGCGGCGTGCCCTTTCTGCTCAAGAACATTGGCTCGATGTGTCGCGGCATGCCGCTCACGGCCGGCTATGGTTACCTCGGCGATTTTGTCTGCGATTACGACAGTGAGATGGTGAGCCGGATCAAGCGAGCTGGTTTCGTGATCATAGGCCGCTCCAACGTGCCGGAAGGCGGTTGGTCGCTCGGCACGGAGCCGCGTCATTATGGACCAACGCTCAATCCCTGGAACCCGGCCGTAACGCCGGGCGGTTCGAGCGGTGGAGCCGCCGCGGCAGTGGCTGCCAGAATGACTCCGATGGCAGAAGCATCGGACGGCGCAGGATCCATTCGCGCGCCCGCATCGTGCTGCGGTCTAGTAGGTCTCAAGCCTTCCCGAGGTCGCATTACCTACGGGCCTGCCGATGTCGATCTGTGGTTCGGGAGCATCTCGACATTCTGCGTAAGCCGGACCATCCGCGACAGTGCTGCGTTTCTCGATGTTACGGCGGGCGGGCTGAGCGGCGACCCCTATACGATCCAACAGCCGGATCGAACCTGGTTGTCCCTACTTGATAATCGTCCGCGAAAGCTTCGGATTGGCTTTGACCTAGACGCGCCTTGGGGCGCTGCGCTCGCGCCCGAGGTCAAGCAAGCCGTGGTTTCCACTGCCACGTTGCTAAGGGAACTCGGTCATCGCGTCGAGCCCTATTCATTGAAGACTGACATCGAAGCGGCTTGGTGGACTTATAACGACATTTGCGCGACGGAAATGGCCGCTGAGTTCGATCGCCTTGCGCCAGTTGTGGGACGTCCGGTCGAACAGAGTGACTTAGCGCCGTTCAACTGGTCCCAGCTTCAGTATGGGCGAACGCTGTCGGCGGTTCAGTATGCCCACAGCATAACGGCTGTTCGAAAGGCCGGTCAGCAGATCTGTCAGGAACTGGACGGCTTCGACGTGTTCCTGTCGCCAACCTTGACCCAACCAGCCCGGCCTCTCGGCTACTGGTCGATGGAGGAAGGCGACCGGGGGCGCTATCTTTCTCTTTGGCAGGACGGAGCATTTCTGTTTGCGTTCAATATAGCAGGTCTGCCAGCCATGTCAGTGCCGGCGATTCAAGGAAAAAATGGCGTTCCGATCGGCGTACAGATAGTGGCTCGTTACGGAGACGAGGCAACTCTTCTACAGATTGGACGCGAATTGGAGCAGACACGGCAATGGAATAAACGGCCTTCAGCATTTGTCGACACGCCGATTTTTTAAAGACTTGTGATTGATTCCGTTACGTCGAGAGAATTCAAGGTAGCAACGTCGCGCTGGAGCCCTGCTGTCGTCGTCTCGAGACTTTGGTTGGATGCGAAGATTTGCAACGCGACCGGAAAAATCTGAAATGTAGTGCCGGATAGTCAGGCGTCCAGTCTCCAACCGACTATGCTCACAGCAGGAGTGAGGGGCTTTCCTGCTATTGCAGGCACCAGGTTTCCCGATGAATGACGTTTGCCGCAAGGTAAGGCGATCGAATAGGCATCTTTGTTTCAAAGGCGTGTCAATCTAGCCTCCAGCCCAAAACTATTGAAGTATATCGAGATCTCCGCCCTTAGGATTCCTTGATCTGGAACGATTTACAAATTGATACGAGATTCGGATCAATTCCTTCAGAATTCTTATTTCACGATTGCGCCTTCTTGCCGCTATGATGATTGGACAGCGTGGTGACACTTCCATCGATGTGTCTCACCCAGGGAGGAAACAATGTCAAAATTTCTTTTTCCGTCGTTTGGCCACCTGAACCGTCGCAACTTCATCCAGGTTACATCTTCCATGGCGGCCGCTGCCGCGATGCCGAAAATTCTGGGCATGTCCAGCGCTATGGCCCAAGCGGGATCGACGCTCGTCATCGCAGCTCCTGCAACTCCGCAAAGTCTCGACTGCAATTTTGACGTCAGCCTCGGCACTTTCGAGGCCATCGCGGCGCTTTATGATGGGCTGCTCGGCTTTGAGAAGATCGCCGACCCCGAGACCCCGTCGGCGCGGCGAGAAGACATCGCCTACGCTCCCGATAAGCCTGGCGGCGTCAACATGTACGGAAAACTTGCCGAAAGCTGGGAACTCGATCCGGGTGGAAAGCGTGTCGTTTTCAAGCTCCGTCAGGGCGTCATGAGCAACTGGGGGAATGAACTGACCGCCGAAGATGTGCGTTGGACTTGGAATCGCGCCTTCGAATTGGGTGCCCTCGGCGCATTCTATACTGCCGTGAGCGGCCTCAAGCGCCCAGAAGACGTCCGGGTCGAAGACAAATACACTGTTTCGTTCAACGTCGATGAACCCAATCCGCTGCTGCTGAAGATTCACACTAACCTGTACACGCCCGTATATGACAGCGTGAAATGCCAGCAGGAAGGCGGAACCGAAGATCCCTGGGCGCGAAAGTTCCTCGAAAACGAAAGCGCCGGCTTCGGGCCCTATCGGTTGCAACAGATGGTGCGCGGACAGCAGGCCGTTTTCCAGGCGCGCGAGGACTATTATGCCGGTAAGCCTGCAATCGACACAGTTGTGCTCAAGGAAGTGCCCACCTCCGGCTCGCGTGTACAGTTGCTCCAGGGTGGAGCGGTCGATATTGCCCAGTATTTGCAGCCACTTGAGATCATCAGCCTGAAAAATGCAGCCAATGTCGCGGTGGAGACGGTTCCAGCCTCGTTCATGATCTGGATCGAGCTCAATGCCGCGATAGCGCCCTTCGACAATGTCGATGTGCGGCGCGCCATGAATTACGCCTTCCCTCAGCAAGAAGTGATCAAAGCCGTATATCAGGACTTGGCAAGCCCGCTCAACGGTTGCATGCCGAACATCTATCCGGGGTTTGCGGGAGAGTACTACAACTACGATCACAATCTGGACAAAGCCAAAGAGCTGCTCGAGAAAGCTGGGCAAGGTAGCGGTTTCAAGACGACGCTTGCCTACAATGCCGGCGATCCGGTGCAAGAGCCAATCGCCATCATCTATCAGTCGGCGTTGCGCAAGATTGGGGTCGAATTGGAGTTGAAGAAGGTGCCCGCCGGCTCATTCTACAACTTCGTCACCGATCGCAAGCAGCCGATGATCTTCTATGTCGACAGCCCGTGGTGCCCGGATCCAGGCTACTCGCTGACCCTTTATTTCGACAGCAAGAGCTACGTTAATTACAGTAACTACGCCAATGCCGACGTAGACCGCTTGCTGGCTGAAACCGCCGCGACTGCCGATGACAATGTCCGGCTGGCCAAGACCAAGGAGGCTCAGAAGATCATTATGGACGAAGCCCCTTGGGCTTTCATTGCTTATCCAAATTATACGATGGCACGGAAGGCCGACCTTAAAGGATGGACTTACTACACGTCTAATAACGTACGCTTTCAAGACTTCGAACGTTGAGCGAGCCTAAGTGACCGAGCCAGACAAAGGGCCTGGTTCCTTGAGTAGCCAAGCTGGTCCGGAAGTGGAGCAATCCACTTCCGGACGGTTCGGCTTTTTTCTTGCCGTGCTGCGAGCCAGACCGCATTTCGCGCTTGGTTACGGTATCGTGGGTGTCGTCCTGCTGCTTGCAGTTTTTGCCCCGCTGATCGCGCCATTCGATCCCGTGCAAGCCAGTCCAGCTGACTTTCTGCGCCCCCCTGGATGGCCTCATATTATGGGCACTGACGCCATCGGTCTGGATATCTTTTCCCGTGTCATCTACGCGCCTCGCATCGACCTAACGATCGCATTGCTGGGCACGGTCATTTCAGCGGTCATCGGTTCGGTTCTTGGCGCTCTGGCCGGCTATTACGAGACTAGGCGTGGCATGGGAACGTTCTTTTCGGGTCTCATTATGCGCAGTTCCGACGTTCTTCAGGCATTCCCGGTGTTCGTTTTTGCAATTGCCGTCGTGGCCGTGCTTGGGCAAAGCCTCCAAAGCATTGTGATGGCGGTGGCGTTTGTGAATGCGCCGATCTATCTGCGCCTAATGCGCAGCCAAGTTCTCTCGGTGAGGCGATTGCGTTATGTCGAGGCCGCATACATTGCGGGCGTTTCCGATCTGAAAATTCTTCTTCGGCATGTCATTCCCAATGCCATTGCTCCGGTCCTGGCCCAGCTTTCGGTCAACACCGGCTGGGCAATTCTACTCACCGCGGCGCTGAGTTTCATTGGCGCAGGCGTCGAAGCGCCGACGCCGGAATGGGGGAGCATGATCGCCATGGGGTATCAGAACATCATCACCGGGCACTGGTGGTCGTCAATTTTCCCGGGACTAGCGCTGGCCCTGACAATTTTCGGATTCTCTCTGATCGGCTCCAGCATTGAGGTTCTCGCCGACCCCGCCCGCCGCCGGTCCATTGCCGGGGAGTTGCAGCGGCGGCGAAAAATCCCGACAGCGACAACGGCGGTGAAGGGATAGCAAGCTATGCGAGTTGTTGCCTACATCGGACGCAGACTAATCTTTGTCGCGCCCCAGCTCGTGGGCATCTTGTTTGTCAGCTTTCTACTGGTCAAGCTGATACCCGGCGACCCAGCCGTACTAATGCTTGGGCCCTTTGCCACCGACGACGGTTTGATTCGGCTGCGAACAGAACTCGGTCTCGATCGTTCGATCTTTGAGCAATTCGGCATCTATCTGTGGCGGGTCTTACACGGTGACCTTGGCAACTCTTGGCAAACCACAATGCCGGTGACCAGCGATCTTGCGCAACGCTTCCCCGCCACGTTGGAACTGGTAACGCTGTCGCTTCTGCTAGCGCTGCTCATCGGACTACCGCTCGGCGTAGCGGGAGCCCGCAACAAGAGTGGCATATTGCGCAAGATCGCGGACTACTATGGCCTGCTCGCCGGCGCGCTGCCTGACTTCTGGTTTGCGCTAGTGTTGATCTTCATTTTCTACACGATTCTGGGTATCGCTCCTGCGCCGCTCGGTCGTATCGATTTCACCGTCGTTCCCCCGGTCTCTGTGACCGGGTCCCTGCTGATCGACAGCCTGATCGCGGGCAATTGGCCGGCGCTTAGAAACGCGGCCGGCCATCTTGTGCTACCCGTGCTCACCCTCGGCTTGATCAACGCCGCGCCGATCCTCAAGATGACCCAATCCACGATGCAACGCATGCTGGAGGCCGATTTTAGCCGGTACGCGGAAATGTGCGGCCTGCCGCCAAGGGTAGTTGCGCGAAAAGCGCTGCGTAATTCTCTGCCCTCGATCATAACCATCGTTAGCGTACTTTACGGATTTCTGATCGGCGGTGCTGTGCTTGTGGAAATCGTTTTCAGTTGGGGCGGCGCCGGGCAGTATGCGGTTCAGGGCGTGTTGAACGCCGACCTCAATCCCGTACTGGGTTTCGTTCTCTATTCGGCCATCTTGTCGCTGGTCATCTATCTGCTCGTGGACCTGATTTATTTCGCCCTCGATCCGAGGACGCGATGATGACCGATGATGCCCAGAAAGCCGCGGCCGAGAACCACGGGAATGTTCCGGTCACGCCTATACTTGAGATCGATGACCTGTCAGTTGCTTTCCCGCGCTATGGCGAGGATGACGCTGAGGTTCTGCACCGGATCGAACTTGTGATGAACCCGGGAGAGATTTTGGGCCTCGTGGGGGAATCGGGGTCCGGCAAGACCATGCTGGCCAGGGCGCTGATGCGACTCATTCCGCAGCCCGGCAAAGTCACCGGCGGCTCGATCCGCTTCGACGGAACCGACCTGGCTACCCTCGAAGGCGAAGAATTGCGAAAGCTACGCGGCCGGGAGATCGCGATGATCATCTCCAACCCGCGCGGCGAGCTGGATCCACTGCAGACCGTAGGCCAGCAGATCGGTAACATCCTTCGCCACCATCTTGGGCTCGACCGCCGTCAGATACGCCAGCGCGTTCTGGACCTCCTCGTTCAGGTCAGCATTCCGGATCCCGAGCGCCGGCTGAACGCCTATCCGCATGAGTTGTCCGGTGGTATGGCTCAGCGCGTCGTCATCGCCATCGCCTTGGCCTGCTCGCCGAAACTGATCATTTCCGACGACGCCACGAGCGGCCTCGACGTCACTGTGCAGGCCCAAGTTCTTGACCTTATCAGCAGACTGGTCATCGATCGCGGCACATCGATGCTGTTCATTACGCGCGACATCGGCATTACCGCGCATTACTGTCACCGTATTGCCATCCTGTATGCAGGAGAAATCGTCGAAATCGCGCCACGTGAGAGCTTTTTCGACAATCCGCAACACCCCTACACGGTGCTTCTGTTGGCCGCGTTCGCCCACAACGAGCGCCTTCGACGCTATTGGCTAGGCGAGGACAAGCCACAGAGCGATAGCACCCCGAGCCTCGTGGGATGTCCCTTTCAGAACCGCTGCGTGCGAGTCCAGAACCGCTGCGTGCAGGACCATCCGAATCTGCGAGAACTTCAGCCGGGGCATTTCGTCCGGTGTCATTATCCGGTGGAGCGAGAGCCTTGAACATTCTCGAAGTCGAAGATCTTGTTCAGCACTTCCCCATAGCCGGCTCCGCGTCGGTGGTTCGGGCGGTAAACGGCGTGTCACTGTCCCTAAAGGAGGGAGAAACGCTAGCGTTGGTTGGCGAATCGGGGTCGGGCAAGACGACGATTGGCCGCTGCGTGCTGGGACTGATCCGACAGACCTCGGGCCGGATTGCGTTTCAGGGTCGGGACCTGGGAGCGGCGCTCACCATCCGCTCGCCCGAACTACGCGGCAAGCTTCAGCTTGTTTTCCAAGAACCGGCCGAGTCGCTCAATCCGCGTCTTAGGCTGTTCGAACTGATGGACGAGCCTTTGCGCGCGTTGAAGATGAATCGTGCGGACCGGGAGCGGAGGGTCAGGCAAGCAACCCGGCGCGTTGGGCTGGCGGAGAATCTGCTCGAACGCTATCCGGCCGAAATCAGTATGGGCCTCCAGCAGCGAGTGGGCGTGGCCCGAGCGATGATTTCCGAGCCGAAAGTCGTGGTGCTCGACGAACCGACCTCGGCGCTTGATCCTACGTCGCGCGCAGAGATAATCGATCTACTTATCGGCATTCAGCGCGATCTCGGGACCGCCTATCTGTTCATTAGTCACGACTTGTCTGCCGTCCGCCATATCAGCCACCGCGTCGCCGTTCTGTATCTCGGACAAGTTGTGGAGCAGGGACCCTCGATCAAACTCTTCGCGCGCCCCAGTCACCCGTATTCAGTTGCTCTGCTCTCGTCCGTCCTTTTGCCCAATCCGCGGATCAAGAGACAGAGCCGCATCCGTCTGCAGGGCGAGATTCCCAGCCCCATCAACCTTCCTAAGGCCTGCTATCTCGCGGGAAGATGTCCGCTGGCTGTCGATCAGTGCCGCGCGGCCATGCCGCCGATCGAAACACTTGCGCCTCAGCATCTCGTCCGTTGCTATCGGCATGAGGAGGTGGCGCGCATGGAGGACGAGATTGACTATTTTGCGCAGTTTCAGGGCGAGGTCGAGCGCATCCTCGGCGCCGGCGTGCCCGCGGAAACATTGCGTCCATAATTTGTCTCAATGCAGGAGAGCACGATGGGAAAGCTAGACGGCAAAGTCGCACTGATCACCGGCGCCGCGAGCGGCATCGGGCGGGAAGTGGCCAATCTCTACGCGCGCGAAGGCGCATCGGTCGCGATCCTCGATCTTGACCGGTCCAAGGCGCAGGCCGTGGCCGACGAAATCGCGATCCATGGCGGCAAGACGGCAGCCGTGGCAGCCGATGTCAGCAACGAAACACAGGTCAAGGCTGCCTTTGCCGAAACCGTTTCGGCGCTCGGTGATATCGACATTCTCGTCAACAACGCGGGCATCGACACTACGTCGGAACTCGAATCCATGAGCACGGAAATGTGGGACCGCATGATCGCGGTTCACCTGCGAGGGACCTTCCTATGCTCCCGCGAGGCAATCGCGTCCATGCGTCGGAAGAAGTGGGGACGCATCATCAATCTGTCGTCGCAGCTAGGACACAAGGGCGCGGGCACCATGACCCACTACTGCGCGGCGAAGGCCGGCATCATGGGCTTCACTAAATCGCTCGCATATGAATTGGCTCAGGACGGCATTACAGTGAATTCGGTCAACCCCGGGCCGATAAACACGCCGCTTCTGGATGGTTTGCCGGCCGACTGGCTGGCTCGCAAGAAGGCTGAACTGCCAATCGGACGTTTCGGGGAAGTCTCCGAAGTCGCGCCGGTGTTCTTGTTGCTCGCCTCAGACGAAGGCTCGTACTTCATCGGCGCGAGCCTCAATGTCAATGGTGGCGACTACATGATCTAACTGGCCAACAGTCCAAGCACTGCAAGCAAGACCAGCAATGCACGCAAGGCGACCCCTTTTCGTTAGGGAAATAAAGAGCCGCTTTGCCTCTGGAAGGGGCGCATTACCGCTTATTGTCGAGAGATAAACATACTCGAGCGAATCGCTTTGAGTTTCTGCGGGTTCCGGATGCTGAGTCTTTCGGACAGCTATGCGCCCTCATTCTGGTCGTCGCGGCTATCCCTTCAAATTCCTGAAAGCGGACATCCGTTCTCGCCACTTCTACAAAGCTCCAATACGGTCGCAAAAAAGGCGGCACGAAAATACTGATGCTCATCTGTCGCGCCGACCTATGCAGGATATCTCTCCAACAGAATGAGTTTCACCTGATCAGCGTAGCGAGTGATCATCCTGCGACAAAATGATCAGATAGCGATGACATTTCCGTCGCCGAACCACTCTTTCGCTCTTGCGATGACCTTCAAGGAAGGGTCCCGAAAATACACCGCAAGCGAGTCTTTCGATCGCGTGCAGCAGACATAGAACAGTTTTTCCGTGCGCTCGCGGACGGAGTCAGTCCCGCTACCCTCGAACAGGTAGTTGAAATTATACTTGTTCCACCCCCCAGAATCCAAAACGACGAGGACACGATCAAACTCTCGTCCTTTAATTTTGTGCTGCGTTGAGTAGGTTGTTCGGCCTTCGAGATACTCGTAGAGCGCCAAATACGATGCGCACTTTACCTGCGTTACGCGATTGAAGAGGTAGGGCTTGCGGATCATAAAATTGGTGAAAGCGTCGTCCTTGCGAACCAGTCCATGTTTATCGGCGTAATCTATGACTTCGACGATTGGACGGTCGCTCATTTCACCGATTTCGTCGATACATTCCCTGAGTCGCACCTTGTCCTTTGCTGATCCAAGTGTGAACTCAGTGCGCCTTAGAAACTCGTTGCATTTCCGGTGCTTATAGAGGTGAACAACGTCCAAGACTTTGAAAACGTGCTTGATGAACGGGCATCGTTGCGAGCCCTTGCGTGCGACCTCTTCCTCCGACTGCTTCTTGTCGTCGACAAGCTGGTCCTTATCTACATACATGCGCCTGAATACCAGGAAGTTGCAGCCCTTCGCATCGTTCAGCCAATCCGGGTGGGTGTCGATGAAATGCTTCATCCCTGGCGTCGGTGTCACTCCTGGGAATTTGGCCATGACCTCGCCGAACGTGTCGGCATCGTACTTCGTGAGGTCATCGCCGCCTTTGATATGGTTGACCAGCCTGTCGCGGAATTTGAGCACTCCGTCTTTATCGTAGATTTCCATGAGATCACCGAACCCCGCCTGAGGCGCGATCAAATTGTGTGTGAGGTTCAGCTCTTTGGTCTCAGCGACCTCGTTGAAGTTCCATCCGAGGTTTTTCCGCACGGCATCGAGTTTGTCGCTTCCGTCCGCCGCATAATAAAATCGAATTGATCCATCCTTTACGGCACCGCCTTGCATATTCGGAGCATTTTCGTCGGCAGACTCTTTCTGCACGATCCCGTCTGATCTCAAGCGGTTCGCAAGCTCGAAAACGAGGCGAGGATTCCGGCGGTTCTGGACTTTTTGGACTTCTGCCACAGAGGCAGCCGCCACATAGTCCTTGATCGATCCAACACCATCATCGTAGATTGATTGCATGCTGTCACCGAAGAAGCCGCAGACACCTTTCCTGTGGGCCAACGGCAGAAAATCAAGAAGGATTTTGATGACGCCGGGCGCAGTGTCCTGGTATTCATCAACCAAAATGTAGCGATAACGGTCTCGAAGGATTTCCCGTATTTTCGGATATTTTTCGAACAAACTATGGGCGAGAACGATGACCTCGTCGTGGGAAATGATTCCCTCGCCTAGTATTCTGAATTCCTTGTATTCAATCGATTTGCTGTCATACATCCCAGCAGAAACCGCTGTGCTTCCCGGCTTGATCTGAGGGCTATCTCCCGTCATCAAATCGATCAAAACTAGGCGCAACTCGGCCTGAAACGGGCTAATGGCCGCCCATAGAAAATCATGGATGGTGCTTACGGCCAGTCTCTCGTTTGCAACCCGAGACTCGATCTCACGGACCGCAGCGTTGGTATAGGTGATACAAGCAATGAACGCGCTTGGCTGGGTCCGCAGCAGTTCTCCAATGACCTGGACCAAGGAATACGTTTTTCCGCTCCCTGCTCCACCACTTAGCAGAAAGTCCTTCCCGTCGGCGACGCACTTGAGAACTCGCTCGACCTCAGGCTCCAGCTTTAGCCCACCTTGATCCATCTTAGACCTTCGTGAATGTATTTCGGAATGTTCCAGTTGCTGAATTCCAGCGTGAATTCCTTTGCCTGGCCGTCATTGTTTGTCTTTGTCGCCAGAGTTGTTTGGCTGTTGAGCAGAATCTCGATAGCGAAGGAGGGCTTCTTATCAATTCCTTTATTAGCCATTTCATCTGGCCCGCCCCCGCCGATGAACTCGGCCAGTGCACCTTGTTTGAGACTCGGGAATTTCGGCAATTCATCATCATCAGCCACCGCGCTGGCCGATGTCATGAACGCTCGATTTACGTGGAAAAACGCGTCCTCAAAACTCCGAGCGCAGTAAGTTTCGTGTTCGGTGTTGGTCTCCGTGACCTGGTAAGCGCACATGACTTCGCCAGCGAGGTCGGCGGCCCACAAGGAGTCGGGCTTCTTCTTGACGGTCTTTTGTTCAACGGCCAGCCCCAGAAAGTATGCAAGAGCGGAGCCCACTCCGAAGAAGACTTTTAGAGCAGCATTGGTCGTGTGGGTTCCGCCGTCCACTGGGTGGGCAACTATATCAACAACCGGTTGCCCCTTCTTGTTTGTGACCGGATTCCCGTCTTTCATGCGCTGACTCTCGACGGCGGAATCCAAGTCGGTGATGATGAGCGTTTTCACGCCAATGAAGTCTAGGAAGATCTCAAAAATCTGAGAGTGCGCACCGACCTCAATTATTGAGATGTTCTGCGACATCAAAGGTAGTGGTGCGATCTTAGCCTCTACGAACGCGTCCGCTTCGTCGATTTGATCGATTTTGCGCATCATCGCAGGAAGAAGAATTCGCTCCGTGTCGCCCTCAACCAGAATCGCCTTGTCAGCAAAAAAAAGCTGCGAACGATGGAGAGTCAGGTACTGCCTCAAGAATGTATAATGCCCATCTTTGCCCGAGGCCTTGTACATAGCGTGCAAGTCGCGCAGTCCCTTAGCCACGGTGGTGCCGCCGGATTTCTTGAAATACTTGATGTCGTCGAAATCAGACTCGGCCACGATATGTGCCGAATGCGTCGAGAGAATTGTCTGCAGCGGACGCTTGATGCCATCCGCGTTCGAAATAGACCGCCCAACGAGGTTTTTGATATTCTTGATGAAGATCGCCTGCATCTGCGGATGCGTATGTGCTTCGGGCTCTTCAATGAACAGAAGATTGATGTCGGCGGGTTTTGGCTTATTTCCTCGCCTAAACTCATTGAGGATGATCTTGATTTCGAAGATGATGCTAATCAGATTTAGATAACCCAATCCGTTGTAACTCTCAGGCAGGACAACCAGTTCTACTCCCTGTCCGTACATGACGGTCGTGTTGTCCTCGAGTAACTCACGGTGCTGCAATGTGGACCTAATTTTAAGCTGTGTATCGCCCTCTTTAACGCCGCCAAATTGCCTCACATCGTCGATGACCTCTTTGAAAAGTTTGTCATAGATGGCGTCGAGTTGGACGTCCGTATTGCTGAGCGCTTCTTTGAACGCGTCGAAAACATCCTCATCTCCTACGTCTGAGGACATCGCAGAGTAAATCTTCGACGACATCGTCGACAGCGTCTTATCAGTTTCCTTGTTTGAAACCGAGCGACGCGCCGCGATGCGTTTGAAGGAGATGATGTCGTCGATGCGGATCGATTCCTTTATGAGATCGACAAAAACGTCCTCCTGCACCTTCTGCGCAACGTGGTCGAATTGAACGGTTCGCCTGGCGACGTTGAAATATTCCCTGTGGTTCTCGCGAAGGAATTTCAGAACGTCCTGCGCCTTATCCTTCTTCTTGTCCTGATGAGCCTTGAAGTCCCTACGCAAGATTTCGAGACCCTCGGATGATAGGTGGTACAGAAAATCCAAGACAATCCACTTGTTATCGGGATCGAGGTCCATGATCACCTTATTGCCGACGTTGCCCAGATCGTCATCGTCCGAATATTCGATGAAGAGGCGAAGCCTGATGCCACAAAATGGATACGGGTCGTTAGGCTGAATCTTGTTCTCGGCCAATGCTAAGACATGCTGCCGAAATTCCAGATTGAAATCATCACAATCAAAACTGGTGTTCGAGCTGCTTAGGAAACGTTCTAGTGCAATCAGGAGCGAGGTCTTCCCCGAATTGTTCTTGCCGACAACTATCGAAAGATACTCTTCGAGATCGACCTCAAGGTTCCTGAGGGATCGGAAGTTTTCGATCTGGAGCTTTATCAGTCTCATAGCAGCGCTCGAAACTTGCAATTATCGCCATAGATATGCGCCATATGAAAGTCGCGTTCTATGAAAAATTGGTTGTTTCCAAGAAATTGTGCGTCTTGCGGATTATTTCCTTCAACTCTTTAGAAAAGCGAGGAAGCTGACGCTTGACGCTAGACCAGCATATCTGAAGTGAGTTGAATTCAGGCCTTAGGAACTGAAATGTCCGCTTTGTAAGTTCGATGTCGTGCAGCAGACGAACCGCTTTCGGCCCCCTTTTGGACATTCCAGCTATCATGGCCCATCGACCGTCGAGGCTTTACGGGAACAGCAAAATAGTCCCTCGCTCCATTTCCACTGGACTTCGCCGACGAACCAAGCATTGCTGTCCTTGGAAGCCAGACCGAGATGATCAGGCCGCATTGAGCCGGCGATCTTTGGTTAATCTCTCCGCCCGCCCCACCAGGTGGGCTCTCGTCAGTACAGGCGCCGGATTGTCCGGTGTCCTGAAAATGACGGAGAGAAATGATGGCCCTGAACAACGAAACCCTGACAGTTGAAACCGCTGCGGTTTCCGGCGCGCTGCCTGGAACCGAAGGCAAGGCGAAGCCTCGCCGAAATAACCCAGCCGGCGCGGTCCCGCGCAACGATGCAGTCGGGAAGAATGCGCCCGGTGCCAAGCCGGCTCCCGCTGCCGAGACAAAGGCCTCTATCGTCCTGAAGAGACTGAAGTCGCCGAAAGGCGTGACTATCGAAACCCTGATGGAAGCGACAGGCTGGCAGGCGCATTCGGTGCGCGGCTTTCTGTCAGCGGTGGTGAAAAAGAGGCTTGCACTGAACCTTGTCAGTGAGACCGGCAAGGACGGTGTCCGCCACTACCGCATCGACAATGGTGCCAAGGGCAAGTGACGGCCCGACCTTGATGGAAGACGATATCGAGAACGAGGTCGCCGCACTCGGCGACCTCCCTCGCGACGAACTGGTTGCTCGCTGGGTCAAGGCATATGGCTGCCCGCCGCCCAAGGGCGTAAAGCGTGGCCTGCTCGTGCGGGCGGCTGCCTGGCATCGACAGGCACAACTTCTTGGCGGACTATCTTCCGGTGCTCGCAAAGCAATCCGGGATGGGGCGAAGCAGCACCGTCATGCGACCTCCCGGAAGGGTGCGCTTCGGGAACCCTCCGATACGACTTGTCCGGAACATCATGTGCCGCTGCCCCGCCCCTCTTCCGGGCGCCACGATCAGACAGCTATTCCGGCTCAAGCTCTCAGGCCTGGCACAAGGCTTGTGCGCGAGTGGAACGGCAGGTCCCATGTCATCGATGTTGGTGAGGAAGGTTTTGTATTCGACGGCAAGATATATCGTTCGCTGTCGGCTATCGCAAAACGCATCACCGGCGCGCATTGGTCGGGTCCAAGGTTCTTCGGACTATGAGCGCCTCCGCCACCCCTCGCCTGCGTTGTGCGATCTACACCCGCAAGTCCACCGAGGAAGGACTGGACCAGGAGTTCAATTCTCTCGATGCCCAGCGGGAAGCATGCGCTGCTTTCATCGCTTCGCAGGTCGGCCTCGGCTGGAAGCTTGTTGCCGACCATTACGATGATCCGGGCTTTTCTGGTGGCAGCATGGAGCGCCCTGCCCTGCATCGCCTGTTGCGGGATATTCGGGACAGGAAGGTGGATGTTGTCGTCGTTTACAAGATCGACAGGCTGACCCGGTCGCTGACCGACTTCTCCAGGATCGTCGAGGTGTTCGACAAGGCCGGGGCATCGTTTGTATCGGTTACCCAGCAGTTCAACACCACGACATCGATGGGCAGGCTGACGCTGAATGTGCTTTTGTCCTTTGCCCAGTTCGAGCGGGAAGTGACTGCCGAGCGCATCCGCGACAAGATCGCGGCCTCCAAGAAGAAGGGCATGTGGATGGGCGGTGTGGTGCCGCTCGGCTACCGTGTCGAGAACCGGAAGCTGGTCGTGCAGTCCGAAGAAGCCAAGACCGTGCGCTGGCTGTTCGATAGATATCTTGATCTGAAGTCGGTCCGCGCCCTCGTCGAGGAAGCTGCTGCACATGGCCTTGCTGGACGAGCCTCGATCAGGAAAGACGGGCGTGTTGCCGTGACGCGACCCTTCGGCCGCGGCAACCTCTATCACCTCCTCTCCAACCCGCTCTACGCCGGCAGCATCAGACACCGAGACTTGATCTACGACGGCGAACATCAGGCGATCATTGATGGGGCGGTCTTCCACGAAGTACAGTTGCTGCTGAAGGCTCAGGCACCAGATCGCAGAGGCAAAACCAATCAGGCGGATGGTCATCTGCTGACTGGAATTCTCTACGATGAAGTCGGAGAGAAACTCAGAGCCGTTCATGCCAACAAGAATGGTGTTCGCTACCGCTACTATGTGTCGAAGGCGCTCGTGGAAGGCCGGAGGAAGAACGCCGATGGCTGGCGATTGCCCGCAAACGAAGTTGATTCAGTTGTCGAGCATCAGCTGAATCAAATACTTCACGATCGCGCACAACTTGCTGATTGGATTCAGGAGTTCGCACCGACCGCCAACCTGGCGACAGCGCTGGATCGGATCAGCATTCTCATGACGCAGCTCAGAACCGATCCGATCCCTGCCCGCCGGGAGCTCCTACGCAAGGTAATCAGGCGCATCACCCTTAAGCCAGGATGGATCACCATCGATGTCGACCGATCGGCGGTGGTCGCGGCATTGGCAACCGATGCCTCTGTCGATGCGCTTGTTCAGCACGACGTGATCGCCAGGGTTGAATGTCCGATCTCTCAAAAACGCCGTGGCGTCGAGGTGCGGTTGGTCGTCAGCAATTCCTCTCATCCGCATCGCGAGCCCGATCCCGGTCTCGTTCAGCTCATTCTAAGGGCCCACCGCTACCTCGCCATGATCAATGATGGACAGGGCAGAACGCTCTCGGACATCGCCACGGCCGAAAGCGTCGAGCTGTCGGAAGTGAGTCGCATCCTCCCCCTCGCATTCCTGTCGCCCAAGATCGTTGACGGCATCCTTGCAGGCACCCAGCCAGTCAGCCTTACAGCGCAGCGCCTCTCCCGACTGGCAGACCTTCCGGCTGCCTGGCGGCAACAGTCGGATCTGCTTGCCTGCGCATGAGCGCATCTACCGACCATCGCGCCGATGCACCTATCCAAACGTTTGGAAACGAAACCAAGCCACTAGAGACGGACCTTCGATTTGCCGGCACGGTGCTGGAAGTCAGAGACTTTCTGCCAAGTGTTGCCGGACACATTCTTGTAAGCCACGGAAAAGACGAAGCTTTCTAGAGACGCACCGAGAATGGCCCGAATAGTAGGACTGGATGGTGGGCCCGGAGGGACTCGAACCCCCAACCAAGCGGTTATGAGCCGCCGGCTCTGACCATTGAGCTACAGGCCCGCCTCGGCGCTGATTAGTGGGTTTTGACGGTCGGCACAAGGCGCGGGCGCGATTGCCTCGCTTGCGGCGACGGCGGCGTGCCGTTTTCCGGCAGGGCGCCCCCTCAGGTAAGCCGGCTGGACAGCCGCGAACCGGCATGGCATCGCCGCCAGCGCCGCAATCCATTCACAATCGCGCGCTAATTCGCCGTGCAGATACTTCATCGGGAGACCTTCATGAAACGTTCGATCCTCGCGCTCGGCCTCGCAGCCGCGCTCGCCCTGCCGACCCTTGCCAAGGCCGCCGAACCGGCACCGACCCCGCGCATCGTGGTGACCGGCGAGGGCTCCGCCGCCGTGGCGCCGGATCTCGCCATCCTGACGCTAAGCGTCATGCGCGAAGCCAAGACGGCGCGCGAGGCGCTTGATGCCAACAATGCCGCCATGACCGAGGTGATCGAGGCCATCAAGCAGTTCGGCATCGCCGACCGCGACCTGCAGACGGCCGGCATCCAGATCAACCCGCGTTACAACTACAACAACAAGCCCGACGGCAGCCAGGAGGCCGAACTCGTCGCCTACCAGGTGACCAACACCCTGACGGTGCGCATCCGCGACCTGGTCAAGACAGGTGAGGTGCTCGACAAGGCGGTATCGCTCGGCGTCAACCAGGGCGGCAGCATCGCCTTTGCCAATGACGACCCCAAGGCCGTCCTTGAGGAAGCGCGCAGAAAGGCGGTTGAGAACGCTATGGCCAAGGCCCGCACCCTGAGCGATGCCGCCGGCGTCGAGCTGGGTCGCGTGCTGGAGATCTCGGACCAGACCTACAACAGCCAGCCGATGCCGATCGAGGCCAAGGCCTTCGATGCGCGCGCCGGCGCGGTGCCGGTACAGGCCGGCGAGAATGCCTACAATGTGCAGGTCAATATGACTTTCGAGCTGAAATAGCTTTTCGAGCCGGGCAGCAGTCCCGCCGGCGGCCAAGCCCCCAGACAGAAAAAACCCCGGAGAAGCGATTCTCCGGGGTTTTCTTGTTGGCCTGATGGCGGTTCGGATTACCAGCGAACGATCGGGCAATGTCCGGCGCGGCCGAAGGTCAGGTGGACGCGGCGGCCGTGCTTGCGGCCTGCCACCTCGATGGTACGGCGATCGACCTCGACGACGCGGGCACGGCGAACGCCCATCCGCTCGGCCTTGTTGACCGCGCGGTGCGGCGTGCAGGCGCGGTAATCGCGGCGGTCGTAGCGGTTGTGGCGGTAGTGGGCGCCATCGCGGCCGCCGACATAGATGCCGACGCCGGCGTCGCGGTGGCTGCCGCCGAAGTTGAGGTAGAGGCCGTCGGCCTGGGCTGCTGCCGGCATCGCGGCGATGGCGCCGAGACCGATCACGGCGGAAAGGGCGGCGGTCCTGAGCTTGCTGAACATGGTCATTCTCCTGGTTGCGGGTCAATGGGCGTCGCCGAGGCGATGGAGGGAGAATGCTCCGGTCAGGCTGAACCGGGCGCGAACCGCACATTCATTTTCGGTTCATTCGCCAAGTGACTGTTCGCAAGGCCAAATTGCCGCGGCGGCTACGGCTCCTCCTCGAGCATGTGCTCTAGGTAATCCTCCGGTTCGCCCATCTCCGCCTCCGAGGCAGTGACGCGGCCGCGCATCGAGACGCCCGCCCGGTGCACGCTGTCGGGATCGCCCGAAACCAGTGGATGCCAGTCGAAAAGGTCGCGCCCCTCGGCGACCAGCCGGTAAGCGCAGGTGCCGGGCAGCCAGGCGATGGTGCGCACATTGGCGGGTGTCAGACCGACGCAGTCCTGCACGACGGCAAGCCGGTTCGGGTAGTCGCGACAGCGGCAGGTCCCTGCGTCGAACAGCCGGCAGCCGACGCTGGTGAAGTAGATGTCACCCGTGTCTTCGTCCTCTAGCTTGGACAGGCAGCACTTGCCGCAGCCATCGCAAAGCGACTCCCATTCGGAAGCGCTCATCTCCTCCAGCGACTTGGTTTTCCAGAAGGGCTCGGCCATGGCCGGCATGTGAGCCCTGCGGCGCCGAAGGTCAAGCATCGTGCATCCGCGATTTCCGCGCCGGCCGCTGCGAATTCCGCGATCCGGACATGATCCCGCCGTGAAACTGGCCGACTGAAGCTCGAAACCCGTACGACAGCGCGATCCGGAACAAAAGCGCCGGCCAGTCTGTTTTGGGACCGATGGGACATCCACCAAGGAGAATAAGAACGATGAAACGCCAACCAAGGATACTGGCCGGCACGGCGCTTGGCCTGCTGATGGCCTCTGCGCCACTGGGCGCCTATCCGCTGCAGGGAGCCCAGCCGTTCAACGCTGCATCGAGAAGCGCCACCCTTCGCCCGATCCTCGCCCAGACCGAGTGTCTGGAGGGCGAGACGGCTGAGGATTGCGCGGCCCGCGCGCAGCAGCAGCCAGCAGAGGAAGCCGCACCGGCAGAAGAGCCCGCGGCTCCCGCCGAGGAGGCGCCGCCTGCCGAGCAGGCAGCGCCTGAACAGCCGGCACCTGAGCCCCAGGCAGCACCCGAGCCCGAACCCGCGCCGGAACGGGCGCCTGCGGAGGAGCCCGCGCCTGCAGAACAGGCAGCTCCCGAGCAGCCAGCGCCCGAGGAAGTCGAGCCCGAAGCGCCCGCTGCAGAGCAGCCGGCCGAAGCGCCGGCCGCCGAGCAGCCTGCGCAGGAGGCCCAGCCCGAAAAGCGGAAGAAGCGCGACCGCAAGCCGGCCGCCGAACAGCCTGCAGAGGCAACTCCGGCCGAGCAGCCGGCGGAAGCTCCTGCAGATTCCGGCCAGCCGACCGCTGCGCCTGCCGAGGCCGAACAGCCAGCACAGGCGCCTGTCGAGGCAGAACAGCCTGCCGAGGCCGGTGAACCCATGCCGGAACAGCAGCCCGCGCAGGCCGGCGAGGCACCTGAAAATCCTGACGCTGCGCCATTGTTGGACAGCCAGAAGGAGGAACCGCGCAAGGGTGGCCGCAAGAACCAGCAGGCAGCGCAGCCCGAGCCCGTCGACCAGGGTCCCCCGCCGGAAAGCGACGCCGCGGCGACCGAAGCCGCACAGCCGGAGAAGATCGAGACGGTCACCCGCGAGAAGGGCAAGCGTATCGATCGCGAGGAAGAGGGACGGCGCAAGCGCGAACGTCCGGAAGGCGTCGATGTGCTCCGCGAGATCGGCAACCGGCTGATCATCGAACTCGGCAATCAGGTGATCGTCGAGAGCGATGACAGGGAGCGCATGCGCCGCGGTGCCCGCGACGTCTATTACGAGGAACTGCCGCGAGGCCGCACGCGTGAAACCATCGTTCGGGAGAACGGCGTGCAGATCGTGACCATCCGTGACCGCTATGGCGACGTCATCCGTCGCTCGCGCATCACGCCGGATGGCCGCGAATACGTGCTCGTCTATGTCGAGGAGGACAATTACGACCGCGTTCGCGACTGGCGCGATCCCGGCGATGACCTGCCGCCGATGCGCCTCAACATCCCGCGCCGGCAGTACATCCTGGAATCCGAGTATGTCGACGGTCCTGAAGACTACTACGACTTCCTTGAGCAGCCGCCGGTCGAGAAGGTCCAGCGCCTCTATTCGATCGACGAGGTCAAGCGCTCGGCCCGCGTCCGCGACATCGCCCGGCGCGTCGATCTCGACACGCTGACCTTCGAGTTCGGGTCGGCAACCATCCCCGAAAGCGAGATCGCCAAGCTGGAAGGCGTTGCCACTGCCATGGGAAGGCTGCTCGAGAAGAACCCGGCCGAAACCTTCCTGATCGAGGGCCACACCGATGCGGTCGGTTCCGACACGGCCAATCTCGCTCTGTCCGACAGGCGGGCGGAAGCCGTCGCCGAGGCTCTGACCAACGTGTTCGACATCCCGCCGGAGAATCTCGCGCCGCAGGGCTATGGCGAACGCTACCTGAAGGTGAAGACGGAAGCCCCCGAGCGCCAGAACCGCCGCGTCGCCATCCGGCGCATCACGCCTCTGGTGGCCCCGGTCGCCAGCGCCAACTGACGGTCACGATCCCGCGACCTTGCCGAATAGGCATTGATTCGCGGGATCAAAGCCGCCATCTTCATGGCGTATTGGGTCCCTGCCCCGTTTCGCAGCAAGCGGGACGACTACCAAAAACCCGACCGGTCAGACCGGTCGGGTTTTTTGTTGACCGGAGGACCGAGGTGAGGCGGAATCGGATTGTCAACGAAACAGGCTAAGCGCTTGACTTGAATCAACTGCAGGCGGTCTGAAGGGCCATATGCTTGTGGGCGGGAGGCAGCATGAATCCACCTACCGGCGCGACCCCGCTGATCGCACTCCATGCGGTTGCGATAGACACCGAAACGACGGGCCTGGACACCACGACCGCTCGCATCGTCCAGATCGGTGCTGTTTCGCTGTTTGGCGCCGAGAACATCGACGACGCGCCGCTCGACCTGCTGGTCGATCCCGGCCTTCCCATTCCAGAGGCTTCCTCGAAGATCCACGGCATCACTGATCCGATGGTTAAGGGCGCGCCGAAATTCGCCGTCGCGGCCGACACGCTGAAGGACTACATTGCCGGCCGCATTGTGATCGGCCATTCGATTGGCTTCGATCTCACCGTGCTGGAACATGAAAGCCGCCGTGCACACATGGCATGGCAGAAGCCGCGTTCGCTCTGCGTCAGGTTGCTGGCGGCGGCACTGCGCCCCGGACTGCCTGACCTGTCGCTCGACGCCATCGCCACCTGGCTCGGCATCTCGATCACCGGCCGCCATTCGGCGCTCGGCGATGCGCGGGCGGCCGCGGAGATTTTTGTCGCGCTGATCCCGAAACTGCACCAGCGCGGCATCCGCACGCTCGCCGAAGCGGAGGTGGCCTGTCTGGCGCTGAGGGCGGAACTCGAGAGCGGCGACCGCGCCGGCTGGGTGGAGCCGGTCAACCGGCCTGCCATACCGGCTTTCCAGGTTGTCGATCCCTTTGCCTACCGCAATCGGGTGAGCGACGTGATGGGCCAGCCGCCTGTCGTGGTCCCATCGAGTGCGCAGGCCCGTGACGTCATAACCGAGATGGTCAGCCGCCGCATCAGCACCGCCTTTGTGTCCGACGCCGGCCAGCCCGGCAGGCCGCTCGCCGAATACGGCATCGTCACCGAGCGCGATGTCATGCGCCAGATCGCCGCCGGCGGCGACAGCGCGCTCGACCTCACGGTCGGCGAGTTCGCCTCGCGGCCCTTGGTTTCTATCCGCGCCGCCGCTTTTGTCTACCGTGCCATCGGCCGCATGGACCGGATGAATATCCGCCATCTGGCCGTCCACGACGAACGCGGCAACCTCACCGGCATCGTCTCGGCCCGCGACCTCCTGAAATTGCGCGCCAGTGCGGCCGTCAATCTTGACGACGCCCTGCAGGACGCCGCCGCACCGGCCGAACTGGCGGCCGCCTGGGCGACGCTTCCCGCCGTGGCGCGCGCGCTGGTGGCGGAGGATATAGACGCCCGCATCGTTTCGGAGATCGTCAGCGAGGAACTTTGCGCGGTGACGCGGCGCGCCGCCGTCCTTGCCGAGCGCGAAATGCTCGCCGCCGGGCGAGGCGCCCCGCCCTGCCCCTACGCTGTGCTCGTTCTGGGGTCCGGCGGTCGCGGCGAAAGCCTGCTCGCGGCCGATCAGGACAATGCCATCGTCTTCGCCGAGGGCGAACCGGGCGGCAAAAATGACCTCTGGTTCGCCGCGCTGGGCGAACGCATCGCCGACCTGCTCGACATGGCCGGCGTGCCCTACTGCAAGGGCGGGGTGATGGCCAAGACCCCCGAGTTCCGCGGCAGCCTCGAGGTCTGGAAGGTGCGCGTTGCGGACTGGGTGCGGCATTCACGGCCGCAGGACCTGCTCAATGTCGACATCTTCTTCGACATGCGGGCCGTCCACGGCGACACTGCGCTATCGGATGCCCTGTTCGATCATGCTTGCGACCTCGGCCACGCCGAGCCGAGCTTCGCCAAGATGCTCGGCGAGAGTATCGTCCGGGGCGAGCCCTTCACCCTGCTCGGCGGTTTCCGGCACGAGGAAGGCCGCATCGACCTGAAGAAATATGGGCTGTTTCCCATCGTTGCCGCGGCCCGGACACTGGCGATCCGCCACGACGTGCGCGCCCGCGGCACCAAGGGCCGCCTGCAAGGGCTGCTGGAACTCGGCATCGGCGGCGACGCCGACATACTGAGCTGGCTGACCGGTCACTCGTTCCTGCTGTCGCTGATGCTTTCCCAGCAGACGGCAGACCTCAACGAGGGAATTCCCGTCTCGAACAGGATCGAGACGGGAAAACTGGACCATGCGACCCGCGCAAGGCTGAAATCGGTGCTGAAAACCCTGCAGCATGTGCCGGAGGTGGTGCGCAGCCTGATGTTCGCTACCCCCCAGACCGAGGCTAGTATTTCCCCGTGATCTTCGTGTCGCTGCGCGCGAAGACCGCATCGGGCACGAAAAAGTCTGCTGCCAGCGGGCCCTTGGCACCAGGCGAATAGACCGAAAAGTCGCTGACGCCTGCAGCACGCAGCACTTCCTCGTCGATGTAGAAATTCCCTGTCGCTTCGCGCGACGGGCTGGTCAGGATGGCATGCGCCGCGTCGGCCATGATGGCCGCAGAGCGGCTCATGGAGGCGACCGCCTCGCCGCCAAGCAGATTGCGCACCGCCGCCGTGTCGATGGTCGTCAGCGGCCATAGGGAATTGACCGCGATGCCGGCCTTCGCGAACTCCGCGCTCATGCCGAGCGTGCACATCGACATGCCGAACTTGGCCATCGTATAGGCGACATGGTTCTTGAACCACTTTGCTGCCATGTCGAGAGGCGGCGACAGGTTGAGGATGTGCGGATTGTCTGCCTTCTTCAGATGCGGGATGCAGGTCCTGGACACCAGGAAGGTGCCACGCGCGTTGATCTGGTGCATCAGGTCATAGCGTTTCATCTCGGTCTCGAGCGTGCCGGTCAGGCTGATAGCGCTCGCATTGTTGACGCAGATGTCTATGCCACCGAACTTTTCCACGGTCTGCGACACAGCGCTTTCGACCTGCGCTTCGTCGCGAATGTCGCAGAGCACCGCAAGAGCCCTGCCCCCGGCGGCCTCGATCTCGGCTGCGGCCGTGTGAATCGTGCCCGGCAGCTTCGGATGGGGCTCCGCGGTCTTGGCGGCTATCGTCACGTTTGCGCCGTCCTGTGCGGCGCGCAGCGCGATCGCCAGCCCGATACCGCGTGACCCGCCGGAGATGAACAGCGTTTTTCCCTTGAGCGACATAGTTTCCTCCTTCGGTCCGCGCATCAGGCATTGTGACTGTCATGCGCGAGCCGGCGGCCAGATGCAATGTCAGGCCCGGAAGATGAGTGCCGCTCCGCCCGCGATCAGCGCGAATCCGGCGACATGGTTCCAGGTGATCGCCTCCTTCAGATAGAAGATGGAGAACAGCGCGAAGACAGCGAGCGTGATCACCTCCTGCATCGTCTTCAGTTCCGCCGTCGAATAGATCACGTGGCCGATGCGGTTTGCCGGCACCGCCAGCCAGTATTCGAAGAATGCGATCCCCCAAGAAAACAGCACCGCCGCATAAAGTGGCGATCCGGTGAACTTGAGGTGGCCGTACCACGCGAATGTCATGAAGACGTTGGAGCCGATCAGCATCAGGATCGGCAGGACCGAGGGCGAAAAAAGGCTTTGCATGCAGGGAACCATGGCGAGGGGAAAGCACTATTGGATGCGAACCAGCCCCGCCGTCAATCCGTTTACGCATCGCGGTCGAATTCGCTATCATGGGTGGCCACAGCGCAGGAAAGAACCATGCACAGGCATGTCGAACAGGAGTGGGATCTGACGATCGCGCCGGAGACGGTGCGCCTCTTCATTGAAAAGGCCAGGGCGATCAGCGCCGCCGTCAACGAGGACTACGAGGACGGCGCCGAGCACGAGATCGAGATCGGCGCCGATTCGCGAGACACCCATCACCATGACGGCCTGGCAGAGGAGGAAACCGAAAACCTCACCGAGCAGGAACTGCGCCAGTTGATCAGCGAACTCAATGTCGACGAGGCAGCCGAACTTGTCGCGCTCACCTGGATCGGACGCGGTGACTTTGACGCGGCCGAGTTCGCCGACGCGGTCGCCGAGGCGCGACTGCGCGGCAACAAGCGCACGGCGAAATATCTGCTTGGCATGCCAATGCTTGGTGATTGGCTTGAAGAAGGGCTGGAAGCAATCGGCGCGTGACCGGCCGGATATGAAACGTGAACGCCTGCACGGCTGACGCCGGCAACTCCGACAGCCCTGCGGCGTTCCCTTTTCATGCCGCCAAACTCGATACCCTCCCCTCCGTTCTCGCGTTGCCTTGCCGCCCTCCTGTTCCTGGGGGCAGCGTCAGCGCCGGCTTGGGGAAGTGTGGATCTGCCCGACATCGCCCCTCTGCCGACCCTCAACAGGGCCAAGGCCGCACAGGGAAGCGAAACCAGCGCCCCTCCGGAACTGCCCGAGGGCGACGAGGCCGTCCCCGTCCCGGGGCCGAAGCCGGGCGAGCCGAATCCGCGGCGGTCCGCCGCCCTGCCCGGCGGCGTCGAAAACGAAAGGAGCTTCCTCTCAGATGAGCGAACTGAAGACCGTCCAACCGAGGGGACGATGCCCGCTTCGGAGCGCGCCTGCCGGCAGCACCTCCAGCAGATGGGTGCGAAATTTGAGAACCTCCCCGCCGAAACCGATCCGGCCGGCTGCGCGATACCCTACCCTCTGGTTCTGGAGTCGCTCGGCACAGGCATCGCCCTGACGCCGCAAGCCGTGATGAACTGCAGGATGGCCGAGGCGGCAGTCCGCTTCGCCAAGGGCGTCGCTTTGCCAGCTGCCAGGGCCGAATTCGGCAAGGGCCTCAAGGGTATTTCGCAGGCATCGGCCTATGTCTGCCGCCCGCGCAACGGCACCCGCAGACTGTCCGAGCACGCCTTCGGCAATGCGCTCGACATTGCTTCCTTCACCCTTGCTGACGGCCGCGTTGTCGCGGTTGAGCCTACACCGGATGCGAAGTCGGCTCGCTTCCTGAACAGCGTGCGCGACAGCGCCTGCGGACCATTCAAGACGGTGCTTGGACCCGGTAGCGACGCAGATCATGCGACGCATTTTCATCTCGACCTGAGGCCCCGCCGGAACGGCAGCACGTTTTGCCAGTAACGGCCCAAGCGCCGCAATTTGGCCGCAGCCGTAAACGCGGCGAAGATTTTTCCTTTACTCTTGAACGCTAAGCTCGGCTTTCCTTGGAACGCGGAGCCGCCTGATGGCGAAACATCGCTGCCCCGGCAGGACCGGAAAAACGGCCAAGCGCTTCAGCGTCGGGCGATCACTGTTGCTCGGATCCTCCCTTTTCCTTGCCGCCTGCACGACTGGCAGCGTTCTCTCGCTGGAACCGGCGGTCGACGTGGGCTCAACGTCGGCCATCGCAATTGCGCCTGCGCCGATGTCGCCCGACCCGGCGGCGATGACGCTGCAGCCCAGGGCTTCCCTTGTCGCCTATCCGCGTATCGCCGACCCGGTGCCGCAACAGGATTTCATGCCCGACGACGAAGCCAGCTGCCGGCGTGAGTTGAAGAAGCTGCGCGTCGAATTTCGCGACGTGGAACCGATTCGGGAGGGTGCCTGTGGCATCGAGCATCCGGTTCTGGTCTCGTCCATCGGCAGCGTCCAGATGAAGCCTGCGGCTACGCTGACATGCGCCATGGCGCGCAGCTTCGCGCAATGGACCCGCAACGAGTTGGTGCCCTCCGCGCGCCGCCGCTATTTCTCGGGCGTCAGGACGATCCACCAAGGGTCGAGCTATTCGTGCCGCAAGATCGCCGACAGCCGCGGTGTCCTGTCCGAACACGGCAAGGGCAATGCGCTCGACATCATGCGTATCGAGCTGAACAACGGCAAGGACATCGACGTCAAGAAGCAGGGCCTGTTCGCCTTCCGCGCCCGCGGCTTCCTGAACAATGTGCGCGCCGACGGCTGTCAGTATTTCAATACCGTGCTCGGCCCCGGCTACAATGCCGATCACGCCAACCACTTCCATTTCGACATCAAACAGCGCCGCAACAACTACGTCGCCTGCCGCTGAGCGCAACCCTGCCCACGAAATTTTTCCGCACTGCACACGTTGCGGCGCGAAATCGCGTCCCAAGCTATTTTCCCAGACGCGGCCACAGTGCTATTGAACCCTGATGGTCTACATTGAAATTGCTATCGTCGTCGTACTGGTCTGCTTGAACGGTCTGCTGGCGATGTCCGAACTCGCGGTCGTGTCGGCGCGGCCTGCGCGCCTCAAGGCGATGATCGACCGCCACGTCTCCGGCGCGGCCCTGGCCCTGGCGCTCGGCGCCAACCCCGGGCGCTTCCTGTCGACCGTGCAGATCGGCATCACGCTGGTCGGCGTGGCATCGGGCGCCTTCTCGGGCGCGACCCTCGGACTCAGGCTGACCGACGTCCTTATCTCCTGGGGTGTCGGTGAAGGTGCCGCCAGCGCGCTCGGTGTCGGCGTCGTCGTGGCGGCCATCACCTATGGCTCGCTGATCGTCGGCGAACTGGTCCCCAAGCAGATCGCGCTGCGCGATCCCGAGGGGGTCGCGGTCAAGGTCGCTCCGGCGATGACGCTGCTGTCCAAGATCTCGCTCCCGTTGGTCTTCCTGCTCGACCTGTCCGGCCGCGCCGTGCTCCGCCTGCTCGGTCAGCGCAGCGAAGGCGAGGAGAAAGTCACCGACGACGAGATCAAGATGCTTGTTGCCGAGGCCGAGCACCACGGCACGATCGAGTCCGACGAGCGGCGCATGATAGCCGGAGTCATGCGGCTCGGCGACCGCGCCGTGCGCGCGGTGATGACGCCGCGCACCGAGATCGACTGGATCAACATGGATGCCGATGAGGCTGCGACCCGCAAGATGCTGACGGAAACGCAGCATTCGCGCCTGCCTGTCGGCGAAGGTGGCGTCGACGCGATGATCGGCGTCATCCAGACGCGCGACATCCTCGCGGCACTCCTCGGCGGCAAGCCTTTCGACCTGCGCAAGCATGTCCGCAAGGCGCCGATCGTCCACGACCAGGCAGACGCGCTCGACGTCCTGACCACGCTGCGCGAATCGCAGGTCCCGATGGCGCTGGTTCACGACGAGTACGGCCACTTCGAAGGCATCGTCACCCCGGCCGACATTCTGGAGGCAATCGTCGGCGTGTTCCGCGCCGACGCCGACGAAGAGGAACCGCCGGCGGTTCGCCGCGAAGACGGCTCGTGGCTGCTCGCCGGCTACATGCAAGCCGACGAAATGGCCGATCACCTGGCAATCGAACTGCCGGAGAGCCGCGACTACGAGACCGTCGCAGGCTATCTTCTGTCGCATCTCCACCGCCTGCCGGCGACTGGCGAGACGGTGGACGCGCAAGGGTGGCGCTTCGAGGTGGTCGACCTCGACGGGAGGCGAATCGACAAGGTCATCGCATCGCGCCTGCCGGTCCCACGGCGTAAGGCGTAGTTCATTCCATGCAGGGGCGGCTTGCGCCGCCCCAAACCCGTCCTTTTCTGAATCGGCTGCCAAGCCGGAAAGTCAGGCCGCCTGCGCCATCTTGGCGTCGTTTTCGCGCGCGACCTTGAGCACCTTCGCCCACCAGACGAGCTCGTCCAGCATGGTAACCGCCGCCTGCCTGAGATGCTCGAATTCCTCGAGCTTCTTGCCCTGCTGCATGATCTGGATGAAGTCGCCCCAGGCGACATGGACGGCGTTGCGCGTTGGTGCCATCTGGAGTTCCACTGCGTGCAGGCGAAGCTGCTCGATCGCCCGTGCGCCGCCGACACCGCCATAACCGACGAAAGCCGCAGGCTTGCGGTTCCACTCGGTATAGGCGTAGTCGAGCGCGTTCTTCAGCACCGCCGTGGGACCGCGATTGTACTCGGCCGCGGTGAAGATGAAGCCGTCGAAGCCGGCAACCTTCTTCTGCCAGCGCTGGGCTTCCTCACTCTGCGAGGGCACGTAAAGCGAGGAGCCGACCTCGTCGTAAAACGGCAGCGGGTGATCGCGCAGGTCGACGATCTCGATGTCGAGTTCGCCGTGTTCCCTTGCGATCTCGGCGATCCATGCAGCGGGCTTGTCTCCAAAACGGTTCTGCCGGGTCGAGCCGATGACAATGGCGATCTTGGGTTTTGACATGGTGGTCTCCTGTGCAAACTTTGTGGTATCCATTCGATACCTGCACTACATTGGTGACTGATTTTGCAGCACACAAGGAGGCACTTTTTTGAAACCTAGGCACCTTCATCTCAGTGAGGACTGCCGCGCCGTCAGCGGGATTCTTCAGCGCGTCGGAGACAAGTGGACGGTGCTCGTCATCGGAAAGCTCGGCGACGGGCCGATGCGCTTCAATGAGCTGCGCAGCGCCGTCGGCGGAATTTCTCAAAAGATGCTGACAACCACGCTGCGAGGTCTTGAGCGCGACGGCTTCGTTACGCGCACCGTCTTTCCGACCATTCCGCCGCGCGTCGACTACGAACTGACCGACCTCGGCCGTGAACTGCTTGAACCTGTCACCGCGCTCGGCGAGTGGGCGCGCCAGAATACCGGACGGGTCAATGCAGCCCGCGCGCGATTCGACGCGGCCGTCGAATAGGCACCGTCAGCGCGGCGAGACTTCCTCGGTCTCGGGCACCGGCTTGGGCTTTCCGTCGGCATCCAGCGCCACCATGACGAAATCGGCATCGGTGACGCGTTCCATCACATGGGAGAGGTATCGCTGTGCCCAGACCTCGACCTTCAACGTCATGGACGTGCGGCCGACACGCGTGACATGCGTGTAGACGCAGAGCGTGTCACCGATCTTCATCGGGCTGGCGAAGGACATTTCCCTGACCGCAGCGGTCACCACGCGGCCCCCGGCCCTCTCGGCAGCACGGATACCGCAGGCAAGATCCATCTGCGCCATCACCCAGCCACCGAAAATGTCGCCGGCGGCATTGGCGTCGGACGGCATGGCGAGGGTCCTGAGCGTCAGTTCGCCCGTCGGCCTAGGTCCCGTTTGCTCCATGATCCGCTCCTTCGTCGTTTTCCAAGCCATGCCCGATTGGCGTGCCGAAGCCAAGTCTTGCCGTCGGTCGGCTCGCTTCGTTGCAGTCGCTTTTTTCACAAGCGATGCCGGAAGGCCCGGCGACGCGACCTGCGCGGGGCGTCTAGGGTAGGCTCACATTGTTCGAGGATCCGCCGCACCAGTATGCCCACATATGATTTTATCGTCGTCGGCTCGGGATCGGCAGGGTCTGTGGTGGCCGAACGCCTGTCGGCCAGCGGCCGCCATTCGGTTCTCGTGCTCGAGGCCGGCGGCAGCGACCGCCGCTTCTACGTCCAGATGCCGCTCGGCTACGGCAAGACCTTCTTCGATCCCGCGGTTAACTGGAACTACAAGGCCGAGCCCGATCCCGGGCTTGCCGGCAACGCAGACCACTGGCCGCGTGGCAAGCTGCTCGGCGGATCGAGTTCGATCAACGCCATGGTCTGGATCAGGGGCCAGCGCGAGGATTTCGATGCCTGGGCCAGGGGTGGCAACACCGGATGGTCCTTCGACGAGTTGCTGCCGGCCTTCAAGGCGATCGAGGACAACCAGGCCGGCGCCGACGAATGGCGCGGAACCGGAGGCCCGCTGCATGTTACCGACTGCACGCCCTTCACCCATCCGCTGACCAGACGATTCCTCGAAGCCGGCCAGCAGGCAGGGCTGCCGCTCAACCCCGACTTCAACGGTCCGACACAGGAAGGCGTCGGCGTCTACCAGATCTCCACCCGAAACGGCCGGCGCATGTCCGCAGCCCGCGCCTTCCTGCGTCCGGCTATGCGGCGAGGCAACGTTCGCGTCGAAACCAACGCACTGGCGACAAGAGTCCTGTTCGAGGGCAAGCGCGCGGTTGGCGTCGAATATGTCCGCAACGGCAAGACGCATGCGGCAAGAGCTGGCCGCGAGGTGGTCCTCTGCGGCGGTTCGGTCAACACGCCTCAACTCCTGCAACTGTCAGGCGTCGGTCCGGCAGAACTGCTCACCGGCCTCGGCATCCCCGTCGTGCATGCGAACGCCAATGTCGGCGCAAACCTGCAGGATCACGTCGGCATCAACTACACGTACAAGGGTTCCATCCCGACGCTCAACCAGATCCTCAGGCCCTGGTGGGGCAAGCTGATGGTGGGCTGTCGCTACCTGTTGCTGCGCGACGGACCGCTGTCGCTGTCGATGAACAATGCCGGCGGCTTCTTCCGCACCGACCCGTCGCTCGACCGCCCCAACATGCAGCTCTATTTCCAGGCCTTCTCGACCGTGCTCCCGCGTGGCGGCGAGCGGCCGATCCTGACGCCCGACCCGTGGCCGGGCTTTTCCATTGGCCTGTCCAACTGCAGGCCGTCGAGCCGGGGCGAGATCATGATCCGCTCGACCAATCCGCTCGACCATCCGCGGATCACCGCCAACGCCTTCTCGACGGAGGGCGATGTCAGCGAAATGCTGGCGGCCGTGAAGTTCGTCCGCAAGATCGCCTCGATGCCGGCCATCGCGGAAGTCATAAGGGAAGAGATTTTGCCAGGTCCCTCAATCACTTCGGACGAGGACCTGATTCAGGACTTCCGTAAGCGCTCGGGCACGGTCTACCATCCGGTTTCGACCTGTCGCATGGGCCCGGACGCCACCCGTTCGGTGGTTGACCCGCGTCTCAAGGTGCATGGGCTGGCAGGGCTGCGCGTCATCGACGCGTCGATCTTTCCCGACAATATTTCCGGCAACACCAACGCCGCGTCTATCATGACCGGCTGGAAGGGCGCTGCCATGGTGCTGGAGGACCATTCATGAAGATCACCGACGTGAAGACCTGGGTCGTGGGCAACCCGCCACCCGGCATCGGCGGAAGGTATTTCATCTTCGTCAGGCTGACCACCGACGGCGGCGTGGTCGGCTATGGCGAGGCCTACAACGCCACCTTCTCGGCCCGTGTGACGGCCAGGATGATCGAGGACATGGCAGAGCGTTACCTCGTCGGACGCGATCCGCACGACATCGAAGCCTTCTTCCGGCGCTGCTATTCGTCGGGCTTCACGCAGCGCCCGGACGTCTCCGGCATGGGCTGTTTTTCGGCTCTCGAGATTGCCTGCTGGGACATTATCGGCAAGGAAGCGAACAAGCCCGTCTACAAGCTGCTTGGCGGTCGGGTGCATGAGACGCTGCGCTCCTACACCTATCTCTACCCGCACGAGGGCAGCGTCTATGTCGACGAGGCCGGCGACAGGAACGTTTACAACGATCCCGACCTCGCCGCCGCCTGTGCGCTGGAATACGTCGAGCAGGGCTTTACCGCCGTCAAGCTCGACCCGGCCGGCCCCTACACTGCCTATGACGGACACCAGCCGAGGCTCGTCGACATCGACCTGTCGGCACGCATGGTCAAGGCCATCCGCGAAGCTGTTGGCACCCGTGCCGATATCTTGTTCGGCACGCATGGCCAGTTCACCGCGTCGGGCGCTCTGCGCATGGCCCGCGCCATCGAGCCTTACGACCCGCTGTGGTTCGAGGAGCCGGTGCCGCCGGATATGCCCGAGGTGATGGCGCAGGTCGCCCGCGGCACATCGATACCGATCGCTACCGGCGAGCGGCTGACCACCAAGACCGAGTTTGCCCGCGTCATCGAGAACCGCGCCGCCACCATCCTGCAGCCCGATCTCGGCCGCTCCGGCGGCATCCTGGAAACCAAGAAGATCGCCGCCATGGCCGAGGCCTACCACATCCAGATCGCGCCGCACTGCTACTGCGGGCCGATCGTCGGCGCCGCCAACATCCAGCTTGCGGTGACGCTGCCCAACTTCCTCATCCTGGAATCGCTGAAGCAATGGGATGGCTTCCATGCCAAACTCCTGAAGAAGAAGATCGAGTGGCAGGACGGCGACGTCATTCCGTCCGAGGAGCCGGGCATCGGCGTCGAACTCGACGAAGCTGTCTGCGAGGCCCACCCCTACAACGGCAAGGACCTGCACCTGCAGATGATGCAGACGCCGCTTATGCCGTAACCGACAAACACGAGTCCGGAGTGACAATGACCACTCAGTCCTACGCCTTCATCGGCCTCGGCCATCTCGGTGGCCACCTCGCCGCCAGCCTGTTGCGCAACGGCTTTGCCGTCACCGTCGTCGACCGCGACCCGGCCGCCGTCGCCCGCCTCGTGGCGCTCGGCGCCACCGCCGCATCAACCCCTGCCGAAGCCGCCCGCATGGCCGGCAACGCCGTCACCTGCCTGCCGTCGCCGAAAGTCAGCGAAGCTGTGCTCGCCGGCCCCGATGGCCTGCTTGAAGGACTTACGGCCGGCGGCACATGGATCGAGATGTCGACCAATGGCCGCGACGAGATCGTGCGCCTTGCCGGCATTGCCTCTGAAAAGGGCATCGAGACGCTGGAGTGCCCCGTCACCGGTGGCGTCCATCTTGCGGCAGCCGGCAAGATCACCGCGCTGGTCGGCGGCGACGCAGCACTCTACGAGCGGCATCGGCCGGCCATCGAGGCGATGTGCGCAAAATCCTTCCTGATGGGGCCGATCGGCTCGGCGGCGGTTATCAAGGTCATCACCAACATGCTGGCCTTCATTCATCTCGTCGCTGCCGGCGAGGCCCTGATGCTGGCGAAGCGGGGCGGCCTCGATCTCGCCCAGGCCTTCCATGCCATCGCCGCCTCGTCGGGCACCAGTTTCGTGCACGAGACAGAGAGCCAGCTCGTGCTCAACGGGTCCTACGACATCGGTTTCACCATGGACCTCGCGCTGAAGGACCTCGGTTTCGCCAAGGCCATGGGCGAGCAGTTCGGTGCGCCGCTCGAAGTTGCCAGCCATGTCCAGGAAATCTTCGAGCGCGGCAAGGCCGCCTATGGCGGCGACGCCTGGTCGACGCAGATCGTCAAGCTCCTGGAGGACTCGACCGGCACGGACCTTCGCGCGCCCGGATTCCCGGCCAAGCTCGAACTGTGAGCCGATGGAAAACCGTTTTCTTTCAGGGCCTTGTCCGGCCCTCCGGACTCTGCATCGCAGGCTGTTGATTCAGGTCTTGAAGCGCCCGCTCAGCACCTGAGCGTCAGCGCGCGCGGCAGAATCTCGAAAATTGCCGGTATGCGGCCGGGCGACTCGCCGTCGATGTCGACCAGCGCGCGATTGGCGGCAAGATCGCCGAGCGGTTCGACCACGACCTTGCGTCCGCGCAGGATGGTGATCGCCTTGTGACCGCGGTGCCGACCGCCATAGAGCAGCCTCAGATCGAGGATCAGCCCGAACTTGCTTGCCGCGCGCAGGATGACGATGTCGAACAGTCCATCGTCGAGTTCGGCGTCCGGCGCGATCATCATGCCGCCGCCGAAATACCTGCCGTTCGCCACGGCGACCAGCGCGATGCGCGCCTCGACCGGCTCTCCATCGTCGACGGTGATGCGCACGTCCTGGAAGCGGTAGCGCATGAACTCGACCACGGTGCGCCACAGGAACAGCGTCTTGCCCGACATGCGGCCCTTGCGCTTGTCGGCGTTGACCGCGCGGTCGGTGGCGCCCGACATGCCGAGCCCGGCAATGTTGATGAAGTGGCGGCTGGCGAGCGCGCCGTGGTCGTCGACATAGGTGATGCGACCGGCGTCGATCCGGCGTCCGATTGTCGTGGCGAGGTGCCGGACCGCCACCCCGGGGTCGTCGCCGAGGCCGAGACCGCGGCAAAAGTCGACGCCGGTGCCACAGGGCAACAGCCCGAGTTCCGTCCTGTCGCCCCCCTCGCTCAGCAGCCCGTCCGCTGTCTCGCTCGCCGTACCGTCACCGCCGGCCGCAATCACCAGCGTCTTGCCCGACGCGGCGAAGTCGCGCGCCAGCAGCTCTGCATCGCCGGCGGCCTGCGTTTCGCGCATCTCGAAGTCGCCGAAATGCCGGCCGACCAGCGCCGCGATCTCCGGCCAGCGCCGCTTCAGACGGCCACCGCCCGCGACCGGATTCAGGATGATCCCCACCGTCATCGAATCCCCTCCCGCCGCGAAACTGTGTCAGTTTTCATGAGCCGGCAAGCGGAATGGTTTTTCTGCCCGTGCTCCCCGTTAATCCCGCTTTCCACAGGGGACCCGATCTTTCCCCTGCGGCATGACGGGCGTAACCTCACTTCATCTCAGGCCCGACGCGATAGCGGCGCCGCAAGGCGAAGCCAGCACGGAGGGAGCACCTGGGGCCCGTACCGGGCAGGAAGTCGGCGGGTTCGCCCGTCGGCCGCCGACCGGAGACCTACGGGACCGCGGGAAGCGTGCGAGCGCCTACGGCGGACCGATGCTGCCATGAAGACCGGGCAAGATCTTCGATGGCGCGTCAGCGGACCCTTCGGGAGAAGCAGGCGTGGTTCGGTGAATGCGAAACCTTCGGGATGCGCTGATCCGGATCGTCAACATCAAGGCCGGCACGGCGGCCTGTCCTCCGGGACGGATCATCCGCGCAAAGGCACTGATCTGACAGGGAGGCGCTGGGAGAGATCCCGGCGCCGACTGTCTTTTGTCGGCCGATCAGCCCGTGGGCGGCTCGGCCCCGGCCTCCGGTTCGGCCGGCTGCGGTGGCTGGTCAGGCACGTTGACCTTGCGCAACAGCGCGGCGGTCGCGAGCAGCGAACCGAGATTGGCGATCATCGGCGCAATGTGCCGGTCGTAGTCGAGCCTTCGCGAGATCGAAGGAAGCGCGAAGAAATCCTTGGCATGCGGCATCATCAGGAAGCCGGTTTCGCCGCGCAGTGCCACCCGCGCCGGTCGGTCCGGCCAGCCCTCGATCAGCCATTGCAGCGTCTGCGCAAGACGGCCCGTCACGAGCGGGCGCGCTGCCTTCGTATTGTCGGTGGTGAACTTGTAGCGCGCATCGATCGCAGCGACACCGCTCGTCAGTTCGCCGGCCTTGCCGCCCAGCATCTTGCGCACGAAACCGAACAGCGTGCCGCCGCGCGGGGTTGCGACGAGCAGGCCAGGAAACGGCACCTCCGCCCCGAAGGCGACCACGACCCCCTTGAAGACGTCGACGGAGTTCTTCTTGCCGCTGCGGGACAGCCTCACCTCGAACAGTTCGAAGCCGAAGTCGTTATAGGTGCCCGAGATCACGTCGCCGAAGTTCTGCGTGGTGAAACTCGCCGTCACCTCCTTTGGCAGCTGGTCGAAGGTGTAGGGCTTCTCGCCGTTCCGATAGCGGAGCTGATCGACGAAGACAAAGACCGCTGGCAAAACCTTCTGGCGGAAGGAATTCCTCAGCCGCCGCGCCGGCGCCACCGCCTGCCTGTAGGCGAAGAACAGCGCCGCCAGTGCGCCGACATAGAGGAAGATGTGGGGTGCCGAGAGCCATTGCTCGGAGGGATCGGCAAGCAGGTTGAAGGTCAGACCCACACCCGCAACGATCGCCAGCACGCCGCCCACGAACACCGGCACCCGCCACAGCACCGCGCGCTGCACCTGGCGCCGCTCGGCTTCGTAAGCCGCGATGTCCGCCTTGATCTGGGCGACTGCCTCCTCACCCGGCACGAAATCCTGAAAGTCCATTGCCACCCCCGTGTCGCGAATGGCTATAGCGTTTCCGGCAGCGCTTGTCCTCCCGCGGCGTCGCCAAAAATCGCCGCAAGCCGGCCGCGGACCCTTCCTGCCATGGCGCCGTCGATCGAGCCGACGGGCACCAGCCTCTCATTGTGGCGCTGCCGCAGGCGCAGGAACGGGACCATGTAGCTCGCCAGGATCCTGCCCGCGGTGCCCGCCTCCGCGCTGACGTCGGCCACGAACATGGCGCCGACGCGGCCCGGCCATGGCTGGCGCGACAGCGCGGTGCCGAGGAAATCGCCGAGCCCGTAGGCGACCGGCACGTCGCCGATCGTCTCGGTCGCCTGCACGACATGCGCGTGATGGCCGGCGACAAGCCCGACACCGCTCTCGACAAGCTGGCGCGCCAGCGCGCGTGTCTCGTTGCGCGGGAAATGCCTGAACTCCCAGCCCCAGTGCGGCACCGCGCAAACAAGGTCGAGACCCGACGCCGTTTGCTGCCAGCCGGCGATGTCGGCAAGCATCGACACGCGTCCCGCAAAATCGATCCCGCCCGCGTTGCGCCATGTGGTGAATGCCAGGAACCCGATGGTCAGCGGTCCGGCGCTCACACGCGCGATCGGCCCGTCGGCAGGCGTACCGATCGTCCGGATGCCGCGCGCGGCGAGTACGGCAAGCGTCTCCGCAAGTCCCGCGATACCCTGGTCGAGGGCATGGTTGTTGGCGAGTGAGAGCACCAGCCGATCCGCCAGCATGCCCGCTGCGGCGAGCGTCCCGTCGAGAAAGTCGGGTTGCATGGCGTGTCGCAGACCGAGCCCGGTCGAACGGGGAAAGCCGGCGCTTTCAACAACGGGGCTTTCGCAATTGGCAACCACAAGGTCGGCCGAGGCGATGGTTTCGCGCAGGGCCGGGTGGAACTCCGGCGGCGCGCGATTGGCGACGGACGACATGTCGCCGAGAAACACCAGCCGCACGCAGGCAGGCGGCCTGGGCGCAGCCGTCTCCCGCCACCCGGGAGCAAGGCCCGGACTGCCGGCAAGCGACGGTTTCAGCAGGCGCGGCAGCCAGGACAGCTTGTAGGAGGGCGGAAAGTTCGACACGGCGCGCCCTCCTCGGTGGTTGATTCTTAGCAGGTTTCTGCGCTGCTGGCGCGTGCGCGAGCACCGTCGAACGCAGGCGCGCCGGCGTCTGCCTGAGCAATGTCGAAGGCAAAGACCGTGCTGCGCGCCGCCTTCTTGTCCCCGGCGCCGCCAAAGTCTGGGACTGCGTAGTCGGCGACGGGAACCAGACGATCGAGGGGCAGGAAGGCGCGCCCCGGATCGCCGACCAGCACCGTGATCCCCGCCTCGCGGTAGCGCTCCAGATAGGGGACGACTCGGGCCGCCAGCCGCTTGCCGTAGAAAAGGTCGCCGACCGCGATCAGGTCCACGTCGGGCAGAGGCGGCCCGTCGAGCAGGTCGAAACCGGTCGCGAGGATGGAGACGCCATTCAGCGCCGCGTTCAGGCCCAGCGCGGCAATCGCATGGGGATCCGTGTCGCAGCCTGTCACCTTGGAAGCCCCGGCAAGCGCCGCTGCAATGCCGACGATGCCGGACCCCGCGCCGAGGTCGAGGACCCGCTTGCCGCGCACCGTTTCGGGCCGGTCGAGAAAATGCCTGGCAAGCACCGTTCCGCCGGCCCATTGATAAGCCCAGTAGGGCGGCGCACCGCCCCCCTGCTCCGCCAGCCGCCGCAGGCCGCTTCCCGGATGCGCCGAATGAAGCCGAATCTCCGGCACCATGGGCGCGCTCGCGACATGCATGTTGTCGCGGATGAAGCGCTCCGTCTCGGCAAGCGGCCGACGCTGCGATGCTTGGCTGCTCACCGTGAATTCCCCGGAAACGACTGGAGCGGACTGAACAGCAGTGGCGCGGCCTTATCAAGCCCGCCTCGCTCGGCATGATTGTCGGGGCTCCTGACACCCTCCTGTCAGCAGCGCCCTTGCGCGCTCCCTTGGCCGGCACTCGACCCTTTCCATTTCGCCGTTCCGATCCCATATTCCCGACATGGCAAAGTCCTCCAGAAAAGACAGCGGCTTCGAAGAGGCGCCGCAGGCAGAAATCACCGGCGCGCCCCTCACCGGCTCGATCTCCGACTGGGCCGAGCAGATCGCCGAGGAAGCTTCCAAGCCGCAACCAAAGACGAAGAAGATCCAGCAGCGCTCTTCCGCGCCGACCAAGACCGCGCGCGGCACCTCGATGGGCGGTGCGGCCACGGCAAAGGAACGCGCCGCGGCGGGCCTCAACCCGGTCGCCGGCATGGATATTTCGCTGGAGGATGCGGATTCGCTGTCGAATTCCGGCGTCACTGCGACCGTCGCCGCCCTGTCGGCCCTGATCGAGTCCGGCAACCCGCTGCACAAGAACGGCGAGATGTGGGTACCCCACCGCCCAGCCCGGCCTGAAAAGTCGGAAGGCGGCGTTGCGATCAAGATGGTCTCGGACTTCGAGCCTGCCGGCGATCAACCGGTCGCCATCAGGGACCTCGTCTCCGGCGTCAAGGAGAACGACCGTACCCAGGTGCTGCTCGGCGTCACAGGCTCGGGCAAAACCTTCACCATGGCCAAGGTGATCGAGGAAACACAGCGCCCTGCCCTGATCCTTGCGCCAAACAAGACGCTGGCAGCCCAGCTCTATTCCGAGTTCAAGAAATTCTTCCCCGACAATGCGGTGGAGTATTTCGTCTCCTACTACGACTATTACCAGCCGGAGGCCTACGTTCCGCGCACCGACACCTTCATCGAGAAGGAATCGTCGATCAACGAGCAGATCGACCGCATGCGCCATTCGGCGACGCGTTCCCTGCTCGAACGCGACGACGTCATCATCGTCGCCTCGGTCTCCTGCATCTACGGTATCGGCTCGGTCGAGACCTACACCGCCATGACCTTCCAGATGGAGGTCGGCGACCGGCTCGACCAGCGAGCCCTGCTCGCCGATCTGGTGGCGCAGCAGTACAAGCGCCAGGACATCAACTTCGTGCGCGGCTCGTTCCGCGTGCGTGGCGACACGATCGAAATTTTCCCGGCCCACCTTGAGGATTCGGCCTGGCGCATCTCGCTGTTCGGCGACGAAATCGAGAGCATTACCGAGTTCGACCCGCTGACTGGTAAAAAGACCGGTGACCTGAAGTCGGTCAAGATCTATGCCAACTCCCATTATGTGACGCCGCGCCCGACGCTCAACCAGGCGATCAAGTCGATCAAGGAGGAGTTGAAGGGCCGTCTTGTGGAACTCGAAAAGGCTGGCCGCCTGCTGGAGGCCCAGCGGCTCGAGCAGCGCACCCGCTTCGACATCGAGATGTTGGAAGCTACCGGCTCCTGCGCCGGCATCGAAAACTATTCGCGCTATCTCACCGGCCGTCGTCCCGGCGATCCACCGCCGACATTGTTCGAGTATATTCCCGACAACGCTCTGGTCTTCGTCGACGAGAGCCACGTCACCATCCCGCAGATCGGCGGCATGTACCGGGGCGACTTTCGCCGCAAGGCGACGCTGGCCGAATACGGTTTCCGCCTGCCCTCCTGTATGGACAACCGGCCGCTGCGCTTCGAGGAGTGGGACGCCATGCGGCCGCTTTCGGTCGCCGTTTCCGCTACTCCCGGCAACTGGGAAATGGAACAGGCCGGAGGCGTCTTCGCTGAGCAGGTCATCCGCCCGACCGGGCTGATCGACCCGCCGGTCGAGGTGCGTCCGGCCAAGAGCCAGGTCGACGACGTGGTCGGCGAAATCCGCGAGACGACCAAGAAGGGCTATCGCACGCTGTGCACGGTGCTCACGAAGCGCATGGCCGAGGACCTCACGGAGTACCTGCACGAGAATGGCGTTAGGGTGCGCTACATGCATTCCGACATCGAAACGCTGGAGCGCATAGAGATCCTGCGCGATCTGCGGCTCGGCGCCTTCGACGTGCTGGTCGGCATCAACCTGCTGCGCGAGGGCCTCGATATTCCGGAATGCGGCTTCGTCGCCATCCTCGACGCCGACAAGGAAGGCTTCCTGCGCTCCGAGACGTCGCTCATCCAGACGATCGGCCGCGCCGCCCGTAACGTCGATGGCAAGGTCATCCTCTACGCCGACCAGATCACCGGCTCCATGGAGCGCGCCATGGCCGAGACGCAGCGCCGCCGCGAGAAGCAGATGGCCTGGAACGAGGCCAACGGTATTACCCCCGAAAGCGTCAAGTCGCGCATCTCCGACATCCTGGAATCCGTCTACGAGAAGGACCACGTCCGACCCGAGATCTCCGACTTCGCCGCCGACGGTGCCATGGTCGGCAACAATCTGAAGACGCATCTGGAAGCGCTTCAGAAGCAGATGCGCGATGCCGCCGCCGATCTCGACTTCGAAAAGGCGGCGCGGCTGCGCGACGAGATCAAGCGCCTGCGCGAGATGGAGCTTTCCATCTCCGACGACCCGCTCGCGCGCTACGCCGAGTCCGAGAGCCCCGTATCGGGCCGCGAAAAGGGCAAGCACAACAAGGGCCGCGCCATTCACCGCGCCGTCGACGAGAATGCGCCGACCAGGCAGGAAGCCCGCACGGCCCAACGCGCCGCCGCTGGAAAGACCCTGTTCGCCAAGCCATCCCTCGACGACATGGGTCCGGGCACCGACGCGACAAAGCCCGCCGGCGCCGTGTCGCGTTCGCTGTTCAAGAAGCAGTCGCACGACGAGGCGCACGGTGCCGACTATGGGCTGCCCGACGATGCGCCAAAACTGTTCCGGAAGAATTCGCTCGACGAAATGACGGTCCGCCGTACCGAAAAGCCTGTCGAGGGGGCCGTTCCACCCAAGCCCGCGCCCGCACCGGCCAAGGATGACCCCGGACCCATCAGGCGCGAACGCAGCGGCATCGGGTCCTATGAGGAACCGCGCGACACAGGACGCCAGAAGCGCCGAACGGGCAAGACAGGCAGGCCCGGCAGGTAGACTTTGCCAAGGGCTTGAGCCTGCCGCGCTTCCGTCCGAGGCAAAAACATGCATCCTTGCCCGGTCAACCCGGAGGGGATCATGCAGCCCAGAGAACTGATTGATCAAATCTACGCCGATTATGCGCGTGGCGACATCGATGCTGTGCTCGACAAATGCGATCACCGCATCAGCTTCTTCATGGTCGCCGACCCGAAATTCTCGAAGTATGCCGGCGCCGCCGTCGACAAGCATGGCTTTCGCGAGCGCGCCGCAGCGCTGCACGAGGACTTCGAGTGTCTCGCCGTGGAGCGCATCGATACGATCGCCGAGGGCAACCGCGTCGTCGTGCGCAACGAGATGCACATGCGGCGTCGAACTTCCGGCATCGAGTTCCGGATGGAAGTAGCCGACTTCTGGACCGTGCGCGACGGCAAGGCCATCGAACTGGTCGAGTTCTACGATACGGCGCTGGCCGCGCAGATTCTTTGACTATCTGAGGCGGCCATGTCGGCATGGTCGGGTCCGTTTCGTCCTTGAGAAAGGAACCGAAAGGACGATCATGACCTATGTTGATGGATTCTGCTCGCCGTGCCCAGGGCGAAACTCGACAGCTACCGAAAATTGGCGGAGCTCGGCGGCTCCGTCTGGATGGAGCATGGCGCACTGTCCTATGTCGAGTGTACGGGCGACGATGTACCCTACGGGGAACTCACATCGTTTCCACGCGCCGTCCATGCCAGGGAAGATGAAATCGTGATCTTCGCCTGGATCACCTACAAGTCGCGCGCCAGCCGCGACGAGGTCGTCGCCAGGGTCATGGCCGACGAGCGCTTGCACTTCGACATGGCCACCGCCCCATTCGACGGCAAGCGCATGATCTTCGGCGGCTTCGAGGCCATCGTCGAACTGTGAGGGGGCGCGCCGCCGCTTGACAGCGGCGCCGTTCGGCGCAATTGAAAATCCTCATGGGGACCGCGATCTCCCCACGAGGCTCCGGCCCAAGTATCGCGTCCAGCAACCCGGTAAACGGAAGGACGCGTCATGCCGTCTACAACGACGATTTCCATCGACAAGCTTGCCCGCCTGGTCGGCACGCCGAACTGCCCTGCCCTGATCGACGTGCGCACCGACGAGGACTTTGCCGCCGACCCTCGCCTCATTCCAGGCGCCCTGCGGCGCGCCCATTCTTCGGTCGAGGCATGGGGCAGCGCGCTGTCCGGCCGCTCCGCGATCGTCATCTGCCAGCGCGGCAAGAAGCTCAGCGAGGGCGTGGCAGCATGGTTGCGCCAGCTCGGCGCGACGGCTGAGACGCTCGAAGGCGGGCATGAAGCCTGGACCGCCGCGGACCTCCCGGCCGTGACTACCGAGCGTCTCCCGGCGCCGAACGCCGCGGGCCGCACGGTCTGGGTCACGCGTGCACGCCCAAAAATCGACCGCATCGCCTGCCCCTGGCTGATCCGGCGCTTCGTCGATCCCGGCGCGATCTTCCTGTTCGTGGCTCCGCAAGAAGTCGAGGCGGTTGGCGACCGCTTCGGCGCGACCCCCTTCGATATCGAAAACGTGTTCTGGAGCCACCGCGGCGGACTGTGCACCTTCGACGTCATGGTCGCGGAATTCGGCCTGGCGGCCGAACCGCTGCAGCGCCTCGCGGCAATCGTTCGCGCTGCCGACACGGGACGATCCGAGCTCGTCCCCGAGGCGGCCGGCCTGCTCGCCGTGTCGCTCGGCCTGTCGCGCCTCTACGCCGACGACCTCGCCCAGCTCGAGGCAGGCATGACCCTTTACGACGCCCTCTACCGCTGGTGCCGCGACGCGACGGGTGAAACCCATAACTGGCCGAACGCGAAAGTCGCGCAATGACCGCCTCGCTCGAAACGCCGGTGCGCGTCGCGGCGCCGCACGCCATTCCCTTCGCCGACGCCGTCAGGGTCTGGTTGCGCATCGCCGCCTTGAGCTTCGGCGGCCCGGCAGGACAGATAGCCGTCATGCATCGCATCCTGGTGGAGGAGAAGCGCTGGATCGGCGAGAACCGTTTCCTGCACGCGCTCAACTACTGCATGCTGCTGCCCGGGCCGGAGGCACAGCAGCTTGCCGTCTATATCGGCTGGCTGCTGCACCGCACGAAGGGCGGGCTGGTTGCCGGTTCGCTGTTCATCCTGCCAGGCTTCGTCTCGATACTGGCGCTGAGCTACGTCTATGCCGCCTTCGGCGATGTCGGGTTGGTCGCCGGCCTGTTCTTCGGCCTCAAGGCCGCCGTGCTTGCCATCGTGCTGCATGCCGTGCGGCGGATCGGCACGCGCGCCATGCAGAACTGGGCGATGGTGTCGATTGCCGCCGCCGCCTTTGTCGCCATCTTCTGTTTCCGCGTTCCCTTTCCGGCCATCATCCTGGGGGCAGCGCTGGTTGGCTATGCCGGAGGCCGGGCCGGCTCTCCGCTCTTCCGGCTCGGCGGCGGCCATTCGGCGGGCAAGCAGAATGCCTTTTCTGATGCCGGATCCGCCCTCGGCGAGGCCATTCCAGACCATGCCCGCCCGAACCTCGCCTGGTCGCTGCGCATTTCGGCAGTCTGCCTGGCGCTCTGGCTCGGCCCGGTGGCACTGCTATTTGCCCTGCTGGGCCCCGACGACGTGTTCAGCCAGATCGCAGCCTTCTTCAGCCAGATGGCCGTCGTCACCTTCGGCGGCGCTTATGCCGTACTTGCCTGGGTCGCCCAGGCTGCCGTGCAGCATTATGGATGGCTGAGGCCCGGCGAGATGCTGGACGGGCTTGGCATGGCGGAGACCACGCCCGGCCCGTTGATCATGGTCGTCCAGTTCGTCGGCTTCATGGCCGCATTTCGCCAGCCGGGCTCGCTCGATCCGATGCTGGCCGCAACGCTCGGCGCCCTGCTCACGACCTGGGTTACCTTCGTGCCGTGCTTCCTGTGGATCTTTCTCGGCGCTCCCTTCATCGAAAGGTTGCGCAACGATCCGGCGCTCACCGGCGCGATGTCGGCAATCACTGCGGCTGTCGTAGGCGTAATCCTGAACCTCGCCATCTGGTTCGCGCTGCACGTCCTGTTTCGCCAGCTCGACCAGTGGAGAGGCTACGGTGTGACGCTGGATGTTCCGGTCTGGTCGACGCTCGACCTGCCGGCGCTCGTGCTGACGCTCGGGTCCATCGTCGCGATCTTCCGGCTCGGCGCCCCGATGCCGGCCGTGCTGGCGGTGTCGGCGCTGGCCGGCGCTGCGTGGCAGACGTTTGGCTGACAGGAGCAATCGACGGGCAGCCGAGAACGGCAACTCATCGGGCATCGGGGCGTTGCCTTTCCTCAAAACAGGAAAGGAGCCCGAAATGGCTGCAGACAAGCCGCTCACCGCATACGCCCTCAATTGCTCTCTCAAGCCCTCGTCGGCCGACGAGAGGTCGTCAACCGACAGGATGCTGTCGGAGATCCTGTCGGCACTGGGAAAACATGGCGTGACGTCTGAAGCGCCCGTCCGGGTGCTCGACCACGACGTGAAGCCGGGCGTGCTGTCTGACATGGGCGACGGCGACGAGTGGCCGGCACTGCGCGAGCGGATCATCGCCGCCGACATCTTCGTGCTTGGCCTGCCAATCTGGATGGGCCAGCCCTCGAGCGTCGCCAAGCGGGTGCTTGAGCGGCTCGATGCATTTCTTGGCGAAACGGACGACCGTGGGCGGATGCCTGCCGCCGGCAAGGTCGCCCTCGTTGCCATCGTCGGCAACGAGGACGGCGCGCATGCATGCCATGCCGCCTGCTTCCAGTCCCTCAACGACGTCGGCTTCACCATCCCGTCCAATGCCGGCCTCTATTGGGTCGGCGAGGCAATGGGCAGCGTGAATTTCGTCGACCTTCCCGAAACGCCTGAGAAGGTTGCCGGCATGATCGAAATGGCGGCCTCGAACGCCGCGCACCTGGCGACCTTGCTGAAGGGGGAACCCTATCCGGGGGTCAAGCAGTAGCTTCAGCTTTGCAGGTAGCGTGCAGGGCAGGCCGGAGCTGAGAATTCCGCACTCCGCGGCAACCGAACGTTAACCAGCCTGAAGGGTGATGGGGGACGCGCTGCTCCCGTTGCGTCACTTCTGCGGTATTATCGGATAAGAAACCATAACATTCGCAGCAACGCCAAACAGGAGCAGCCATGCACTTCCGCTCTATCGCTCTCGCGTTTCTACTATCGGCATTTGCCGGCGTTGTTGTGGCGGCCACCGCCATGCCGCCCTCGGCCATGCTCGACAAGAGCAGATCGCTGGAGGCCGGATATCGTAAGCCTGTCGACTGCCACCGCAGCGTACGGACGCACCGCATCTTCGGCCGAATGGTCCGTCACCGCCACGTCGGCGACGACTGCGCGGTGCGCGAGGTCAAGAAGCTCAACAGCTTCTGAATACAGACACAGCCTCCGCGCGCGAACGCAGAGGCCAGGCCTTGTCAGCAGGGGCCTCGGTCGACAACCCGCCACCCGGCGACGTCCGCTTCGCAGGCATTCGGGAAGGTCCGGAAGGCGCCGCGCTTGCGGGCACACACTGGCCGGTATTCGCGGGTGCAGAAGCGCGGCTCTTCTCCGCCTCCGCCGCACTCGCCCCGTCGCACCACATTGTAGCCCGAACGGTCAGCCAGGCAGGCATTGGCAAATGTCTTGCGTTCCCCGCCGCGCCGCGCACAGACCGGATCATATTCGCGCGTACAGTAATTCGGGCCCGGTCCGGGTCCGGGGATCGGCCCCGGTTCGTCGACCACGACGGTGCAGGCGGAGATCGCGACCAGGCAGGCCAGTGCAACGGCCGCGCCGCGCAGGAAGAACGGGATCGAAAGGTTCATTTGACACTCCTCCTAGGGACATTTCCGGGCGCGTCTGCCGTAAGGTAAGGCGCAAGCATGCCGTCGCGTGACCCTCAATCTCCCCATTTAGCCCAGCAAATGCAAGACTTGGAGCCCCCGATGCACGTTTCCCGGGCCTTGCAGGCGGGCCCGTACGCTGCAGCGACTTGTCAGAATTGTGTTTCCGTGCGATAAAATCCGTGTTCGGGCATTTGCTGACCCGGAGATCTGGAACGTTTTGATCGACCCTTTCCCCGATGCCGTGAATCTCTGACAGCCCTGCCATGGCGGGGGGCAATATCATGCCGCCAGAAACCACCGGACCTTCACGCCGCAGCGAAACGGCGAAAAGGACACCAGACTCGCAACGGGTGAAGGAGTTCTCCCAATGGCCCAGACCGGCACTGTAAAGTTTTTCAACGCGACAAAAGGCTTCGGCTTCATCACGCCTGATGGCGGCGACAAGGACGTCTTCGTCCACATCTCGGCGATCGAGGCATCGGGCCTGCGTACGCTGGTCGACGGCCAGAAGGTCACCTTCGACGTCGAGCCCGACCGCATGGGCAAGGGACCGAAAGCGGTCAACCTGCGCGCCGAATAGTCGCTATTCTCCGCTCCCGGGAGCGGCACATCCACAGTCGAAGAAAAGGCATGGCCGCCCTGTCCGCCATGCCTTTTCTCATGCTCTATCCACAGCGAACCTGACGTTAGGTAATTTGGATGGGAAAGCCGTTTCTTTCGTGCCATGTATTCCTTGAAAAGGAAGGGCGGGAGAATCGGATGAAAGCGATCAGTATCTTGGGGGCCGCAATGCTTGCATTGGGCCTGACCACAAGCGGTCAGGCGGGGTCGATGCAGGTAGGGCCCATGCCGGCGGCCGGAGGCAACAGTCTCGTCATCAAGGTGGCCGAGGATTGCCATCGCGACGCGAGGCGCCATTTCCTGCCGGAGTACGGCCGGAGAATCTGGCATCGCCACCGCGGTTCCCGATGCCGGGTGGTGCGGGTGGAACGGCCGGATGAGGACGATTTCGACGGTGGACGCCGCGACTGCCATCGCGACGTGCGCAGCCACTACCTGCCGGAATATGGCGGCCGTGTCACCCACAAGCATGTCGGCGGCAGTTGCCGTGTCAGAGTATATCGCCAGTATGACGGCGGTGGTTCGGGACGCAACTGCATCCAGATCGGCGTCGTTCGGCTCTGCGAAGAATAACGACACATTAGAAGCTGGCCGAAAGGCTGTCTCCCCGCCCGTAGCACTGGCTTCGCGGGTGGGGAAAGTTTCCACTTGCCCGAAACTGCAAAATGAAGGAAAAATTTCGACTTCGGGCATTTGCCGGCCCGGAGGCAGATTGGTTGCGCCTGGGCAAGCAAGGGGGTTTGGGCGTACCGCGCACAGAGGACATCACAAAAGTCCCGGCGGCCTACCAGCCCGTCTCCCCCAGTGAACGGCCGAGCCAGCGCGGATGGTATCCGGCTGGTAATGAAGCAGTGGGATAGAGGAGTTTCCCATGCCGCAGACCGGCACTGTCAAGTTTTTCAACCACGCAAAGGGCTTCGGCTTCATCACGCCGGAGGACGGGGAAAAGGATGTCTTCGTTCACATTTCCGCCGTGCAGGCTTCAGGCCTTACGGGCTTGGAAGATGGGCAGAAAGTGACATTCGAGACCGAGCCGGACAAGCGCGGCAAGGGTCCCAAAGCAGTCAATCTTTCGGTCGCCTGAACCGATCGATATGCGGCTGCCGGAGCCGAAGGCTTCGGGATTGAGGGGTGGGATTCCCGCGGCATGAGCTGCGGGGCTATTCCCGATTACGTCCTCAGTTTCACTTTCCGTCGCGGCCGGCATTCGTTCAGCCGGCGTTCAGGTGCGCGCACCTAGATTTGTCTCCATGCACCGGCCTTCATCTTCCCCCCGGCGCCAAGGAGACACCATGAACCGCATCCTCAAGACCGCCGTCCTCTCGGTAGCCGTGGCAGCCACCACGCTCGCCACCCTCCCCGCCGCCAATGCCGGCGACCGCAACTGGCGCCGCCATCACGGCCACCACGATTCGCGCGGCAACGATCTCGCCGTAGCCGGCATTCTCGGCCTGGCCGCCGGCGCACTGGTCGTCGGACTGGCCAACCAGTCGCAGCCGGCCTACCGCGAGCCGGCTTATGCGCCGCGCCCGCGCCCCGACCGGGGTTACCCCGTTGCCTATGACGAGCCGCGCTATCACTATCGCGCCACGATCGAGCCCTGGACGGCCGACTGGTACGACTATTGCTCGGATCGCTACCGCAGCTTCAAGCCCCGTAGCGGTACCTATACCGGTTACGACGGCCAGCAGCACTTCTGCGTCGCCAACTGACGCAACCCGCAGCTAGACTTGGCGGCGCCTCCGGAAGGACAGGCGCCGCTTTTCGTCGTGGCCTGGTCAGGTCAGGAACGGATTGCTGCGACGCTCCTCGCCGAGGCGGCCGCCCGGGCCGTGACCGCAGATGAAGCCCACATCGTCGCCGAGCGGCAGCAGCTTTTCCTTGATTGACCGGATCAGCGCGGCGTGGTCGCCGCCCGGCAGATCGGTGCGCCCGATCGAGCCGTGGAAGAGCACGTCGCCGACATGCGCGAAATTGGCCTCCCGGTCGAAGAAGACGACATGGCCCGGCGCGTGGCCTGGGCAATGCAGCACCTCGAAACTGTGCGTGCCGAAGGACACGGTCTCGCCCTCGGTCAGGAAACGATCCGGGGTGCAGTTGCGGACCGCGCCCGAGACGCCGAATTGCCTGGCCTGCACCTCCAGTCCGTCGAGCAGGAACCGGTCTGCCTCGTGCGGACCGACGATATCGACGCCGAGCGCCTCCTTGAGCTCCATGGCCCCGCCGGCGTGATCGATATGGCCGTGCGTGAGCCAGATCGCCGTGACGGTGATCCCGTTGTCCTTGAGCACGCTCAGGATCTGGTCCACGTCCCCGCCGGGATCGACAACGACGCCTTGCTTGTCGTCTGCATCGAACAGGATCGTGCAGTTCTGCTGGAAGGGTGTGACCGGCACGATGCCGGCATTGAGCTGCCCCATTCTATTCCTTTCATGACGACCGCGCCCGCGGCTGGCCGCTTCCGTTTCGATAGCGTGTCGCCCAACGCAAAACGGGCGACCGCAGGGTCGCCCGTCACTATAGGGATCAATGCGGCCCGGTCTATTTCTTCATCGCGCCCATGACGGCTCCGACGATGCCCGTCAGGATCGCTCCGCCGCCCGCACCGCCGACCACGGAACCGAGCAGGTCGCCCATGCCGCCGGCCATTGCCGGATCGCCGCCGCCGAGCACGCTGCCCAGAATGGCTCCGCCAGCCACGCCGCCTACGGCACCGCTGAGGATCTTGGGCAGTTGCGTCATTGCCGCCTGCTTCAGTGCAGCCCCGACGGCCTGGCCGCCGATGATGCCCGTTACGACCTGGACGATGATCGGGAGTAGCGCGTTCATATCCATGTGTTGGTTCCCTCCAAAAGCCGATCTCAGGGGAATCGGCCCGTCCATCAGACGCCGTGGCGGGGGAAAGTCAAACGTGCGGGCGCAAAAGAATGCCGGCGACCCGAGGGCCACCGGCGGGATTTTGAAGCTTAACTCGGCCTACTCGGCCGCGATGGCATGCTTTGGCTGAACTGCGGCAGCATAATCGTTCATCAGCGTCTTGGCGATTTCGCCGACTTCGAAACGGTATGGACCGATTTCAGAGACAGGCGTCACTTCGGCTGCCGTACCGGTCAGGAAGCACTGCTCGAAACCCTCGAGTTCCTCGGGCATGATGGGCCGCTCGATGATTTCCAGCCCGCGCTCCTTGGCAAGTCCGATGACGGTGCGGCGCGTGATGCCGTCGAGGAAGCAATCGGGTGTCGGCGTGTGAATCTTGCCGTCCTTCACGAAGAAGATGTTGGCCCCGGTCGCCTCGGCCACCTGGCCGCGCCAGTCGAGCATCATGGCGTCGGCATAGCCCTTCGCCTCGGCCGCATGTTTCGACAGCGTGCAGATCATGTAGAGGCCCGCGGCCTTGGACTTCGAGGGCGCGGTGCGCGGGTCCGGACGCCGCCATTCGGCGAGGTCGAGGCGGATGCCCTTGAGTTTCTGGGCCGGATCGAAATAGCTTGGCCACTGCCAGATCGCGATGGCGCAGTTGATACGGTTGTTCTGGGCCGAAACGCCCATCTGCTCGCTGCCCCGCCAGGCGATCGGCCGGACATAGGCGTCCTTGAAGCCCTGCTTCTGCAGCAGCGTGCTGCAGGCGTCGTCGATTTCCTCGACGCTGTAGGGAATCTTGAAGCCAAGGAGTCGCGCCGATTCATGCAGCCTCTGCGTGTGCTCGGTCAGCTTGAAGATCTCACCGCCATAGGCGCGCTCGCCCTCGAACACGGCGCTGGCGTAGTGCAGGCCGTGCGTCAGCACGTGCACCTTGGCGTCGGCCCAGTTGACGAACTGGCCGTTCATCCAGATGAATCCTTCAAGCTGGTCGAATGGAACGGATGCCATGAAGTACCTCCCGCGGGCTGTTGCCCGATCGTGCTTAATCCTGTTGCTTCCCAGACTTCCGAAAAGCTAAAGCCTATGTAGTCGCAAGGCTTAAGGCAAATCGATGGAAATTCCCGAAAATGCGGTCCAATCTTGCCTTTTCGTTCGTCGTCACTCCAGAAGCTTGGCAAAAATTACCATCGGCCGAAATTTATGTCAATAGTGCTGACATATTTCTGAGGACAAGAGGGAATTCATGAACGCAGATCAAGCGGCCGCAGCCAGCAAGCCCATCAAGACCGCAATTTCGCGCGAGGACGGTATCGACTTCTCGATCATCGAGCTCCTGTTCTTCGCCTATCGTGATTTCACTTCCGACCCCGACCAGATTCTTGCCGAGTATGATTTTGGCCGCGCCCATCACCGCATCCTGCATTTCGTCAATCGAAGGCCAGGCCTGACTGTTGCCGAGCTACTCGATGTACTGAAGATCACCAAGCAGAGCCTTGCCCGTGTGCTCAAGCAGCTGATCGACACCGGCCACATCGTGCAGGTGCAGGGGCCGCGCGACCGCAGGCAGCGGGAGCTCTACCCGACGGCCAAGGGCCGCGCGCTGGCGCTTGCCCTCGCAAGGCCACAGTCGCGCCGCATCCATGATGCATTGCAGGGAGCCGGCAGCAGCGACCGCGCCGTGGTTGAACGCTTTCTGAAGGCAATGGTAAACCCGGAACTGCGGGCGCAGATCGACAATCTGCCCGGAAACGTGCCAGGAAAAGTCGATGGAGACTGACGACAAGACCGATCGTGCGGCAGCACCGAGCGACGACGCCCCCCATTTGCTGGTGGTCGACGACGACACCCGGATCCGCAACCTGCTCAAGCAGTATCTGACGGAGAACGGTTTTCGGGTGACGGTGGCCGGCAATGCCGGCGAGGCGCGCCGCAAGCTCGAGGGTCTGGACTTCGACCTGCTCATCCTCGACGTCATGATGCCGGGCGAGACAGGCGTCGACCTGACCAGGGCCCTTCGCGCAAACAAGACCGTGCCGATCCTGATGCTGACAGCGCTGTCGGAGACCGACAGCCGCATTGCCGGGCTCGAGGCAGGTGCGGACGACTATCTGCCCAAGCCCTTCGATCCGCGCGAGCTGATCCTACGCATCAACAACATCCTGCGCCGCGGCGGGCCGCTGGCGACGCCGAAGGTCGAGCAGCTGGTCTTCGGGCCCTACACGTTCCAGATTGCCAAGCGCGAGCTGAAGCGCGGCGGCGAGCCCTTGAAGCTGACGGACCGCGAGCAGGAAATCCTGGCGATCTTTGCCGGCCGCGCCGGCGAGACCATTCCGCGCCACGAATTGGTGACGGGCGAGGCCGACGTGGGGGAACGCACCATCGACGTGCAGATCAACCGGCTCCGCCGCAAGATCGAGCGCGACCCTTCCAATCCGGTCTGGCTGCAGACCGTGCGCGGCATCGGGTATCGGCTGAGTGTGGAATAGTCTGCGCTCGGCGGTCGCCGGACTCCGGGGCGGGCGCCGGCCAACGGAAGATGTCATGGCCACAACCGAACTGGAGGCACCCGGGCCGCAAACTGGCAGCGGCTTCTCCGCACGCATCCGCCGGGCGGCGGCGGCTTTCTCGGCCGGCTGGACCCGTTTCTGGCGGCTCGTGGCGATCTACATGCCGAAGCGGCTCTATGCCCGCTCGCTTCTTATCGTCATCACCCCCATGATCCTGCTCCAGTCTGTGGTGACGCTGGTCTTCATGGAACGCCACTGGCAGACCGTGACGCAGCGGCTGTCGACCGCAACCACGCGCGACATCGCCGCGATCATCGAGATGATCGAGACCTTTCCCAACGATGACGACTACGCGAGGGTCATCCGCATCGCCCAGGACCGCCTGTCGATGAAGATCGACATCCTGCCGCCCGATCCCTTGCCGCCGCCCGGCAGGAAGCCGTTTTTCTCGATTCTCGACCAGATCCTGTCGGCCGAGATCACCCGCCAGATCAACCGGCCGTTCTGGATCGAAACGGTCGGCAATTCCGGCGTGCTGGAGGTCCGCATCCAGCTCGAGGACAAGGTGCTGCGCGTCTTCGTGCGGCGCAGCCAGGCATACGCGTCGAATACCCACATCTTCCTGATCTGGATGGGCGGCACCTCGCTGGTCCTTTTGACCATCGCCATCCCCTTCCTGCGCAACCAGATAAGGCCGATCCTGAAGCTCGCCGAAGCCGCCGAGAGTTTCGGCAAGGGCCGGCCCATGCCGCCCGATTTCCGGCCGCGGGGCGCCGAGGAGGTGCGGCGGGCGGGCTTTGCCTTCATCCAGATGCGCGAGCGCATCGAGCGCCAGATCGAGCAGCGCACGGCGATGCTGACCGGCGTCAGCCACGATCTGCGCACCATCCTGACGCGCTTCAAGCTGCAGCTCGCCCTCAGCGGCTCGAAAGTCGACACCGAGGCGCTCGACCATGACATCGACGACATGCAGTCGATGCTGGAAGGCTACCTCGCCTTCGCCCGAGGCGAGGCCGCCGAGGATGCCGGCAGGTTCGACCTCGCCGGCTATTTCGAAAAGCTCGCCGAGGAGGCCCGCCTGCGCAAGCGCAAGCTGACCACGGCACTCTCCGGCGACCCCGAAATCCACGTTCGCCCCAACGCCTTCGAGCGGCTGCTCGCGAATGTCGCCGGCAATGCGATGCGCTACGCCAGGACGATCCGCGTGGAAGCGGTGCATGCGCGCGGCTCGCTCACCGTCACCGTCGACGACGACGGGCCGGGCATTCCGGCAGAGAGCCGCGAGGACGTCTTCAAGCCCTTCGTCCGGCTCGATCAGGCGCGCAATCTCGACACCAGCGGCACGGGTCTCGGTCTGGCGATCGCGCGCGACATTGCGCTCAGTCATGGCGGCGAGATCCGCCTCGACGACAGCCCGCTGGGCGGGCTGCGCGTCGTCATCCGCGTGCCGGCCTAGGCATCGCGCCAGGCGGCGTGACCTTGCGTCCGGCCGGATTCATCCGCCTGTCATGAAAGGATGTTGAAAAGCGCCACATGAATGTGGCGCGAATCGACCCCGTGGCAGCAGAGCCGGCAGCGTCTGACGGCGGCCAGCCGAAGCGCATCTTGATGGTCACCGACGCCTGGCGGCCGCAGGTCAACGGCGTCGTCCACACGCTGGAGCGCCTGACCGAGAACCTCGCCGAACTTGGCGTCGAGGTCGAGTTCCTGACCCCGAACCGCTTCCGCACCCTGCCGATGCCGACCTATCCCGACATCCGCCTTGCGCTGACGACACCGCGCCGGGTCCGGCGTATGATCGCCGAAAGCGGGGCCGACCATATCCATATCGTCACCGAGGGCCCGCTCGGCTGGATGGCGCGACGCTACTGCCTCAACCGCCGCGAGCCCTTCACCACCAGCTATCACACCCGCTTTCCGGAATACGTCACCGCGCGCCTGCCCGTGCCGGAGGACTGGACCTATCGCTGGCTGCGCTCCTTCCACAACTCCGGCCAGGGGACGATGGTGGCGACGCAGTCGCTCGCCGACGATCTCGCCGCGCGCGGCTTCGACAAGCTGCGGCCGTGGACCCGGGGCGTCGACATTGCTCACTTCCGGCCCGACAGGAAGACGGAGCTCGACTTTCCGAGGCCGGTCTTCCTGTGCGTCGGCCGCGTTGCGGTCGAGAAGAACCTGCCGGCCTTCCTTGATCTAGACCTGCCCGGCAGCAAGGTCATCGTCGGCGAGGGGCCGGAACTGGCCAGGCTGCAGGCGAAATATCCCGAGGCGCATTTCCTCGGTCACAGGCCGAATGACGAACTGGCCGAGATCTACGCCTCGTGCGACGTCTTCGTGTTTCCAAGCCGCACCGACACATTCGGCAATGTCATCGTCGAGTCGCTGGCCAGTGGAACGCCGGTCGCCGGCTACCCGGTCACCGGCCCGATCGACATTGTAGGCGACGGCGTCGGCGGCGTGGTGGACGAGGATCTGGGAAAGGCCGCACGCGCAGCGCTCGACGTCAGCCGCGACGCGGCACGCGAACGCGCGCTTCGCTACACCTGGAAGGCCTGCACGGAAATGTTCCTGGAAAACATCCGCGCCGCGCGGGCATCAGCAGGAGCGACGGCTTGAGGCTGGCGCCCTGAGCTAGAAGAGCTGCCCGCCATTCGGCACGGTCCGTTCGATCGCACCGAGCACCACCGCGCCCTCCTCGTCGGGAAAGCCCAGCGTCAGCACTTCCGACATGAACTTGCCGATCTGGCGCGGCGGGAAGTTGACGACGGCAAAGACCTGCCGCCCCACCAGCGTCTCGGGCGCATAATATTTGGTGATTTGCGCCGACGATTTCTTGATGCCGATCGGCGCGCCGAAGTCGATCTTCAGCTTGATGGCCGGCTTGCGCGCCTCCGGAAACGGCTCCGCCTCGACGATCGTGCCGGCGCGGATATCGACCCGGTCGAAATCCGCGAAGCTGATGTCCGGCTTCTTCTCGGCCCCCGAACTCATCGGTTCAGGCGTTGCCCTGCGTCTCGAACAGGACGCTCGACAGCGCGTCACGCGCACTCGTTCCCGACCAGACGACGAACTGGAAGGACTGGAAGTAGCATTCGCAGGCCTCAAGCGCCGACGACAGCAGCACCTCCACCTGCTGGCTGGTCGGCTCGGCGCCGCCGGCCAGGAGCAGCGACTGGCGGAACATGATCGCGCCCTCCTGCTCCCACAGGTCGAAATGGCCGAACAGCATCTGCTCGTTGATCAGCGACAGGAGGCGCATCACCTCCAGCGCGCGCGCTTCGGGCACCTTTATGTCGAAGGCGCAGGCCAGATGCAGCGCCTCGAAATCCTCCATCCAGGAGAACGACACGTGATAATCGGTCCAGCTGCCGGCCACCGAGATCGAAATCTCGTCGTCGCCAGCCCGCTCGAAGGCCCAGTCATTCGTGTGCGCGACATGCTCGATAACATCCACCGGATGAATTTCGCGGGCGATGTCGAGTTCTATCAGTTCCATGAAATGCTTCCTGTCGTTCTGGGGAGCGCCGCCGCGCTCCGCGCAAAGGGCACACACGTCGAACAATCTTGTCTCGAACTCGGGCGGGCGGCCTCGCAAACCAACACTGACCCGGCCCCACTTGCCCGGTGCCTGATCCGGTTCCGAATCATGCAACAAATTCAGTGTATTGATGCGGAGTCGCGTGAACAGCCCCTTTTTGGAAAGCCCACCGCTATGAGGCCGTCACCAAGATTCACGCAGACAGGATAAGCGATTCAGGAAAAAGCGCTTTTCGCGATCGCGCGTTGTGGAAAAGTTTAACGAATTATTTTTGTGGGCGACGCTTTGAGGCGGTCTTTGGCGCTGCGGCCGGCGCATCTTTCGTTCCGCCGCCGAGTTTGGCCTCGAGTTCGGCGATCCGCTGCTCGAGCTTCTTGTTCTCGGCACGCGCCTTCAGCGCCATCTCCCGTACAGCCTCGAATTCGTCACGCTGCACCACGTCCATGCCGTTCAGCACCTTCTCGGCCTGCGCCTTGAAGGCGGTCTCAACCTCACGCCTGACACCCTGAGCCGCACCCGCGGCGTCGGTCATCAGCTTGGCGAACTCATCGAGAATACGGTTCGGTCCGGTCGACATGGCATACCTCCTGGGACGTCCATCCGAGGTAATGTCGGAACCGTGCGAATGCAAGCTGGTTAAGCGCCGCAGGCCCATCTTGACCGCGTAGGGGCCCTGCCCCATGGTCCGCGCGCCACGGCCACCGGAGTTACCCTTGATCGACCTTCTCGCCTTGCCGCTCGCCGCCCTGCCCTTCCCGGACATCGATCCGGTGATCGTCAGGATCGGCCCCCTGGCCATCCACTGGTACGGCCTCGCCTATGTCGTCGGCATCCTGTTCGGCTGGTGGTACGGAAGGCGCATCATCACCAATCCGCGGCTTTGGCCCGGCGGCAAGGCGCCGATGCGCGCCGAGGATCTCGATGACTTCCTGGTCTGGGCCGCCATCGGCATCGTGCTCGGCGGTCGCATCGGCTACATCCTCTTCTACGATTTCGCCCGCTACCTCGCCAACCCGTTCGACATGCTCGCGGTCTGGCAGGGCGGCATGTCCTTCCATGGCGGCTTTGCCGGCACCACGCTGGCCATGATCCTCTTTGCCCGCAAGCGCGGCATCAGCATTTGGTCGCTGTTCGACATCGTCGCCGCCAGCGTTCCGGTCGCGCTCGGCCTCGTGCGCCTCACCAATTTCATCAACGCCGAACTCTGGGGCCGTCCGACCGATGTTGCCTGGGCCTTCGTCTTCCCGAACGGCGGCCCGCTCGCCCGTCATCCGAGCCAACTCTATGAGGCGGCGCTGGAGGGACTGGTTCTGTTCATCGCGCTGCGGCTCCTCACACACGTCTTCCTGAAGCTCGGCAAGCCGGGCTTCGTAGCGGGCGCCTTCGTAACCGGCTACGGCCTGTCGCGCATTTTCGTCGAGTTCTTCCGCGAGCCTGACGTCCAGCTCGGCTATCTCGCCGGCGGCTGGCTGACCATGGGCATGGTGCTGTCGACGCCGATGGTTCTGGCCGGAATCTGGGCCATGTGGCGGGCGGGACGCCAGGCCTATTCGCCGGCACCATGAACCGGCTCGGCCAGAAGATCGCCCGGCTGATCGAAACCTCCGGGCCGATCTCGGTCGCCGACTACATGGCGATCTGCCTGTTTGACCCGGCCGACGGCTACTATACCACCCGCGATCCCTTCGGCGTCGGCGGCGACTTCGTCACCGCGCCCGAGGTCAGCCAGATGTTCGGAGAACTCGTCGGCGCCTGGCTGGTCGCGGCCTGGCATGCGCTCAGTCGCCCGCTGCCCGTGACCCTTGCCGAGATCGGCCCCGGCAGGGGCACGATGATGAAGGACGTTTTCCGCACTGTCGGCAGACTGGCGCCGGACCTCGGGCACGGCGCTTCCTTTGCCCTCGTCGAGGCGAGCCCGCGCCTGGCCGCCCTGCAGAAGGAAACGCTGCGGGACACAGGCGCCAGACTTGACTGGTTCGAAAGCCTGGACGCCGTGCCGGCCGGTCCGCTGCTCGTCGCCTGCAACGAACTTTTCGATGCGCTGCCGTTTCGCCAGTTCGTTCGCCAGGATGGCCGCTGGCTGGAACGCGCCGTCGGCCTCGACGACGCCGGCGGCTTCCGCTTCGTCGCGGGCACGGCCACGCTGGAACCGGCCGCCCTGCCGCCGGATGCCGATCTGGCTCCCGAGGGCAGCATCTTCGAGATCGCGCCGGCCCGCGACGCCTTGATGGACCTCATCGCCGGCCGGCTGGCCGGACAAGGCGGCGCCGGCATATTCTTCGACTATGGCCACCTGAGGCCAGGCTTCGGCGACACCTTCCAGGCGGTCAACCGGCACGGCTTTGCGCGTGTCCTGGAGTCGCCTGGCGCGGCCGACCTGACCTCGCATGTCGACTTTGACGCGCTCGCCTCCGTCGCGCGCGCACATGGCCTTGCCGCCCATTCAGCCACGCAGGGCGAATTCCTTCTCGCCATGGGATTGCTGCAACGCGCCGGGCAGTTGGGTGCGCCGCTCGACGAGGCCGGGCGCGCGAAAATCAGCGCCGACGTCGATCGACTGGCCGGCCCGGACGCCATGGGAGAACTCTTCAAGGTGCTGGCGATTCTGCCTGCCGGAGTGCCCGCGGCAGGCTTCCCCGGCGCGAGTTGACTCGTCAAATCCCCTGCCCCACTCTCCGGCGCGGCAGGACGGGTGGGCCATCGCGACAAGCTTGACGAAACAAATCCGGGAGTCGACAAGGCGGCAATGCTCTCTGACACCAAGCCCGATCCCTTGCGCGCTCCCAAGCTCGACGCCCTCGCGCCGGCGGGCATCCGGCATGGCTATTTCACGCGCACCGGCGGTGTTTCGAAGGGACTCTACAGCGGCCTCAACACTGGCGTCGGCTCGGCCGACGAAACGTCAAGCGTGACCGAGAACCGCCGCCGCGTTGCCGAATGGATGGGCGTGTCTCCCGAGCGCCTGCTGACCGCCTACCAGATCCACTCACCCGACGTGCTTGTCGTGCGCGAACCCTTTCGCGGCGACCGGCCTAAGGCCGATGCGCTGGTCACAGACCGCCCGGGCATAGCGGTCGGCGCCTCCTCGGCCGATTGCGGCCCGGTTCTGTTTGCCGACTCCGATGCGCGCGTTATCGGGGCGGCGCATGCCGGCTGGAAGGGTGCATTCACCGGCGTGCTCGAAAACACCATTTCGGCCATGGAGGGCCTTGGCGCGCGCCGTGATCGGATCGTCGCCGTGCTCGGTCCCTCGATCAGCGCGGCAAACTACGAGGTCGGGCCGGAATTCGTCGAGCGCTTCGTTGCCGCCGACGAGGCCAACGCACGTTACTTCGCGCCCTCGGCAAAGCCCGGTCACGCGATGTTCGACCTTTGCCGCTACACGACCGACCGGCTGGCCGCGGCAGGCGTCGACGCAGGCTCGGTCGATCGATGCACCTATGCCGAGGAAGAGCTTTTCTATTCCTATCGCCGTTCGACGCATCGTGCGGAGCCGGACTACGGGCGGCACATTTCTGCAATTGTTCTGGAGGAGTCTTGATGGCGCTGCACTTTGAACAGACCGAATTCGACGCGCGCCGCGACCGGCTGATGATCGAGATGGCCGAGAAGAAGCTCGATGCCATCCTGCTGTTCGCGCAGGAAAGCATGTACTGGCTGACCGGCTACGACACCTTCGGCTTCTGCTTCTTCCAGTCGCTCGTGGTCAAGGCCGACGGCTCGATGGTCCTGCTGACGCGCTCGGCCGACCTGCGCCAGGCCCGCCAGACCTCGATCATCGAGAACATCCAGCTGTGGACCGATCGCGACGGCGCCAACCCGGCGATCGACCTGCGAAATCTGCTCAACGACCTCGACCTGCTCGGCGCCCGGATCGGCGTCGAGTACGACACGCATGGCCTTACCGCCTTCAACGGACGCCGTCTCGACGAGCAATTGCAGACCTTTGCCCAGATTTCCGACGCCTCGGGCATCGTCAATCGCCTGAGGCTGTTCAAGAGCCCGGCCGAAATCAAGAAGGCCGAGAAGGCCGCTAGCCTCGCCGACGACGCTCTCGACGCGGCGCTGCCCCTCATCAAGCAGGGCGGCGACGAGGCGGCCATCCTGGCCGCCATGCAGGGCGCCATTTTCGCGGGCGGCGGCGACTACCCGGCCAACGAGTTCATCATCGGGTCGGGACAGGACGCGCTGCTCTGCCGCTACAAGGCCGGCCGCCGCAAGCTGACCAAGAACGACCAGCTGACGCTGGAATGGGCGGGTGTCTACCACCACTACCATGCCGCCATGATGCGGACCGTCCTGACCGGCAAGGTCTCCAAGCGGCACCAGGAACTCTTCGACGCCGCACGGGCGGCCATGCTCGCCGTCGAGAAGGCGATGATCCCCGGCAACACATTCGGCGACGTCTTCGACGCCCATGCCCGTGCCATGGAAGCGCACGGCCTGACCAAGCACCGCCTCAACGCCTGCGGCTACTCGCTCGGCGCGCGATTTGCCCCGTCCTGGATGGACATGCCGATGTTCTACCAGGGCAATCCCGAGCCTATTGCGCCAAGCATGACGCTCTTCGCGCACATGATCATCATGGACTCGGAAAGCGAGACGGCAATGACCCTTGGACGGACCTATCTGACGACGGATTCGCAGCCCAAGCCTCTTTCCCGCCATGATCTCGACTTGATCGTGCAGTGATACAATGATGCCGGGTAACGAGGGGGCGCTACGTCGGGAGTACAAGCCAATGAGGCGCTTGCCGCATCTCGCCGGTTCGCTGTTTGTCGCGGCAGCACTTGCCGCCTGCAGCAGCAGTCAGGACGTGCTCGAGCCGTCCGCCATCTCTCCGCTCAGCGCCGTGCAGCCGGGCGACGCCGGCTCCGCTCCATCGACCCAGACCGCTTCGGCCGGTGCATCGGTCCCGCTCAATCCGGCCATCGCCGCGCGGACGCGGCTGCATTTCGATCCGATCGTCGGCGCCACCGTCGAAACGGCAACGCCGCTGACCGAACGGCTTGCGGTGCGCGCAAGGGCGCAGGGCTTCACACTGGCCGGCAATGCCGACCCTGCGACCACGCACGTCCTGAAGGGCTACTTTTCGACGATGACGGAGGGCAACCAGACAGTCGTTCTCTACGTCTGGGACGTCTACGACCAGAGCGGCAACCGGCTGCACCGTATCAATGGCCAGCAGAAGTCGGCGACCGACGGGGGCGAGGGCTGGAGCGCCGTTTCCGCAGCGACGATGCAGCAGGTTGCCGACGACACGATCAATCAGCTTGCATCCTGGATCGCCGGGGCGACGGGCTGAGATGACGCGGTTCGGGGCTGCCCGCGCGGATTCTTTGGATTAATTCAGGCTGTCGCTTGCAATAGCGGCCCATGCCGCTAAAAGCCCGGTCAACGCAAAGTGGCCTTTCGCCAGGGACGTTGCATGAAACTTTTCGCAGGCAATTCGAACCGGGTGCTGGCCGAAGGCGTCGCCCGATACCTAAACGTGCCGATCGGAAAGGCCAGCGTCAGGCGCTTCGCCGATCAGGAAATCTTCGTCGAGATCCAGGAAAACGTGCGCGGCGAGGACGTCTTCGTCCTTCAGTCGACGTCGTTCCCGACCAACGACAACCTGATGGAACTCCTGATCATGATCGATGCGTTCATGCGCTCCTCGGCGCGACGCATCACTGCCGTGATCCCCTATTTCGGCTACGCCCGCCAGGACCGCCGCGCTTCCGGCCGCACGCCGATTTCGGCCAAGCTCGTCGCCAACATGATCACACGCGCCGGCGTCGACCGTGTGCTGACGCTCGACCTGCATGCCGGACAGATCCAGGGCTTCTTCGACATTCCGACTGACAATCTCTTCGCCGTGCCTGTCATGGCGCGCGACGTGAAGGCGAAATACAAGCAGCTCAACAACGTCATGGTGGTGTCGCCCGACGTCGGCGGCGTGGTGCGTGCACGCGCACTCGCCAAGCGCCTCGACGCCCAGCTCGCCATCGTCGACAAGCGCCGCGACCGGCCGGGCGATTCCGAGGTAATGAACATCATCGGCGAGGTTCGCGGCAAGGATTGCCTGCTGATCGACGACATTGTCGATTCCGGCGGCACGCTGTGCAACGCGGCCGAGGCCCTGCTTGCCGGCGGCGCAACCAGCGTGACCGCCTACATTACCCATGGCGTTCTCTCGGGCGGCGCAGTGGCGCGCATTGTCTCTTCCAAGCTGCAGGAACTCGTCATCACCGATTCCATTCAGCCGACCTCCAGCGTCGACGCTGCCCACAACATCCGCGTCGTCTCGATTGCCGACCTGATCGGCGAAGCGATCTCGCGCACGGCGACCGAAGAATCCGTATCCAGCCTATTTGACTGACGGCGCCGCCAGTCAGCCGACCAGACGGCTGACTGCTGGCAGGACATCCTCGATGTGAATCGGGAATTTCCGCGCCCGGTGACCCGCGGCGTCGTAGACGGCGTTGGCAATAGCTGGTCCTGCACCGCAAATCCCCAACTCGCCAATCCCCTTGCTGCCCAGCGGATTGGAATGCCTGTCGAACCCGTCGAGCATGTGTACCTCCAGCCGCGGCACATCACGGTTGACCGCGATGTGATACTCCGCGAGGTCGCGGTTCATGAAGGCGCCGTAGCGCTTGTCCATCAGGCTTTCCTCGAGCAGCGCCGCGCCGATGCCGAAGATCATGCCGCCCATGAGTTGCGAATGCGCGGTCTTGCGGTTGAGGATACGCCCGGCATCGAAGACGCCGAGCAGCCGGCGGAGCCGGATCTCGGCGGTATCGGTGTCCACGCCCACCTCGGCGAACAGTGCGCCGTAGGAATATTGCGCCATGGTCTCGTGCGCGTCGCCGGCCTTGATGTGTGCCTTGGCATGAAAGGTCTCACCGCCGACCGCGTCCAGAATGTCGCCGAGCGGCAGGCTGCGATCGCCGACGGAGACACGGTCGCCGTCGAGCCTGAGTTCTCCTGAATTCACGCCTGACCAGCCGGCATCAATGCGGGCGGCACGGGAGAGAATGTCGGCACGTATGTTCTGGCAGGCTTCGTGGACCGCCGTTCCGGTGCTGCCGGCTCCGAACGAGCCGCCGGAGCCGCATGTCTCGGCAAAATCGCTGTCGCCGAGCCGGACCTCGACCATCCCGGCCTGCATGCCGAGCGCCTCGGCCGCGATTTGACCGAGGATCGTGTAGGTGCCGGTACCGATATCCGTCATGTCGAGCTTCAGCGTCAGGCGCCCATCGCGCGACAGCGAAGCCTCCGCTCCCGCCGGTTCGATGTTGTTCGGCCTGATGGCGGCCGCAACCCCGTGCCCGACCAGCCAGCGCCCGTCGCGCTTGCCTCCCGGGCGGACGGGCCCACTGCGCCAGCCGAAGCTTGCCGCACCCTCGCTCAGGCAACGTGCCAGGGGGCGCGTGGAGAACGGCTTGCCGGAACCCGGTTCGGTTTCGGGCTCGTTCAGCAACCGGAATTGCACCGGGTCAACACCGCAGCGCTCGGCCAGTTCGTCTATCGCGCTCTCGAAGGTCAGCGTGCCGATGGCCTCCCCCGGCGCCCGCATCGAATCGACCTTCGGGATATCCGCCTCGACGATTCGGTGCCTCATGCGGATGGCCTGCGCCGCGTAGCTGCTCTGCGTAAGTCCGCCGGCCGCCTCGGCGAAGGGATAGCCGCGCGACATCGCTGCCAGGCTGTCATGCGAGATGGCCAGCAGGCGACCATCGGTATCGGCACCAAGCTTAAGCCGCTGCCGATGCTCGGTCCGGTGCGGTCCGTTTGAGAACAGATTGCGCCGGGTCTGCGCGACCCGGACCGGCCGGTCGAGTTCGCGGGCGGCCAGCGCCGCCAGCACCGCCTCATTGTGGATGCCGAGCTTCGAGCCGAAGCCGCCGCCGATGAAGGGCGACACGATCCTGACGTCGCCGGGCTCGATCTTCAGCGTATGCGCCAAGCCCTTGCGGGCATCCGACAGAATCTGGATGGCCATGTGGACGGTGAGCTTGCCCTCCGACCACTCGGCCACGGTGGCATGGGGCTCCATCGCCGACACATGTTGTGCTGGCGTGTGGTACTCCGCCTCCACCGTCACCGGGGCCTTGTCGAAGGTTTTTTCGAAATTGCCGGTTTCCTTGTCGGCCTCGTCCGCGCCATCGAGACTGTCCGGCCTGACGGCATCTTCCTCATGCGCTTCGGCGTCGAAGACGCCTGCTTCAATGTCGTATTCGACTTCGATCAGATGCGCGGCATGGCGGGCCTGATCCAGCGTCTCGGCCACCACGAAGGCGACGGGGGCGCCGTGGTACTTGACCTGGTCATTTTCGAGCACCGCATGCGACTGGCCGAAACGACCGGCATCCTCATGCGAACCGAAGGGAGCCTGCTCGGGCGCGTTCTTGTGGCTGAGCACGAGAAGCACCCCGTCGCTTGCCTCGGCCGCCGTCGTGTCGATCGATGAAATTCGCCCCTTGCCGATACCGGCTTCAACGATGAAGCCGATGCTGGCGGCGCGCGTGCCTCTGTAATCGGCCGCGTATGTAGCCTGTCCGGTGACCTTGGCGGGTCCGTCCACCCTGTCGAGCGGCTTGCCGATCCAATTCCTGCTGTCCTGCTGGTTCATGCCGCGATCTCCCGCTTGCCTTCCGAAAGATCGCGCAACGCGGCCACGATCAGGCGCTTCGACAGGTCGATCTTGAAGTCATTGTGTCCTTGTCCGACGGCATCGGCGAGTTCGGCATCCGCTGCCTTGGAAAAAAGCTCGGCACTCGGGCTGCCGCCTTCCAGAACGCTCTCGGCGCGGTTGGCCCGCCATGGCTTGTGGGCAACGCCGCCGAGCGCAATGCTCACATTGGCCATCTGCCCGTCCAGCAAATCGAGCGCCACCGCGATCGAGACAACGGCAAAGGCGTAGGACGAGCGGTCGCGCACCTTGCGGTAGAGCTGGCGCTTTGGCGGCGATGCCGGCAGCACGACATGGGTGATGAGTTCGCCCGTTTCGAGCACATGGTCGATCTGCGGCGTGTCCCCGGGCAACCGGTGCAGCGAGCGCGCCGGAATGCTGCGGGTCGAACCGTCGGGCTTCAGGGTTTCGACGGTCGCGTCGACGGCTGCCATCGCCACCGCCATGTCGGAGGGGTGGACCGCGATGCACCGTTCACTCGCACCGAAGATGGCATGAAAACGGTTGAGGCCGTCGAGCGCGTCGCAACCGCTCCCGGGCACGCGCTTGTTGCAGGCCCGGAACACATCGTAGAAATACTGGCACCGTGTGCGCTGCAGGAAATTTCCGCCGACCGTAGCCTTGTTGCGCAGCTGCTGCGTGGCGCCCGACAGAAGGGCTGTCGACAGCAGCGGGTAACGCTCACGCACCAGCGGATGGCCGGCGAGAGCGGAGTTGCTCACACCCGCACCGACCCGCAGGCCCTCGACACCGTCTTCGATCTCGTCTGACGCCAGGCGGGACACATCGACCAGCCGGTCCGGCTTCTCGATTTCGAGCTTCATCAGATCGACAAGATTGGTGCCGCCGCCGAGGAAGCGACCCTCGGCTCCCGCGCGCACGGCGTCCTGCGCCGTTCCGGCGCGTACATAATCGAAAGGCTTCATGCTGGCTCTCCGGCGACCGAAAGGATGGCGTCGACGATGTTGTTGTAGGCGCCGCAGCGGCAGAGATTGCCGCTCATGCGCTCACGGATTTCCTCCTCGCTGAGCCTCACGCGCCCGTCAGTCACGACACTCGGCTCGCCGCGCGCGATCTCGTTGAGCAGCGCCGTCGCCGAACAGAGCTGGCCGGGCGTGCAGTAGCCGCACTGGAAGGCGTCATGCGTCACGAAGGCTTTCTGCAGGGGACTGAGGCCGTTACCCTCGGCCAGCCCTTCCACGGTCGTCACCGTGTCACCCTCGTGACTGACGGCGAGCGACAGGCAAGAGGCGATGCGGGTACCGTTGACGATCACAGTGCAGGCGCCGCACTGGCCATGGTCGCAGCCCTTCTTGGTTCCGGTCATGCCGAGTGTCTCGCGCAGCAGGTCGAGAAGGCTGGTGCGAACGTCGGCTTCGGCCGAGACGGGCTCGCCGTTGACGGTCAGTGATATGGAAGGCATCGGGGAAACTCACCTCGTCCGTTGCGCCGCCGCTGGAACGGACGACCTGCGTAGGGGCACGCCTGGCAAATGGCTGGCCGGTCGGGTGGTCAGGAATCCGCCACCGAAGGGCCTGTTCGCTCTGCGCTTGTTCGGGGCATTAACACCGGCGCGCTGAAGCGGTTCCACCTGACGGCCTTACCGCAAGGTGAAATGCGGCTATCCCTACCCGGCGTGGTGCCCGATGTATCTGCAGATTGATCGAACGCACGCTGCTCGGAATGTGCCATCGACCTGTAAGGAAGTTCAGGCCGACGCCGAATTGAGCTGTCCGGTCCGAAAGCGCCGGGGCTGGAACCCGGAAGCAACGCCTTGCGCAGCAACGCCTCGTCCGCTATAGCACCGCCACCCGCGTAGACACCCTTGGAGGCAACGCGGCTGAGAGCCGCCCTATCCGGCGGCTTTCGACGTTTTCGGTCGGCCCCGGCTGTCCGCGAGCGCTCCAGTTGAAACGAAAAGGAAATGCCATGAGCAACGCAAGTTACGAGCTCAAGGCCGAAGCACGCGAACAGGTCGGTAAGGGGTCCGCCCGTGAAGTTCGCCGCAACGGTAAAGTGCCTGCAGTAATCTACGGCGACAAGCAGCCTCCCCAGGCGATTGCGCTGTCCTACAAGGAAATCTACTACAAGATTCATGGTGGCGGCTTTCTGACCACCGTGGCGACCATCGACGTCGGAGGCAAGAAGATCCAGGTCCTGCCCAAGGACTACCAGCTGGATCCCGTGCGCGACTTCCCGATGCATGTCGACTTTCTGCGTATCGGCAAGAACACCGAGGTCAACGTCAACATCCCCGTGCACTTCATCAACGAGGAGACGTCGCCCGGTCTGAAGCGTGGCGGCGTGCTGAACATCGTCCGTCACGAGGTCGAGTTCCACTGCCCGGCCAACGCCATTCCGGAATTCATCACCGTTGATCTCCACGGTACCGAAATCGGCGACTCGATCCACATTTCTTCGGTTACGCTGCCTGAGGGCATCAAGCCGGTTATCTCCGACCGCGATTTCACCATCGCAACCGTCGCCGGTTCGTCCGCGATGAAGTCGGAAGCCGACGAAGCCGCCGAGGAAGCAGCCGAGGCTGCCGAGGCCGAGGGCGAGGAAGAAGCAGAGGGTGAGACCGAGGAGTAATCCTCGGTTCGCGCCGGGAGGGCCGCCACGATGCTGCTGTTTGCAGGTCTCGGCAATCCGGGAGCGAAGCATGCCGACAACCGGCACAATGTCGGGTTCATGGCGGCGGACGCAATCGCCCGCCGCCATTCCTTTTCGCCCTGGACCAAGAAGTTCCAGGGCCTCGTTTCGGAAGGCACGATCGGTGGCGAGAAAGTCGTCCTGATCAAGCCGCAGACCTTCATGAACAATTCCGGCCAGGCGGTCGGTCAGGCGCTGCGCTTCTACAAGCTCGAGCCTGCCGACCTCACGGTATTCTACGACGAGATCGACCTGCCCGAGGCAAGGGTGCGCATCAAGCGCGGCGGCGGTTCGGGCGGCCATAACGGCATCCGCTCGATCGACAGCCATGTCGGCCGCGACTATCGCCGGGTCCGCATCGGTATTGGCCACCCCGGCAGCCCCGAGAAGGTTCACCACCACGTGCTCGGCGACTTCGCCAAGGCCGACCTGATATGGCTCGAGCCGTTGATCGAGAGCATCGGCGAGCATGCCGACATGGTCGTGAAGGGCAGCGAATCCGAATTCATGAACAAGCTCGTCCTGGCCGTAAAGGGTGGAGCGCCCGCCGAGGCGTCGCGGCCGGTGGCCAGGCAGCAGAGCCACATCCGCCAGGCGAGACAGCAGGCGCCGGCGATCAAGGTACCGGAGGGCGGACCGATGGCTTCCCTACTGAAGAAACTATTCGGCAAGGACTGATCGCGCAGCGCCAGGGCGCGAATGTTTACACTCCCGGCCGGCCAAGCCTTGACGATGGGCGACCCGATCGCCCATAGCCCGGCTACTTCCGATCTCCAGACAGGACTTCAAGGATCATGGGTTTCAAATGCGGCATCGTCGGCCTGCCCAATGTCGGCAAATCGACGCTCTTCAACGCGCTGACCAGGACGGCGGCGGCACAGGCGGCCAATTACCCGTTCTGCACCATCGAGCCGAACACCGGCGAGGTTGCCGTACCCGATCCGCGGCTGAAGAAGCTCGCGGCCGCCGGCAAGTCGAAGGAGATCATCCCGACCCGCATCTCTTTCGTCGACATCGCCGGCCTCGTGCGTGGCGCGTCGAAGGGCGAAGGCCTCGGCAACCAGTTCCTCGCCAACATCCGCGAGGTTGACGCCATCGTCCACGTGCTGCGCTGCTTCGAGGACGACGACATAACCCATGTCGAGGGACGCATCGATCCGGTGGCCGATGCCGAGACAGTCGAGACCGAGCTTATGCTCGCCGACCTCGACAGCCTCGAGCGCCGCGTCGCCCAGTTCCGCAAGCGCGCTGCCAGCAAGGACAAGGAGGCGCTCACCGTTCTGCCGATGATGGAACAGGCCCTGGCGCTGCTGCAGGACGGCAAGCCGGCCCGCCTGCTGCTCGACGGTATAGCGACCGAAGACCTGGAAATCCTGCACGGCCTCAACCTGCTGACCTCGCATCCCGTTCTTTATGTCTGCAACGTATCGGAAGCCGACGCGGCGACCGGCAACGAGCACACCAGGGCCGTGGAAAAGATGGCGGCAAGCCAGGGGGCGCAGACGGTCGTCATTTCCGCCGCCATCGAAGCCGAGGTGGCGCAGCTCCCCGACGAGGAAGCGGCAGAGTTCCTCGCCGATCTCGGCCTGGAAGAACCCGGCCTCGACAAGCTCATCCGCGCCGGCTACGAGCTCCTCCACCTGATTACCTACTTCACAGTCGGCCCCAAGGAGACGCGTGCCTGGACAGTAAGCCGCGGCACCAAGGCGCCGCAGGCCGCGGGCGTCATCCACACCGACTTCGAGCGCGGCTTCATCCGCGCCCAGACTATCGCCTACAATGACTTCGTGACGCTGGGCGGCGAGGTTCCGGCCAAGGAAGCCGGCAAGGCGCGTGACGAAGGCAAGGAATACGTCGTCCAGGACGGCGACGTGCTGCTGTTCAGGTTCAACACCTAGCGTCATCGCCCGCCTGCGCGGCCGGGCCTGCCGGCGGCCGCCGGCCTTGACGCAAATCGGTGCCGGGGCTAAGCGCGGCAGCTGACTGACTGCCGTTTTCAGACACTTTGACACGCACCGGCGGCGTGTCGCTGCAGAGCAAGGGGGTCCGGCGATGATAAGACTATTCGTCGTCGAGAATGAGCGGCTGCGCATCGTTGACGATTTCGAAGCCAACAAGGACCGAATCGTCTGGGTCGACCTTTTCTCACCGACCAAGGAAGAAGACGCCGTCATCGAGGATTGGATCGGCGTTTCCATCCCCTCCCTCGAGGAGATGGAAGAGATCGAGATTTCCTCGCGACTCTATGTCGAGAACGGTGCCCAGATCATGACCGCGACGCTCCCGGCCCATGCGGACGGCGATCGCCCCAAGATGTCGCCGGTGACCTTCGTTCTGGCCGGCACGAGACTGATCACCGTGCGCTATCACGAACCGCGCGCCTTCCAGACCTTTCCGCAGCGCGCCGAGAAGGTCGATACCGGCTGCCACAGCGGCGACACCATCCTGATCGGGCTGCTGGAAGCGATCGTCGACCGGCTGGCCGACGTGCTCGAGCGGGCAAGCACCGAGGTCGTTGCCATCTCGCACGACATCTTCCATCCGTCCGAGAAGAAGGCGTCCAAGCGTGACCGCGATTTCCAGCTGGTCCTGCGCCGCATCGGCCGCAAGGAAGACCTCGTGTCGAAGATCCAGGACAGCCTGCTGACCCTGCAACGCCTCTCCGGCTTCCTCGCCAACGCCGCGATCCAGCACAAGAACCCCAAGGACATGCGCGCGCGCATCAAGACGCTGTCGCGCGACATACTTTCGTTGAGCGACCATGCCTCCTTCCAGACCCAGAAGATCAACTTCCTGCTCGACGCGACGCTCGGCATGATCAACATCGAGCAGAACGCCATCATCAAGATCGTCTCGGTCGCCGCCGTGGTCTTCCTCCCACCCACCTTGGTGGCCTCGATCTACGGCATGAACTTCGAACTCATGCCGGAACTGCGATGGATTCTCGGCTACCCGCTGGCGCTGACCTTGATGGTGGTGTCGGCGGTTCTGCCCTTCTGGTTCTTCCGCCGCAAGGGCTGGCTCTGACCGGAGGGCTTGCCTTGCCCGTTCTGCCCCGCCATCACAACCGCTCAATGTCGGACAGGGATCGCCATGCCAGCTAAGAAGTGGGCCTTCGAGGACTTCGTCGTCGGCGATGTGATCGAACTCGGCTCGAAGCGCGCCGTCGCGGAAGAGATCGTGGCATTTGCCGGCGAGTTCGACCCGCAGCCGATGCATCTCGACGAGGAGGCCGGCGCGGCGAGCATTCTGGGCGGGCTGTCGGCCTCTGGCTGGCACACCTGTGCCATGTTCATGCGCCTGTTGTGCGACGGGCTCCTCCTCGCTTCAACCTGCGAGGGCTCGCCCGGCATCGACTACGTGAAGTGGAAGAAGCCCGTGCTGGCCGGCGACGAGCTGTTCGCGGCGGTAAAGGTAGTCGCAACGCGGGAATCGAAGTCCCGACCGGCGATCGGGCTGGTCACCATCCATTCCGAGATGAAGAACCAGGACGGCGTCATCGTACTCGAAATGGAAAACACGATCATGTTCGGCAAGCGTGCGGCCGGAGCGGCAGCATGACGCTCGACAGCTATCTTGGCGTCGGCATCGTCCGCGAGCTCGGCACCCACCTCTTCGAGGCGGAAGCAATCAAGGAGTTTGCCCGCAAATTCGATCCGCAGCCGTTTCACGTCGACGAGGCGGCGGCCGCCAGGAGCGTTCTTGGTGGCCTTTGCGCCTCGGGTTGGCATACGGCAGCGGTATGGATGAGGCTGAGCGTCGACGCCGGCATGACGGCCCGCGACACTCCGTGGGACGGCCCCGGACCCGAGCCGGTCTTTGGCCCCTCCCCGGGGTTCAGGAACCTGAAATGGCTGAAGCCGGTCTATGCCGGCGAGACGATCCGCTTCACGCGCACGGTCCTCAATCACCGTGCGCTCGCGAGCCGGTCCGGCTGGCTCGTGCTGACCGTCCGGGGCGAGGCTTTCAACCCCAAGGGCGACAAGGTGCTGGAGTTCGACAGCGGTGTCATGGTGAGGGCGGGATGAAGCTACGCACGATATTTGAGGCGCTGGGTTTTCGCTCGCCGCCGAGGACCTACGGCCACCGTGTCGCCACCTTCCAGCTTGAGCGCGAGGGCAGCGTGCAGTTCGCACAGTGGCTTCATCCGAAATGTGCGCCCACCAACTTCGACCAGGCAGAGGTCGACGAGCTTCGCAATTACCTCCGGCCGGGAGACGCAGTGATCGATGTCGGAGCACATTCCGGCGACACCACCGTCCTCTTCGCACTGGCGGCGGGCGCCGAAGGCCGTGTCTTCGCCGTGGAGCCAAACCGCTACGTGCTTCCGGTGCTCCAGGCGAACGCAGCCTTGAACCCGAAGGCGGCGCCGATCGAAATCCTGCCTTATGCTGCGACCAGCGAGACGATGCCGCTCGTCTTCAACTACTCTGACGCTGGCTTCTGCAACGGCGGCGACCTGTCCGACAAGGGCATCTTCCGGGCCGGGCATCTCTACCAGCTTGATGTAGAAGGCCGAAATATCGCAGACGAACTGGCGGCAACGGCGCCCGAATGGATTTCCCGGGTTCGCCTGATCAAGACCGATACGGAGGGCAACGACCAGTCGGTTATCGAGTCACTCGCGCCCATCATCCGCGAGACGCGCCCCTACCTGATCAGCGAGATCTACAAGCGCTCCACGGAGGCTGAGCGACGCGCCTTCCATCGCCTGCTGACACAGGACCTTGGCTACCGCGTCTACCGGGCCGAACTCTATACAAGGCTCAGGGCCGAAGAGCTCGGCGCTGACGACATGATGAAGTTCGAGCATTTCGACATCTTCTGCGTGCCCGCAGACTGATCAGTGCCCTTCGAAGCCGACCAGGGTGCGCACGGTGACGCCCAGGTCCTCGAGCTTCTTGCGACCGCCGAGATCCGGCAGATCGATGACGAAGCAGGCGGCGACTATGTCGGCGCCCATCTGCCGAAGCAGCTTTACCGCGCCTTGCGCCGTCCCCCCAGTAGCGATCAAATCGTCGACCAGAATGACCTTCTCGCCTTCCTTGACGGCGTCCTTGTGCATTTCCATCTCGTCCAGCCCGTACTCCAGACTGTAGGCAACGCGCACCGTCTCGTGCGGAAGCTTGCCCTTCTTGCGGATTGGAATGAAGCCGGCCGATAGCTGATGCGCCATGGCGCCGCCGAGGATGAAGCCACGTGCCTCGATGCCGGCGATCTTGTCGACCTTGAGACCCGCATAGGGATGGACCAGTTCGTCGATCGATCGCCGGAAAGCCCCGGCATTGCCAAGCAGCGTAGTGATGTCGCGAAACATGATGCCGGGCTTCGGATAGTCCGGGATGTTTCGGATCGAAGACAGCAGCGTCTCTTCGAGGGATGATTTCATGTCTGTCGCCCCATTGCCCTTTATTGATGCCGGTGAACCCGGCAAAAGAAAAGGGCGCACGCGGCGCCCTTGTTCCCTTGCGATCGGCCGCGCGTCAGTGCGCGACGTCGCTCCAAACCTTGCGCTTGGTTAGATAGACCAAGCCGCCGAACAACAGCAGGAACACCATGACGCTGAAGCCGGTCTTCTTGCGGTCCTCGAGGTGCGGCTCGGCGGTCCACATCAGGAAGGCCGACACGTCGCGCGAATACTGGTCGACCGTCTGCGGCGTGCCGTCGTCGTAGGTGATCTGGTCGTCCGACAGCGGCGGCGCCATGGCCAGCGACTTGCCGGCGATGAAATACGGGTTGTAGTAGGTCCCCTCGGGTATCTGCATGCCCGCCGGCGGCTCCTCGCCGTAGCCGGTCAGCAGTGCGTGAATATAGTCCGGACCGTTCTCCGCATACTGCGTGAAGACATCGAAGATGAAGGTCGGAAAGCCGCGCTCGACGCCGCGCGCCTTCGCCATGAGCGACAGGTCCGGAGGGGCTGCGCCATTGTTCGCGGCAGCGGCCGCGATCGCATTGGGAAACGGCGCGGGGAAGTGATCCGATGGAATGCCCGGCCGGTCGAACATCTCGCCGTCATTGTTGGGCCCGTCCTGGACCGTGTATTCGGCGGCGAACGCCTTCACCTGGGCCTCGGAATAGCCGAGATGCTCGAGCGTGCGAAACGACACGAGATCCATCGAATGGCAGGCCGAGCAGACCTCCTTGTAAACCTTCAGGCCGCGCTGCAGCTGCGCCTTGTCGTAGGTCCCGAAAGGACCGGCGAAGCTCCAGCTTTCCTCGGTCGGCTTGTGGATCGGGAAATGCGTCGGTTCGGCCGCATTGTGTGCTTCCTCGGCCCGGGCAACCCCCGCTGCGCCAGCGGCGGCAAGACCTGCGGCCACCAGAACGCTGAGAATCCTGTTCATGCGAAATATTCCTCTCAACATTCTCGTCCGATCAGCCTTTGGTCTCGGGCGCAGCAACCGCGCCCTCCGGATGGCTTATCGCGCCGACACGGTTCTTTGCCAGCACGGCCTCGGTAATCGAATTCGGCAAGCGGCGGGTCGGCTCGATCAGGCCGAGGAGCGGCATGATGACGACGAAGAAGCCGAAATAGTAGAGCGTCGCCAGCTGCGACATGATCACGTAGACGCCCTCGGCGGGACGTGACCCGAGCCAGCCCAGGAAGATGGCATTGGCGGCAAACAGCCAGAAGAACAGCTTGTACCAGGGCCGGTAGACGGCCGAGCGCACCTTCGACGTGTCGAGCCACGGCACGAAGAACAGCACCGCGATGGCACCGAACATGGCCAGCACGCCGCCGAGCTTGGAATCGATCGGCCCGATGTTGAAGGTGATGGCGCGCAGGATCGCGTAGAACGGCAGGTAGTACCATTCGGGCACGATGTGGGCCGGTGTCTTCAGCGGATCGGCGATGATGTAGTTGTCGGGGTGGCCGAGATAGTTCGGGATGTAGAAGACGAAGTAGGCGAAGAACAGCAGGAACAGCACCATCGCGAACGCGTCCTTGATGGTCGCATAGGGCGTAAAGGCCACGGTGTCCGTCTTCGACTTCACCTCGATGCCGGTCGGATTGGTCTGCCCAACCACGTGGAGCGCCCAGACGTGCAGGATCACCACGCCGGCGATCATGAAGGGCAGCAGGTAATGCAGCGAGAAGAAGCGGTTGAGCGTCGGGTTGTCGACTGCGAAGCCGCCCAGCAGCAGCTGCTGGATCCACTCGCCCACCACCGGAATGGCGGTGAAGAAGCTGGTGATGACGGTTGCGCCCCAGAACGACATCTGGCCCCAGGGAAGCACGTAGCCCATGAAGCCCGTCGCCATCATCAGGAGATAGATGATGCAGCCGAGGATCCAGAGAAGCTCGCGCGGCGCCTTGTAGGAGCCGTAGTAGAGCCCGCGGAAGATGTGGATATAGACGGCGATGAAGAACATCGAGGCGCCGTTGGAATGCAGGTAGCGCAGGAGCCAGCCCGAATTCACGTCGCGCATGATCTTCTCGACCGACTGGAAGGCGAGGCCCGTGTCGGCGGCGTAATGCATCGCAAGCACGACGCCGGTCAGGATCTGCGAGACCAGCATGATGGCGAGAATGCCGCCGAATGCGTAGGCGTAGTTCAGGTTGCGCGGCACCGGGTAGGCGACGAAGGAATCGTACACCAGGCGGGGTAGAGGCATGCGTGCGTCGACCCAGCGGCCGAGACCGGAGGCGGGCTTGTAGGTAGAGTGTCCACCGCTCATTGGATAATTCCCTTCTGCCTCAACCGATCAGAATCTTGGTGTCGGACGTGAACTTGAACGTCGGCACGATCAGGTTTTCCGGCGCCGGGCCTTTCCTGATGCGGCCGGCCGTGTCGTAGACCGAACCGTGGCATGGGCAGAACCAGCCATTGTACTCGCCGGCCTGGCCAAGCGGCACGCAACCGAGATGCGTGCAAACGCCGATCATCACCAGCCAGTTTTCCTTGCCCTCGCCCGCCGAGCGATCGAGGTCGGTAGCCTGCGCCGACGCGTCGATGTTGGCGTTGCGCGCGAGCGGATCCTTGAGTTCCGAAATCGGCACGCTCTTGGCGGCTTCGACCTCTTCCGGCGTGCGGTTGCGGATGAACACCGGCTTGCCGCGCCATTTGACCGTCAGGGACATGCCGGGCTCGACCGCCGAGACGTCGACCTCGATCGTCGCCAGCGCCAGCGTCGAGGCGTCGGGCCGCATCTGGTCGATGAACGGCCAGGCAAAGGCAGCAGCGCCGACGGCGCCGGCCATTCCGGTAGCGATGTAGAGAAAGTCGCGGCGATTGGGGTCGTGGGTTTCGGTTGCGCTCACGGCACTACGTTCCTTTCACCTCATCCTGACCGGTGGGCGGGATTCCCCGCTCCCCTGCGACAGACCGCATGCGCATGGCAAACGGCCGGCCAATCCCCCGGCAATTTCGAGTTTGGTTTATGCGGGCAGCCCCTTTTTGTCCAGTCGCCAGCAGGGGGAAGGGCAGATTGTCGCGGCGCTCCTGTGGACGTGTTGGCCGCGGCTCTCAGGACGGCAACCGGCGGCACTTCGCCGCCCCGCGTTTTCCGGGCTTTGGCTCGATGCCGTGGCGCGTGTTTGCACCGTAGCCGAGGCCGGCCAGGACCGTTGCGTCCGGTTGGCTAGCGGGCTCCGAGCCGCACCAGCACGGCCCGCGGAATGGCTAGCTCCCGGATCACCGAATCATGGCGCCGAAAGCCGCAGAGTTCGCGCTGGATGAAATAGGCATGTACCGCATCCGCCGCGGCCTTCAGCAGGGCCTCTCGCACCTCGCCGTCCCCGACATGTTCCTGCAGTCGCGCAAGGCTCGTTTCCACCTTCGCGCCGGCGCGGCCGAGGGCAGCAGCCTTCTCGGCGAGTATCTCGTGGCCGAGCAGGTCGAGCCCGGCATCGGCCGGCAGGCCCGGCCACATGGACGACATGCGTGTCGACAAGGATGCCTCTCGTTCTTGCTCTATTCGGCCGCCACCTGGTCGCCCAGAAAGCCCCCCGACTGGCGCTTCCACAGTTGGGCATAGAGCCCGCCCTTCGCAAGCAGCTCGTCGTGTGTCCCCTGCTCCACGACCCTGCCCTCGTCGAGCACGATCAGCCGGTCGAGCGCTGCGATCGTCGACAGGCGGTGGGCGATGGCGATCACGGTCTTGCCCTCCATCAGACGGTAGAGATTGTCCTGGATCGCCGCCTCGACCTCCGAATCGAGCGCGGAGGTCGCCTCGTCGAGAATCAGGATCGGCGCATCCTTGAGCATCATCCGCGCGATCGCGATGCGCTGGCGCTGGCCGCCCGACAGCTTGACGCCGCGCTCGCCGACATGCGCCTCGTAGCCGCGCCGGCCGCGCGGATCGACGACGTCGGCGATGAATCCGTCGGCCGATGCACGCTTCGCGGCATCGACGATGGAAGCATGCGAGGCCCCTGCCCGGCCGTAGCCGATATTGTCGGCGATCGAGCGGTGCATCAGCATCGCGTCCTGGCTGACCACGCCAAACTGCTGCCGCAGCGACGCCTGCGTCACCAAGCGGATGTCGTGCCCGTCGACGAGGATGCGTCCGCCCTCGATGTCGAAGAGCCTGAGCAGCAGGTTGACCACCGTCGTCTTGCCGGCGCCCGACGGGCCGATCAGCGCCACGCGTTCGCCCGGCCTGATATGAAGGTTGAAATTGTCGATGATCCCGTCGGTCTTGCCGTAGTGGAACGAAACATTCTCGAACCGGATGTCGCCCCGTGCCGGCGGCAGGACCTCCGCGTCGGTGGCATCGCGCAGCGCCGGGCGCACCGAGATCGTGCGGGTGGCGTCCTGCACGGTGGCGTAGTTGCGCACCAGACCGTTGATGTTGAACATCATCCAGCCCGACATCTGGTTGAGGCGGAATACCAGCCCGAGCGCGGCCGCGATGGCGCCGGTCGAGATTCCGCCTCCCGTCCACTTGACGATGCAGATCGCCGCGATGGTGCTCATCATGATGCCGTTGATGATGGCGATCGCCGAGCGCACCGTGGTGATGGCGCGCGTCAGGCGCACCACCGCCAGGAAATAGCTCTGCAGCCCGTCACGCACATAGGCGTGCTCGCGCCGTCCGCTGTCGAACAGCTTGACCGACATTATGTTGGTGAAGGCATCGACCAGGCGGCCGTTGAACACGGACCGTTCGTCGGCGGTCGCGCGGCCGGCCCGGCGCATCTCCGGCAGCAGGTACCAGACGATGCCGGCATAGCTTGCCACCCAGAGTGCCACCACCAGCCCCATCCACGGATCGACCGAGCTCAGGATGGTGATCGCAAGGATGACAAAGGTCACGAAGGCCCACATCGTCTGCAGCACGTTGACGATGAAGTCGCCGACGGCCTCGCCGCCCTGCATGATCTTGGTGGCGATGCGTCCGGCGAAATCGTTCTGGTAGAAGTCGTAAGGCTGCTCGATAACGCGCCGGAACGACTGCCAGCGCACCATCGCGTAGAAGCCCGGCACGATAACCTGTTGTTCGACCAGCGCCGAGCCGATCAGGACGGCGGTGCGGATCACCAGCAGCAGGGCCAGCAGGCCGGCGAGCTCGTGCCAGTGATCGGCAAACAGCGTCTGCGGCGTGGCCGAGTCGAGCAGGTCGATCAGCCAGCCGATCGACCAGTAGAGCGCGGCATCCACGGTGCCGACCAGTCCGCCCATGACGAGGAGCAGCGCGAACGGCCCCTTCGCCTGCCTGGCGAAGTAGAGGATGAACTGCCAGGCTGTCGCGGGAAGCACCTCGCGGTCGGTATCGTGAAAGGCGTCGACGGCGCCTTCGAAGCGCCGCCAGAGGTTTTCGCGAAAGCCGGGCTCGTTGATCATCACTCTGCCGCCTGGCCGGTCTCGGCCGTCACGAGGCCCGCCTCGGCGGCGTCGTCGAACAGCAGGAATCCGCCCGACTGGCGCGCCCAGAGCTGTGCGTAGAGCCCACCCTTGGCCACGAGCGCGTCATGCGTGCCTTCCTCGATGATCTCGCCCTGGTCCATCACCACAAGCCTGTCCATGGCGGCGATGGTGGAGAGCCGGTGCGCGATGGCAATCACGGTCTTGCCTTCCATCAGCCTGTAGAGGTTTTCCTGGATCGCCGCCTCGACTTCCGAATCGAGCGCCGAGGTCGCCTCGTCGAGGATGAGGATCGGCGCGTCCTTCAGCATAACGCGGGCAATCGCGATGCGTTGCCGCTGGCCGCCCGACAGCTTGACGCCGCGCTCGCCGACATGCGCGTCGAGGCCCTTGCGTCCCTTGGCATCTGCCAGCCCGGCGATGAAGTCGAGCGCCTCGGCCCGCCGGGCCGCCTCGATCATCATCGCTTCGGTCGCGTCCGGACGGCCGTACAGGATGTTGTCGCGCACCGACCGGTGCAGCAGCGACGTGTCCTGCGTCACCATGCCGATCTGCGCCCGCAGGCTGTCCTGCGTCACGCCGGCGATCTCCTGTCCGTCGATCAGGATGCTGCCCTTCTCGAGGTCGTAGAAGCGCAGCAGCAGGTTGACCAGCGTTGACTTGCCGGCGCCCGAACGGCCGACGATGCCGACCTTCTCGCCGGGCCTGACGGTGAGCGACAGGTTCTCGATGACGCCCTTGCCCTTGCCGTAGTGGAAGCCGATCGACTGGTACTCGATCTTGCCGGCCGAAACCGAGATCTCCTTGGCCCCTGGGCGATCCTCGACCAGGCGCGGCAGCGATATCGAGCTGATGCCGTCCTGCACCGTGCCGATGTTCTCGAACAGCGCCGAGACCTCCCACATGATCCATTGCGACATGCCCCAGAGCCGCAGCACCAGTCCGATCACCACGGCCACCGCGCCGATCGTGACCAGCTCGCCAAGCCACAGCCAGATCGACAGCGCCGTCACCGAGAACAGCAGCAGCGAATTGAGCAGGTAGAGCACGCCGTAGAGCTGCGTGACCAGGCGCATCGAGCGGTAGACGGTGTCGAGAAAACCCGTCATCCCGTCCCGCGCGTAGCTCGCCTCGCGGCGGCTGTGCGAGAACAGCTTCACGGTCTGGATGTTGGTGTAGCTGTCGATCACCCGGCCCGTCATCATCGAGCGCGCATCGGCCTGCTGCTCGGCCACCTTGCCGAGCCGCGGGATGAAGTAGCTCAGCAGCAGGACATAGCTGACAAGCCACACGGCGAGCGGCGCGGCAAGCCGCCAGTCGGCCGTCCCGACGATGACCAGCATGCCGAGAAAATACACCGAGACGTAGTTCAGCACGTCGAACAGCTTGATGATGCATTCGCGCACGGCCAGCGCGGTCTGCATCAGCTTGGTGGCGATGCGTCCGGCGAACTCGTCCTGGTAGAAGCTCATCGACTGCTTGAGCAGGTAGCGATGCACCTGCCAGCGGATGCGCATCGGATAGTTGCCCATCAGCGTCTGCTGGTTGAACAGCGAGTGCGCAAAGACCGTGACAGGCAGGGCAATCAGCACGATGGCGGCCATTCCGGCGAGCCGCCAGCCCTCGGTCTGAAGGAACGTCTCGCGGTTCTGCACCGACAGCCAGTCGACGATCGAGCCGAGGAAGCCGAACATCCACACTTCCGTCAGCGCAATCAGCGATGTCAGCAGCGCCGACACGGCGATGTAGGGCCAGGCGCCCCGCGTGTAGTGCAGGCAGAAGGCAACCAGCGTGCGCGGCGGCTCCACCGGCTCCTGCGGCGGGAACGGATCGAGGCGTGCTTCAAACCAGCGGAACATAATCTGTCTCTTTATCCGTGACGTGATCCCCGCGCTGCCTCAGGCAGCGCGGGACTTCGAATTGCGTTGGTTCTCGCCGACCCGCATGGGCACACGCGATTCTTCCGCGTCACTGTTGCCAATGTAGGTCACCGAGGCGAATTCGCCGACAGGCGTTTCGGATTCTCCTGCCAAGGCTGCGCTGCCGGCGGCCCCTGCCGGAAAGAATCCGAGCAGCCGACCGACCATCTCGACGAAGATGCCGATGGTCGGCAGCGGCGCGAGTTCGGGCGTTTCCGGCATCGGCAGGTCGTCCAGCATGCCGCGATGCTGGCGTCTTTGCCGATCGGACCGGTCGGCCGGGTGGCGGTTCGCGCCAATGGCTATGTGCCAGGCATCGAACTTGGCGCGGTGCAGGCGTACCGCGCTTGAGGGTGGTACGGATGGGTAGTCATGCGGGGCGCGTCGCCCGCGCGAAAAGAGGCGCAACATGGCTTGATTCCTTCGGGAACGAAAAAATGTTCCGGCGGAAATCGAGACGAGGATGCTCTAGGATGTCAGAGGATGCGTCGAACCGAAGCCGCCGTCAGGCAGTAAGCCCACGGGTGGGGCGGTGAATATCAATAGTCATCATGAATTCCATTGACCCCTCCATCGGTTCGAGTTGACACGGCGCGTCCTATAGACCCGACAGCGTGAATTGGCTACTGGCCAGAAACGCGATTTGCGACGTTCCGTCGCAGCTGTTGCGTCTCTGCCACAGATGGAAGACCGATGAACGTCAAGTCCGGCATCCGCGTCGCACTCTATCAGCCCGACATTGCCGGCAACACCGGCACCATCCTGCGCATGGCCGCCTGCCTCGGTCTGGCTGTCGACATCGTGGAGCCGGCGGGCTTCGACCTCTCGGACCGCAACCTCAGGCGCGCCGGCATGGACTACTTGGAAATGGCGGCGCTGACCCGGCATGTCGACTTCGACAGCTTCGAGGCATGGCGGCGGGAAGGCGGGCGTCGGTTGCTTCTGTTTTCGACCCGCGCCACCCTGCCCTATTGCGATTTCACCTACGAGGACGGCGACATCCTTTTGTTCGGCCGGGAATCGGCCGGCGTGCCGGATCGCGTGCACGAGTTGGCAGACGCCAGCCTCTTGATCCCGATGAAGGGCGGAGGCCGCAGCCTCAACGTGGCGCTGTCGGCTGCCATGGCCGCCGGCGAGGCGCTGCGCCAGGTCGGCTGACCCGGTCAGGTCGGCTGGCCAGTTCGGTACTGCATTGCCGGCCGATCCGGCTCTTTCGGCATCCTCGGGCATCCAAAATCCTCCGCTTTGCACAGTCGAGTGTCTCTTGCTACAACCTCAACCAAAGTTGAGGTCAAGCGGGAATGTCATGCTCAAGGAACTGACGGTTGGCGAAGTGGCGCGTCGCAGCGGCGTGGCCGTTTCCGCGCTGCATTTCTACGAGCGGCGCGGCCTGATCGAGAGCCACCGCACGGCCGGCAACCAGCGCCGCTACGCGCGTGACGTGCTTCGACGCATCGCCATCATCCGCGTCGCGCAGGATGTCGGCATTCCGCTGGCCGAGATCGCCGAGGCACTGTCGGCCCTGCCGGATGGACGCACGCCGAGTCGCGAGGACTGGAGCGAGATGTCCGCGGGCTGGGCGAAGCAGCTCGACCGCCGCATCTCCCAGTTGAAGAAGCTGCGCGACGGTCTTGCCGACTGCATCGGCTGCGGCTGCATGTCGATCGACAAGTGCCCGCTGCGCAACCCTCAGGACCGCCTTGCCGGCAAGGGACCCGGAGCCCGCCGTCTGCAGCTCTAGAAGCCGGAAGGCGCGACTTCCAGGCGCTGGAATCGCGATCGGTTTTGCCGCGCGGAGGGCCTGAAAATTTTTGCTCGGGCACCTCTTGAAACGGCAAAATTCCGCTATTAGCTCGATTGCGCGCGATGCCGGAAAACCGGGTCGCGCACCCCGCATCGGCCGATACTGCCGGTTCGGTGCGGAGGAACCTCAACAATCTGTTTGTCCTTGAAGGAGAACGACATGGCGTTCCGTCCATTGCACGACCGTATCCTGGTCCGCCGCATCGAAGCCGACGAAAAGACGGCTGGCGGCATCATCATCCCCGACACCGCAAAGGAAAAGCCGCAGGAGGGCGAGGTTCTCGCCGTCGGCCCCGGCGCGCGCAACGAGTCCGGGCAGCTGGACCCGCTCGACGTGAAGGTCGGCGACCGCATCCTGTTCGGCAAATGGTCGGGCACGGAGATCCGGCTCGATGGCGAGGACCTGCTGATCATGAAGGAAAGCGACGTGATGGGCATCATCGAGAACGTCGCCGGCATGAAGAAGGCCGCCTGATAGGCGACCCGGGCTGTTTAGAGAAGCTGCCTTAGAAGGAGTGTTCCAATGGCTGCAAAGGAAGTGAAATTTCATACCGACGCGCGCGAGCGCATGCTGCGCGGCGTCGACATTCTGGCCAACGCCGTCAAGGTGACGCTCGGCCCCAAGGGCCGCAACGTGGTCATCGACAAGTCGTTCGGCGCGCCGCGCATCACCAAGGACGGCGTGACTGTCGCCAAGGAGATCGAGCTCGAGGACAAGTTCGAGAACATGGGCGCCCAGATGGTGCGCGAGGTCGCCTCCAAGACCAATGACCTGGCCGGCGATGGCACCACCACCGCAACCGTGCTCGCCCAGGCGATCGTGCGCGAAGGCGCCAAGGCGGTTGCCTCGGGCATGAACCCGATGGACCTGAAGCGCGGCATCGACAAGGCCGTGGACGCCGTGGTCGCCGAGCTGAAGTCCAAGGCCCGCAAGGTCACCCGCAACGACGAGATCGTCCAGGTCGGCACCATCTCGGCCAATGGCGATGCCGAGATCGGCCGCTTCCTGGCCGAGGCCATGGAGAAGGTCGGCAACGAGGGCGTCATAACTGTTGAGGAGGCAAAGACCGCCGAGACCGAACTCGAAGTGGTCGAGGGCATGCAGTTCGACCGCGGCTACCTGTCGCCCTACTTCGTCACCAACCAGGACAAGATGCGCGTCGAGCTCGAAGAGCCCTACGTGCTGATCCACGAGAAGAAGCTGTCCAACCTCCAGGCGCTGCTTCCGGTCCTGGAGTCGGTCGTCCAGTCCGGCAAGCCCCTGCTGATCATCGCCGAGGACGTCGAGGGCGAGGCACTCGCCACGCTCGTCGTCAACAAGCTGCGCGGCGGCCTCAAGGTTGCCGCCGTCAAGGCACCGGGCTTCGGCGATCGCCGCAAGGCAATGCTGGAGGACATCGCCATCCTGACCGGTGGCACCGCCGTCTCCGAAGACCTCGGCATCAAGCTCGAGAACGTCACGCTGCAGATGCTTGGCCGCGCCAAGAAGGTCGTCATCGAGAAGGAGAACACCACCATCGTCGATGGCGCCGGTTCGAAGAACGAGATCAACGGCCGCGTCACGCAGATCCGCGCCCAGATCGAGGAGACGACCTCCGACTATGACCGCGAGAAGCTGCAGGAGCGGCTGGCCAAGCTCGCCGGCGGCGTCGCCGTCATTCGCGTCGGCGGCTCGACCGAGGTCGAGGTCAAGGAGCGCAAGGACCGCGTCGACGATGCGCTGCACGCCACCCGCGCGGCGGTCGAGGAAGGCGTGCTGCCCGGCGGTGGCGTTGCCCTGATGCGGGCGGCTAGCGCACTCGACAGCCTGCAGGCCGACAATGCGGACCAGAAGACCGGTATCGACATCGTACGCCGCGCCATCGAGGCGCCGGTTCGCCAGATCGCCGAGAATGCCGGGGCCGAGGGTTCGATCATCGTCGGCAAGCTGCGCGAGAAACCGGATTTCGGCTTCGGCTGGAATGCCCAGCTGAACGAGTTCGGCGACCTCTACAAGCAGGGCGTCATCGACCCCGCCAAGGTCGTGCGCACGGCGCTGCAGGATGCCGCATCGGTGGCTGGCCTGCTGGTCACCACCGAGGCGATGGTGGCCGAGAAGCCGAAGAAGGAAGCTCCGATGCCGGCAATGCCCGGCGGCGGCATGGACTTCTGATGAAAGGGCGCCCGCGCAAGCGGGCGCCTTTTTTCACGTACCCAAGGATCGGAGGGGAAATGGAAGGACTGGAAAACATTCCCGCACCCAGTGTGCCGGTCACCGACATGGCCTACGAGGTGCAGCTGCGCGCCGCACTCGGACCGGTGCTGGAACGCGTTCTGGACATGGCTGAATCCTGTGGATGGGACCGCCGCAAGGCCGCCTATACGATGATGTTCCTGGCTGCACGCGCCCTGCCCGACGGCAAGGCCAGGCAAGGCTGACGACGCAAGGGTCCGCCTCGCACGCACCTGAACCCAGTCGGGCCATGGGATTGCGACGGCGCGCTTCCCATGCTGACATCGGCCTCTGCAGGAGGTCTGACCGGTGAGCGAGCGCGACAGGATGAAGGCGGGTGAGTGGTACACCTGCATCGACGACGAACTGGAGGGCATGCGCGTCCTCGCGCGGCGCGCCGTCTTCGAGCACAACCAGATGCATCCCGATGCGCGGGGCGACATGGCGCCCTCGCTGCGCGACCTGCTCGGCGATGCCGGGACCGGCGCGCGCATCGAGGCGCCCTTCCATTGCGCCTACGGCTTCAACATCGCGCTCGGCCGCAACACAATCCTCAATGCCGGCTGCACGATCCTCGACACCGCGCCGGTCTTCATCGGCGACCAGACGCTGCTCGGTCCAAATGTTCAGATCTATTGCGCAGAGCACCACAAGGACGCGGCCGAGCGCGCCGCCGGGCTGGAGATCGCCCGCCCCGTGCACATCGGGCACAATGTCTGGATCGGCGGCAGCGCCATCATCCTGGGCGGCGTCACCATCGCCGACGGCGCCATCGTCGGCGCCGGCTCCGTCGTCACCCGCGATGTGCCCGCCGGCGCGACGGTCGTCGGCAATCCGGCACGCATACGGCCGGTCGGCAGCTAGCTATCCTGTTCCCGAAAAGCTCAGGGCCGCCCTGCATGGCAAGGCGGCCCTGAAAAAGCTGAACTGGGAGACGGTGAAGCCTAGAACAGGCCCTCGATCTCGCCCTTCGCGTTGAGCATGATCTTCTCGGAAGACGGCACGCGCGGCAGCCCGGGCATGGTCATGATCTCGCCGCAGATGGCGACCACGAAGCCGGCGCCTGCCGACAGCCTGACCTCGCGCACCGGGACCGTGTGGCCGGTCGGCGCGCCGCGCAGGTTCGGATCGGTCGAGAAGGAATACTGCGTCTTGGCCATGCAGACCGGAAGGTTGCCGTAGCCGGCCTTCTCCCAGGCATGCAGCTGGTCGCGCACAGACTTGTCGGCAATCGCTTCCGAGCCGCGATAGATGCGCTGCACGACCGTGTTGATCTTCTCGAACAGCGGCATGTCGTCGGGATAGAGCGGCGAGAACTGCGCCGAACCGGATTCCGCGATCTCGACCACCTTTCGGGCAAGGTCCTCGATACCGGCCGAACCCTTGGCCCAATGCTTGCAAAGAATTGCCTCGGATCCCTGCGAGGCGACGAAATCCTTCATCGCCTGGATCTCGACTTCGGTGTCGGTGGTGAAGTGGTTGATCGCAACCACCACCGGCACGCCGAACTGCTTCACATTCTCGATGTGACGGCCGAGATTGGCGCAGCCCTTCTTCACCGCCTCGACATTCTCAGCGCCGAGGTCTTCCTTCTTGACGCCGCCATTCATCTTCATGGCGCGCACGGTGGCGACGATGACCGCTGCCGCCGGCTTCAGGCCCGCCTTCCGGCACTTGATATCGAAGAACTTTTCGGCACCCAGGTCAGCGCCGAAACCAGCTTCGGTGACGACGTAGTCGGCGATCTTCAGCGCCGTGGTGGTGGCGACCACCGAGTTGCAGCCATGCGCGATATTGGCGAACGGGCCGCCATGCACGAAGGCCGGGTTGTTCTCCAGCGTCTGCACGAGGTTTGGCTGCATCGCGTCCTTGAGCAGCACGGTCATGGCGCCATCGGCCTTCAGGTCGCGGGCATAGATCGGCGTCTTGTCGCGGCGATAGGCCACGATGATGTCGCCGAGGCGCTTTTCCAGATCCTTGAGGTCAAGCGCCAGGCACAGGATCGCCATGACTTCCGAGGCGACCGTGATGTCAAAGCCGGCTTCGCGCGGAAAACCGTTGGCGACACCGCCAAGCGACACGTTGATCTGGCGCAGCGCGCGATCGTTCATGTCCATGACGCGGCGCCAGACGACGCGGCGGCTGTCGATGCCGAGTTCGTTGCCCCAATAGATGTGGTTGTCGATCAGGGCCGACAGCAGGTTGTGCGCCGTGGTGATGGCGTGAAAATCGCCGGTGAAGTGCAGGTTCATGTCGTCCATCGGAACGACCTGCGCATAACCGCCGCCCGCAGCGCCGCCCTTCATGCCGAAGTTCGGCCCGAGCGAGGCTTCGCGAATGCACACCATGGCCTTCTTGCCAATGCGGTTCAGCCCGTCGCCGAGACCCACGGTCGTGGTCGTCTTGCCTTCGCCGGCAGGCGTCGGGTTGATGGCGGTGACGAGGATCAGCTTGCCGTCCTTGTTGCCCTTCACGGACTGGATGTATTCAGCCGAGACCTTCGCCTTGTCGTGGCCGTAGGGCAAAAGCTGTTCGTGCGGGATGCCGAGCTTTTCGCCAACTTCCATGATTGGCTTCTTGTTGGCGGCGCGCGCGATCTCGATGTCGGATTTCACTTCGGCCATAACGGCTTGTTCCTCGGTCTGGACGGTTGGGACGATCGGTGGATTGTCTGGTTCAGGCGGCGCCAGGCCGGCGCGCACCCGATGCACGATGTAACCTTCTCATGGCGTCAAGGTCAACCAACATGCAACATTGTTTCCTGTAAAGAAAATTCGACGTGCTGACCATTGGCTTGCGGCTCGGTTTTATCCGGGACGGACGCGCGTCGCAAACAAGCCAGAGCAAGGCCCGCCGCGCCGTCTCAAAACAGCCGCCGAATGCGCGAAATGCGACCCACCCAAAACAATCTACACGTATTTGGTGTATTTTTGCCATTTACAAACCTGAGTTGAAGTTGCAACCTTCCTTTACGGCAACCTTTGGTTTGGCGAGGGCGATGATGGAAAGGGAAGTTAAACCCGCGGATACCTATGCGGAACGCGTCAAAAAGCTCATTCCGGCGGAGGTGAGCGCAGCGTTTCTGGCGATCAACGCGATGATACCACTGGACGATGACTACCTCATCTATGTGATCGGATTTTTCGTTGCGCTGGTATTGATATCCATCGTGTACCTCCGTGCGCTGGAGCAAGTGAAGAGTGCTGCCCAGATCGGCTTCGTCAGTCTGGTTGCCTTTCCGGCATGGGCGCTCAGCATCTCTGTAGACCGCTTCGATTTCATGCAAAACAAGCTGTTTCTCGCATCCGGGATTCTCGTCCTAGTGACCCTCATCATTCCACTCATCTTGAAGAATCCGAAGCCATGAGAACCCTTCGCAATGCGTTTCTCATCGGCACGGTGCTCTCCGTCTTGATGGTCCCGAATTCAGCCGATGCGCAACGCAGGGCCCGTGCTGGCTTTTACGCCGACACCGCATTCGGCTCGCTTGCCTGGATAAGTCGCGTGGCCACCAGATCGGCTGCGCGCCGCTCGCGCATTGTTTTCGATCTCTCCGGGGAGAATTGCACTTCGGTCCCCGCCAAGGGTCCGCAGTGGTTTCTCATCAACCACAGCAGCGAGGATCAGGTCGGCAAAACCGGCTATTTCTCGGTCAGGATTCTCTATTCTTTCGAACCCGATGCCCCGCCTCCGGCCGGCTATGCCGGCATCCATCTGCACCGCAACAGCAACTGGTTCGACGCGAACAACAAGCTGGCAAGCGAGGAGTTCGAGCGTGATTCATTCCAGATACCACTGAACGACGAGGCCTTTATCGCGCTGCACAGTCCCTATGAAGGCATGAAAGACGAAAACCTTGCCAAGCTGGAGAAGGCGATAGGGCGATGGCACATGAAACCAACGCCCGATCAGGAGAGCAGTTGGGCCGACCGACACCTCTACGGTACGATGCTGCGGGCCTATTCAAGCGCAAAGACCGGCGCCATTAGCGCCCGTCTGATCCGCTTCACACCCACAGCAGGCAACGACAGTTCGGATCCGGTCGTGTTCTGGCTCGACCCAAGGGGCGCGACCTTCGCCACGATACTGGTAGAGGCTCCACGGAACCCGGGTTCCTATGTGCAGCGCGTCTACACAATTCGTTTCGATGACAGATGTCAGTAGCCGGCGGGCCGAATCTCCTGACTGACCGTCCTACCGGTCGAGAACCGAGCGCAGTTCGACGAGATTGGCGCGCGCGCCCAGAACATAAAAGCCCATTGTCGCCAGATGCGCGGGCATGATCCAGCCCGATTCATTTCCGTTCGAAATGATGAAAGGCATGATGTTGAGGGCGGCGCGCAGGCGTTCCTCGCTGCGATTCCACAACGGCGTCAGGCCGCGCGTCGCAATCACTTCCTGGAAGTCCGCGCGCGAGGCATGGATGATGCCGTAATAGGCGTAGAGCTGGCCGTAGGCGAACCAGAAGCGGTCGTCGGCCCGCGTGTCGAACCAGCCGGAATTGTATTCCTCGGAACGGATCCTGAGCATGTCGGAGGTCGAGCCGATGTCGCTGGCGATACGATCGAGGAATGTGACCAGATTGTCGGCGCGCGCGTCGAAAGTGGCGTTGCAGGCCTCCAGCCGCTGGTTGAAGGCGCGCAGATTGCCGATGGCCGAGCGATAGAAGCTGGGCGTCGGCGTCTTCGGGCCGAACGGGCTGATGCCGAAATACCAGGTCTCTTCGTCGAAGGTGACGGCACCGCGCGCATCCTGCAGGTCCTGGTCGATCTGCGATGTGCCGCGCACGCGGCCGAGCGTGTCGACCAATTCGATGGCGGTGCGCCGGATCGCCTGGTTGACGCCGAGCTGGAAGGCCGCCTTGTTGTCAAAGAAGGGCGTGTGGCGCCACGGCACGCCGAAGAAGCCCGCCTTGGAGAGGATCATCGACGGCACCCAGGCATTCTGGTTGACGTTGAAGTCGATCAGGTCCGCGGTGACGTCGGTGATGGCCGAGCGCGTGCAGGTCTTGGCTGCGCCGGCCGTGGCAGCCGCGCCGGCGACCGGGGGAGCTTCCTCTCCGGCCGAGGTCGCGCGGCCGGAGAGGTCGTAGGCAACGACATAATCCGGGTTGAAATTGGTCCAGCGCTGGGTGACCCAGAAGAAGTAGGCATAGAGGCCGACCAGTACCACTAGGGCAAGACCGAGGATCGACTTGAGGATCCAGCCGCGCTGCGTGTACCAGCGCCCGGCCCACAGGAATGGCCACAGGATGATACCCACGACGAAGCCGATGCCGCGTCCGATCCACTGGAAAATCCGGGTGAAGAAGTTCACGATCGGATCAAGCATTCTGTCACCCCCTAGTCGACTAGCCCGTAGAGACGCGCGCGAAGACCCGCCTTGTCCTTGAGATATGTACTTTTCAGCGTGTCCACAACATGGCGCCGCCAGGGTTCCGGAAAGCCCTTGTAGTCCGCGTAGAAGCCCTGCTTGTTGAAGATATAGCGCGAGACGAAGTCGCTCGGCACGAAATCGGAAATCAGCCGGTTGGTCAGCCAGGCGTCCGGATGGTCCGGCCTCGCGCGCACCACGAGGAAGCGGTGCTGCGGAAACACCTCATCGATCTTCAGCTGCCCGAGCTGCGCGATCTCGCGCTTGGCGGCATTCAGAAACGGAAAGATGCCGTCCTTGTTGATCAGTTCGGCATGGTTGAGAATCCAGGCCTGCAGCCAGACCTTGTCGACCTCGGTCAGGTCGCGCTTGGGCTCGGTCCTGCCGATCAGTGAGCGGATCGCCATTTCGGCGCGGTGCTCGAGATAGTTCGAGGTCTCGATCCACGATCCGCGCGGCAGCTCGATGCGCCCTGTCGACGCGAGAAAGCCGAACACCCGGTCGGCGTCATGGATCGACAGATAGCTCACCTGCCATGGCCGAGACCGGCGAAAGCCCGGCGCCGCCGGGTCGCTGATCACCGTCGTCATGTCGGGGTCGACGAAGACGTACACCCCGCCGAAATGGCTCGTCCAGAAAGCGTTGTGCCGGAAGATCACCTGATCGGGGACCAGGGCATTCTCGCGGATGTCGCCGCAGACCTTGGCCAGTTCCACCATGCGGTTCAGCATCGCGTCGTCGCGCCAGGCGTCCGGCTCCTGCTCCAGCCTGTCGGTCAGCTTGCCGAGTTCGGCGGCCTTGCCCAGCACGTCTTCCGCCGACAGCACGCGAAACTCGACCTGGTTGATCGACAGCAGGTCCTCGATATCTTCGACCCGCGCGACCGAATCCTCGATCTCGCCGTAAATGACATCCTTGATCGTCAGCGCATTGATGGCGCGCGCGTTCTTCACGAAGAACTCGTAGACCAGTTGCGAGGTGTTGGAGAATGCCGTGTGCACCACCGGCAGGTCGGCCTGCGCCGGCGTCAGGATGATGAAGCGGCGGTTGATTTCGTAGGGGTCGAGATACAGGAGATCTCCGAGTTCCTCAGCGATCTGCGGCGAGAACCCGGTACGATCGATCTCGAAGCTGTCGAGCTTCGTCGGCTGCAGCCCGAACGCCACCATCGCCTTGTTGTAGCGTTCGATCAGATGCGGCTGGTCGACCGTCAGCAGCCGGCCGTAGATCAGTTCGTTGTCGCGCAGCAGGTCCATGATTGGCTCAGCCATCCTGCCATATGCGCCGGCAAGGGATCAGGGCAGCGTCACGCATTCCACTGCCCCTTGGCCTTCATCGTTTCCATCTCGCGGACGGCGCGTTCACGCAGCCGCGCGTCGCGCAGAAGGTTGGAGACCGCCACGTCGTCGGAACGGTCCGAGTAGCGGAATTCCGAATCCGCGTAGCGGTTGATCTCCTGCATCACCATGGCCATCGAGAACGGGCCGCGCAGTTCCTCGATCATCGCCTTCTTGTCGTCGTAGCCCTTGTGCATGAAGGTTTCGGGCTTCTCGAACCACTCGTCCGGAAGTTCGATGTCCATGGCACGCATCTTGATCGCATCGGTGACGTTCTTGATCGCGCGGCCGGTAAAGCGCGGTTCGGCCTCCTTGATCAGGTGCAGGTAGGCGCCGATGTCCGACATCGTCTTGGGCTCGCCGAATTCGTCGAGATAGCGGTCATAGACCTTCTTCAGCCCCTCTTCCTGCGGCTTGGAGTGTTCCTCGTAGGCAGCCGTGACAGCCTTCTGGATGACCTGCGCCTCGAAAAGTTCATGGTCGCCGAGCGGGATCTTGTGGTTCTTGCCGGCGAGCAGCACGAAGATGTCGATATAGTCGTCGCGCGTCTGCGGGCCGTCGACCAGCCACCGGGCGCCGGCGCGCTGGCGCAGTGCGTCGTCGACGTTTTCGGGGTAGTTCGAGAACATGCCGAAGGAACAGTTGCCGCGCACCACGGTGGTGGCGCCGGCAAAGCTTTCCATCAGAACGCCGGTTACCTCCTGCTGGCCGGCCGAGGCGCGGTCGTCCGAGCGCTTGGCGGCGACCTGGTCTATGTCATCGATCGTGCCGAAGCCGATGGCGCGCGGATTGATGACGTTGGTGACGAACTGCTTGCAGTTCTGGCCCGACTTGCCCTGGTAGGACGAGATCTGGTCGACGCCGAAATTCTCGTAGTGGAACGGGTAGCCTGCGACCTGACAGTAGTCGTTGATCAGCCCGGCGAGCATCTGGATCAGGATCGTCTTGCCGGTGCCCGGTGCGCCGTCGCCGATGAAGGTGAAGAGAAAGCCGCCGAGCTCCACGAACGGGTTGAGCTGGCGGTCGAAATCATGTGCCATCAGCATCTTGGCAAGCTTCATCGCCTGGTACTTGGCGATGTGGTTTCCGATGATCTCGTTTGGCTTCTTGAAGGTCATCACCAGCTTGGTGCGCTTCTGGCCGGGCGCGACGTCGAAGCCGTCGAGCGTGAAATCGTCGGACTCGATGCGGATATGCGCATTCTCGAAGGTGCCGAGCCCGTCGAAGCGGCCCTTGCGCGAGAGCAGTCCCTCGATCGCCGTCCGTGCGAAGCTCTTTGCCCGGACCGAAAGTTCGGCGTCGCTCTTGGCGCCTGCTAGGGCGCTGTCCAGCCCGGCAATCAGCGACTTCAGCGCGTCCTGCGGCGTGTCGAACAGGAAGTCGGGCTCCTCGATGTCGTTCGGCGCCTCGCCATCCGCCTCGATGAGCTGCAGCAGGTAGGATGCGAAGCTGAACGCCGATATGTAGGCCGACGCCGACAGAAGCTTCTTGAAAACCGAGGCATCCTCGCCTTCGAGCGGTGCGCGCGCATTGCGCGCCTGAAGGCTTTCCAGGTCGGAGCCTTCCGCAAAGACCGCGGCGACGGCCAGCGCGACCGAGATGCCGCGCCGCGCCCGGTAGAGCAGCGTATGCTGAGGGATCGACATCAGCTGGTCGTCGGGCCGAATGGCCGCGACCGTCTTGCCGAGTTCAACCTCGCGGGTACGGCGCACCGAGCCGGTCGAAACCGTCGACACGAAACGGCGGCCGGTGCCGGCGATTTCGGTTCCCGACCGTCCGGAAGAATCCTCCAGCACGACAATGCGCGTGATCATCGACTGCGCGGTCGCCCGGTGCTTCTCGATGTCGGCTTCGGAAATCGTGGTCAGGCCGGTGTCCATGTGAGTTTCCTCAGATTGCTCCGTCGCGAGGCACGATATGCGCCGGGTGCTCAAACATCGCTGATCACCTGCCCGTTCGACAGGATGTGAACCTTGTAGTCCGCAAAAATCTTCTGCGCCTCGCCCACCGCGTAGAGCGCCTGGTAGGCCTCGTGCGGTATCAGCGCATGCTTCTCGTAGCTCGATACCCCCTGGCGCGCGGCTTCCAGGTCATCCGTGTTGATGAAGAATTCCTCGCTCGCCTGTTCGCTCGAGAACAGTCCCTTGCGGCCTGGCTTCTCGGCCTTGGAGAACATCTCCTGAATGGTCCAGGTCAGCAGCCAGGCGCTCTCGGGTTTGCGTACTTTCGACAACACCTCGGTGACCGTCGAATTGTTTTGCGTGATGCCGGCCGAATAGAACGGCCCGAGCACGATGCGGCGCACCTGCTTGGGATGCAGCTCGGCAAAATCCTTGTCGAGATTGACCGCGATGGTCGCCGGCGACAGCGTGTAGGCCGAGTTCTTTTCGGTGAAATCGTCGAACCGATGGGCGAGTTCCGGGTTGAGCAACCCGTCGACCGGCAGCGGTATCTCGACCTTCTCGTTCATCTTGCCGCTGTCGGTGACCAGCTGGCGCACCATCGCTTCGGAGGAATCCTCCACCGTCGCCATGTAGATCAGCGGCAGGTTGGCGCTGCCATCGAAACTTGCCCAATGGACGAGATAGAAGGGCCGCCTGGTTTTCGGATTGACCGAGACCTTCGCCGTCTGGGCCAGCGTCATCGGCCCGAAGGCGAGCTCGGCGCTTACGTCCTCGAGATAGAGCCGCTCGGCCATTGACCGTCGCAACGCGGTCGGGAATTCCTTGTGGCGCAGGATGAAATCGACCATCTCTGCGCGCAACTCGTCGGCCTTGGGGATCTTGGCGAGACGCTCCGGTGCCGTGCGCCGGTCGTTCTCGAGCTCGAGGAGGTTCTGGAAGACCGGAAACCCGCTCTCTGCGCGCGAGATCCGGAAACTGTCCATGAAGCCCAGCCGGTTACGCCAGCAGGTGAAGGAGATTTCCAGCCGCGCGATGTATTCGGCGACGATCTTCGCCACGATGCCGTGCCGGTAGAGCGGCGAACGGTCGTCGCGCATGAAGATCTCGAGTCCCCGCAGGGCCGCGGAGATCGCCTCGAAATAGCGCGCGGCGGCGTCATTCTCGGGTGTCATTCAGATCGATCCGGCCCAGGCTTCGAGGCCTCAGGGCTGCACGTAGTTCGAGGCATTGTGCTTGCGCATCACCTCTTCGAAGCGGCGGGCGAAGGCGTCGTCGGCCAGCTTTTTGCGGCGCTGGATATCGGCGGTGGCCACCATGTTCTTCTCGTGCAGTTCGAGCAGGTCGCCGATGTGCTTCTGCGAGGCTGCGCCGATGCCTGCCATGGTTTCTTCGGCAGTGTTGTCCACCTTGCTGCCCAGCGTGTTGATCTTGTGCGCGACGTCCTGCTGGGCGGCGGTCTTCAGCGAGTCTTCCAGCGCCTTGTACAGCACGATTCGCTGCTCGGTATCGATCGTAAGCTTGTTGATCAGCGTGTTCTGCGCGGCGATCTGGTTGTTCAGCGAATCCACGAAGGTCTGGAACATCGAGGTGTAGCGCTCGAGGGTCTGGCTCTCGGCCAGCAGCTCCTGTTCCTTGGCCTGCTTTTCGTTGTATTCGGTCGCCAGCTTGGAGCGTTCGCTCTCGAGGTCGGCGCGGTCCTTCTGGCTGGTCGAGGCGGCGATGCGGTTCTCCACGTCGAGCAGCATCGGGTTCAGCTCCTCGATCCGCTTCTGCACGGCTTCCAGCGTTGCCATCGTCGTCTTGCGCCGCTCGATCACCTGCGACAGGCTGGTTTCGGAGGTCTTGTAGCGCTGGTCGAGCACCTCCTTCTGCGCCTTCAATATGCCGACGATCGTGTCCGACTTCGCCAGCAGTTCCTGCAGGTTGCCGGCGAGCGACATGTTGCGCACCCGCTCGGTGCGCATGCGCTGCTTCGATTCCGCCGAGAAGATGCCGATGAAGGTCTCCCAGCCGGTGAAGCTCTTCATGTTCTCGAACTCGGCGCCGAACACGTTGGTAGCATCCTCAAGCCCGATGATCAGGTCGGCAATGTTGCCTTCCATCACCTTCTGCTGCTTCAGCACGTCCTCGATGCGGGCATTCTCGATGTCGAAGTCGACCGAGCCGATTTTCTCGTCAGACTTGGCGAACTGCTCCAGAACGATACCGGACTTGTCGATCTTGGAGCGCATCTCCTCGACGACCTTTTTGGTTTTGGCAATTTCGGCGTCGAAGTTCTGCAATGTCGCCATCTTGGCTCTCCCCGGCTTCTTTGGTGAGCGGAATATATGGGCGGGGCGGAGCGATTGAAAGCCAAGAACCGAGCCGCATGCTCGAAAACCGGAATGCCTTCGGACATGGAGGCCGGCAGTCCGGGGACGGGCCTTTGTCGCTATGCGGTCAGGCTGTGCCGCAAAGCGACCCGTCGTAACGCTTGAAACAGCGGGAAAATGATGTTTGGCTTGCGCGATCCGGCCGGACGGCGAACACAGGACCGCCAGGCCAGAAGAATTTCAATGGGAGAATCCACATGTCGCGTATGAACTCACTAGCCGCGGGCCTCGGCCTTGCGGCCTTTCTATCGTCGGGCGTGGCTTTCGCTGCCGACCCGGAAAGCTGCAAGGAAGTCCGGCTCTCGGACGTCGGCTGGACCGACATTCAGGCGACCACCGGTGTCGCCTCGGTCCTGCTCGAAGCTCTCGGCTACGAGCCGGACGTCAAGGTCCTGTCCGTGCCTGTCACCTATGCATCGCTGAAGAACAACGACCTCGACGTCTTCTTGGGCAACTGGATGCCGTCGATGACGGCCGACATCAAGGAATACACCGACGAGGGCTCGGTCGAGACCATCAGCCAGAACCTCGAGGGCGCCGGCTACGGCATCGTTGTTCCGACCTATGTTGCTGAGGGCGGCGTCAAGAGCCTGAAGGACATCGGCAAGTTCAAGGACAAGTTCAACGGCAAGATGTACGGCATCGAGGCCGGCAATGACGGCAACCGCATCATGCTCGACATGATCGCCGACCCGGAGAACGGGCTGGATGGCTTCGATCTCGTCGAATCCTCGGAAGCCGGCATGCTCACGCAGGCCGAGCAGTCGATGAAGAACAATGAGTGGATCGCCTTCCTCGGCTGGACCCCGCATCCGATCATGGGCGAGATGAAGATCACCTATCTCGACGGCATGGGCGATTCGGGCTTCGGCGCCGCCACCGTCCACACCAACGTGCGCAAGGGCTATCTCGAGGAATGCCCGAACGCCGGCAAGTTCATCGGCAATCTGAAGTTCACCCTGTCGATGGAAAACGAGATGATGGACGAGATCCTCAAGGGCGGCGACGCCAACACTGTCGCCACAGCCTGGCTGAAGGCCAACCCCGACGCCATCACGCCCTGGCTCGAAGGCGTCACCACCTTCGATGGCGGCGATGCATCGGCTGCCGTCAAGTCGGCGCTCGGCATGTAGGCCAACCAACCCGGAGACGGGAATGATCAGGGCAGCCGGGAGATGTTCCGGCTGCCCTTTCCGTTTAGCCATGCAATGATAAGCTAATGGACGTCGTCCCAAAAATGGTAGGGGGCTTTGGGCTAGCGACGTGAAAGAGCACGAGTTGGGCCGCGTCGCATGAATTCGTTTCGTAGCGACGCGCTTTAGCGTGCATGGGGCAATCCGCGCGAGGGGGCGATATGGATCCGGTTTCTGAATTTCTGGTCGATTACAAGATTCCCATTGGCGCCTGGGGCAAGGACTTCTTCGAGTTCCTGACCGACAATTTCAACACCTTCTTCCGCGCCTTTTCCAACGGCCTGAACTTCCTGCTCGAAGGCATGGTGGACATCCTCCTGATGATGCCGCCGGTCGTGCTCGCACTGGTCATTGCCGGCATCGCCTATCTGCTTCAACGGTCGAAGCCCCTGGCGCTCGGCGTCTTTCTGGGCCTGGCCTTCATCATCAATCAGGACCTCTGGAAGCAGACCGTCGAAACGCTGGTGCTGGTCGTCGCCGCCGCCGCCATGTCGATGGCCATTGGTGTGCCCATGGGCATCTGGGCCGCGCACAAGCCGAAGGTCTACCGCGTGCTGCTGCCGGTCCTCGACCTGATGCAGACCCTGCCGACCTTCGTCTACCTGATCCCGGTGCTTACCCTGTTCGGCCTCGGCAACGCGCCGGGCCTGATCGTCACCATCATCTTCGTCATCCCGACCTCGGTCCGGCTCACCCACCTCGGCGTCACTTCGGTGCCGACCGCCATCATCGAAGCCGGCGAAGCCTTCGGCGCCACCAAGCGGCAATTGCTGTGGAAGGTGGAACTCCCCTCTGCCCTGCCCACCATCATGGCGGGCCTCACCCAGTCGATCATGCTGTCGCTCTCGATGGTGGTCTTTGCCGCCCTCATCGGCGCCGGCGGCCTCGGCACCGAGATCAACCGCGCACTGGGTTCGCGCAAGATCGACCTCGGTCTTGAGGCGGGGCTGGCCATCGTCATTCTGGCGATCATTCTGGACCGGGCCACCCGGATCGGCGTCGGAGGCAAGAAATGAGCGTCGCGGTCGAATTCAAGAACGTCGACATCATGTTCGGCGACGACACGACCAAGGCGGTCGCCATGCTCGACAGGGGCGCGGACCGCGCCGAGATCCTGGAGGCTACCGGTAATGTGCTTGGCTGTGCCGGCGCCAACCTGACCGTTCAGGAGGGCGAGATTTCCGTCCTGATGGGCCTGTCCGGCTCCGGCAAATCGACCTTGCTGCGTGCTGTCAACGGCCTCAACAAGGTCACCCGCGGCGAGGTCATTGTGCATGACGGCGACTGGGCGGCCGATGTTGCCTCCTGCTCTGCCCAGGAGTTGCGCAAGATCCGCCGTGAATGCGTCGCCATGGTGTTCCAGCAGTTCGGTCTGCTGCCCTGGCGCACGGTCGAGGAAAATGTCGGCTTCGGCCTTGAACTTGCCGGCGTGCCGGAAAAGGAACGCAAGGAGCGCGTCGCCAAGCAGCTCGAACTCGTGCATCTCGACCAGTGGGCCAAGAAATACGCCCATGAACTGTCGGGCGGCATGCAGCAGCGCGTCGGCCTCGCGCGCGCCTTTGCCACCGAGGCGCCGATCCTTCTCATGGACGAGCCCTTCTCGGCGCTCGACCCGCTGATCCGCACCAAGCTGCAGGACGAGTTGCTGCAGCTGCAGGACGAACTGAAAAAGACCATCATCTTCGTCAGCCACGATCTCGAGGAGGCGCTGAAGATCGGCACCACCATCACCATCATGGAAGGCGGCCGCATCGTGCAGAGCGGCACGCCCGAAGACATCGTGCTGCAGCCCGCCAATGATTACGTGCGCGACTTCATCGCCAATGTGAATCCGCTCTCGGTGCTCACCGCCTGGAACGTCATGCGCGACAAGCGCGACCTCGAAAGCGCCGGCGAAGGCGGCTGGCTGTGGCTCGACCGGCGTGAAACGACACGCTTCAAGATCGATGAGAAGGGCCTAGTCGTCGCCGCCGAACGCAACGGCCAGCCGGCAATCTGGGTGTCCTGCGATCCGATAGAAAAACTGCCGGAGGATTCGCACGAGGTCTACTGGGCCAATCCCGGCACCTCGCTCAAGGCCGTCATGCTTGCGATGCACCGCTCGCAGACCGCGCCCGTGGCGCTGTTTGACGAAGCCTCCCGCTTCATGGGCTCCATCGGCGTCCGGGACGTACTGTCGGCGGTTCTGCGGAGGTAGCTCGCCCGGTGAAGGATCGGCCGCTGCGATCTTCGCTGGCGGTCGATGAGCAGTTCAATGCCAGCATCTGAAAAAACCCCTCCGGTCTGCAATGCGCTATGGATCGGACCGACTCTCGGTCCGGTCGAGGCCGCCTGCCTGTCCTCATTCGTTGATGCCGGTCACCGGGTCGACCTGCATGTCTACGACGAGCCGGCGGGGGTGCCGCCCTGCGTCCGCCTGGTCAACGCCGCACTGACCCTGCCGCGAAATCATCTGGTCAGGCATCGCAGGACGGGCAGCTACTCGCTCGTCTCCAACCGGTTTCGCTACGCGCTGATGGCCGCCGGTCGGGGCCTGTGGATCGACAGCGATGTCGTATGCCTGCGCGCCATCGAGGATCGCCCGTACCTTTTCGGCCGCGAGGACGAGACCACGATCAACGGCGCGGTGCTCAAGCTGCCCGCGAATGCCGCCGTGCTCGAGGATCTCCTCGGCGTTTTCGAGACGCGCCGCTGGGTACCACCCTGGATCCGCAGCCGGAAGCGGTTGCAATACCGGCTGCTCTATCGGCTGGGTGGCCGCTTCGGCCTGGCCGACATGCCGTGGGGAACGGCAGGGCCCCGCGCGCTCACGCATTATCTCGCCCGACACGGTCTCAGCGGCCACGCCACCCCGCCACACATTCTCTACCCGGTCGGACCGAACGAAACCGACCTGCTCCTTCGGCCGGACGCCGCCGTGCTGCGCCCCCGCATCAAGCCCGACACGCTGTGCATACATCTATGGAGCATAGCTGCGCGCCGAAACCGGCCCGGCAAGCAGTGGCTCGCTCGTCTCGCGCCTCGCCGACGGCACCTGGCGCCAGGCCCTCGGACTGGCCGATCCGGTTCGGCCGATGGCTTGGTAGAGGTCCTTTCGCAGAGCGCGCCTAGAGCTTGCGGCAGGCCTCGCTCTGATAGGCGACACGCGCACAATATTCCTGCCGCGCCTTGCTGACCAGCGCCTCGCCTTCGCTGACCATGCTGCGCCCGTCCGCGACGTGATCGTCGCCGCTGTCTGCCAGCTTGCGCGCGCGCTTCTGCTCTTTCTCGCCGAGAGCAATCTCGTCGGCGCCATCGGCAATCATTTTCTGGCCGCGTTGCAGGTCGGCAGTCGTTTGCGCGCTGAATTCTCCGCTCGCGCGAATCTGCTCATCAAGTGGATGGGCGCGCGTGCCGCAACCGGCCAATATGGCGATCACGAGCATGAGCGCAGGGAGTTTGCCGGAAAATTGCATGATCGAATCTACCTTCCTCTTTGGGGAGGCGGCAGATCGCAAACGTGCATCAATCTGTAAAGCTAATAATTGTCATGCTTTAAGTGAGTTTCTCTCATTCTTTCGTGCATCCTCCGGTACGCTGACACCGAAATGCCTCCGGCGGCCTACTCGCTTTCAACCAGGAACGTGCCCAGCCTGAACGCCTCCTTTTCCTCGATCCCGGCATCCTCGAGCAGGTCGACCTGATCGTCGTCGACCTTCTCGGCCACCCTGCGCAACAGCTTCAAGGCAGGCGCGATGATCTTCGTGTCCTTCTCGGGATTCCAGACGGTATAGACCGGAAACGGAAAGGCCGGCGCACCACTGACAATGTGCAGCGTGCCGTTCGCGATGAGGTCCTCGATGAAGCGGGCCGGAAAGTAGCCTGCCCGCTGGTGCTCGACCACGTAGCGCGCCGCGAGCGTGCCAAGCGCCAGGCTGACATGGGTGGAGCGGAACTCGGGGTATTGCATCTGGTGCGCCTGCACGAACTCCGGGCCCCAGTCGATGAAGACGTAGTCTCTGTCGAGGTTTGCGTCGTAGTTCGGATTGGTCGAAGCGAGAACCAGCGTGTCCTCCATCAGCACCTCGACCTCAAGACCCGGCCTCAGTTGCGGCGTGTACATGATCCCGATGTCGAGGACACCGTCGAGCATCATGCGCAGCAGCCGGTCCGGCATCCCCATTTCGGCGCGCAGCGAGACATGCGGAAACTGGCGTTCGAGCAGGCGCAGCCAGCGCATGGTCAGCTTCGGCCACAGGCTGTACTGGCTGCCGATGATGAGCATGTCCTGGAACCCCTCGGGCACCGCAACGTGATAGCGGGCCTCCTCCCAGACCTTCAGCAGGGAGCGGGCGAAACGCTCGAACTGCTGGCCGGCGGGTGTCAGTTCCGCCCCCGTCTTTGTGCGCAGGAACACCTCGCGCCCAAGTTCTTCCTCGAGCCTCTTGATACGCAGGCTTACCGCCGATTGCGTGACATGCAGGCGCCGCGACGCGTTGACGAAGTTTCCCGAAGTCAGGACTTCGAGGAACGTCCGGGCGAGTTCGATGTCCATGTCTGCTCTCCTGTCATGAGCACGCCGGCTGAGCGCCCGCGTGCGCGCGAACAACCAACCTCTATCAAGGATTTCTCGTTTAACCCATATGAATTATTCGTTTTCCTCGTTCATCTCCATCGACTAGTGCTGCACTCCTCAACAGGAGTTTTCACATGACCAATTCAACACACCGCAGCCATTTCCTGGCATTGACCCTGGGTGCAGCGGCCCTCTCGGCCGTCACGCTCAATGGCGGAAACGCAGCTGGAGCGGTCGATGCATCGAAGTTCATCAAGCGCGGCACGCTTACCTGCGACGTTGCAGCCGGCGTCGGCTTCGTCGTCGGGTCGTCGAAGGCGCTAACCTGCTCCTTTGACGTGAAGGGCGAAAAGTCCCCGCACCGTTACAGCGGCAAGATCAGCAAGCTCGGCCTCGACGTCGGCTTCACCGGCGAAGGCAAGGTTGTCTGGGGTGTCTATGCCGACCCCAAGACCAAGCTGAAGGGCAAGCTTGCCGGTTCCTACAGCGGGCTTTCGGCTGAAGTGACCGCCGGCCTCGGCCTTGGCGCCAAGGCGCTGGTCGGGACCCAGCAGGAAATCGCCCTGCAGCCGCTCAAGCTCGACGGCCAGACCGGCCTCAACCTCGCCGTTGGCATCGCAAGCGTGACGCTTGCCATCGCAAAGTAGGTCGATCGTACCTGCGACGGCCGCCTCCGCCTCCATCGATCCGGCAGGCTGGTTCTCGCCTGGGTCCTGAGGGAAGCGGCACCTTTTTGCCCTCCGCGTTGCATGCGGAGGGCATTTTTGTTTCAGCGGAAAGAACCGGGCCGCACGGGCGCAGTCCGTCGTTGTGCAACCGGCAAGCCTGGCCTATCGATGAGCTCGATAGGATCAGGAATTCCAGCATGACCTTTATCAATACCGTCGCCTATGAAGACGCCAGCGGGCGGCTGAAGCAACTCTACGATCGCATCAAGGGGCCGGACGACAACGTCGACAACATCATGATGGCGCATAGCCTCAGGCCGCACACCATGGACGGCCACATGACGCTCTACAAATACGTGCTGCACCACTCGGCCAACACCGTGCCGAAATGGTTCCTCGAGGCACTCGGAGTTCTGGTCAGCCACCTCAACGCCTGCAAATACTGCGTCGAGCATCATTTTGCCGGCATGCGTCGCCTGCTCGGCGACGAGGCGCGCGCCGCGGGCATCCGCGCGGCCATCGAAAGCGGAGATTCTGCAGGCGCATTCGACGCGCGGGAGCAGGCCGCCCTCGCCTATGCCGCAAAGCTTACCCTCAGCCCTGCCGAGGTCACCAGCGGCGATGCCGAGGCCCTGCGCAAGGCAGGTTTCGACGACGGACAGATCCTCGAAATCAACCAGGTCGTCGCCTATTTCGCCTATGCCAACCGCACGGTCCTTGGGCTTGGCGTCACAACCGACGGCGACATTCTTGGCCTGTCGCCGGGCAATTCCGCCAATCCCGAGGACTGGTCGCACCGCTGACAGCCGCGCCCGTGGCGCTGTTCGACGAAGCCTCCCGCTTCATGGGAGCCATTGGCGTCAGGGACGTGCTGAGCGCGGTGCTGCGGAGATAGGGAGCTACTCCACGATTAACCTCAATGAGACCTGATCGCTCCAGACAGTGGAGCGGACGTCGCTGATCGCATACCCGGCCTCAGCTGCGAGCGGCGAGAATACGCCGATGCCGCGCGGAATGATCTCGAACTGGCTGGCGCCAATCAGTTTGGCCCGCGCTTCGTCGTTACGCGTCACCGAGCCGGCGATGCACCGCGCGCCGACTCCATCCGCTCGAAGCGCCTTCAGATTGGCGACGATGGCCGCGTCGCTGCCATATTCGAACAGACCGCCCTCCGACGAGGCCACGAGGACCGCGTCCTGTAACCGTTCGACGATGGCCGAAAGCGCAGATGTGCCGTTCCAGTCGTAGGATGTGTGGGCGAAATCGATGTCTAGCCCGCATAGCGGCGCGCCCTCTGCCGTCAGCTGCAGAAGGGCATTGTTACCAAAGCGCGGTCCGGCATCATCAAGGTCTAGAACATGGAGCGCGATGCGCCGGCGCAGGAGATGCGGCGCATCGCGCGCCATGAGGATAAGCGCGTTCATGCTGTCAATCGCTGGCCCGCCAGCAATGTTGAGCAGCACGAGTGGCCTGTCGCCTGCACCAGCCAGTTCGCGCACTAGGCCGTCGGCCAACAGCCCGGCGATCTGTTGCGTGCGCAACCGCATGTAGATGGCATGTGGTGATGCGGCAAACTGCCGGTCTGTGGGCGTGTCGTAGGGCGCCAGCAGATTGTCCGGGCCAGTCTTCATCACATAGGTGCTCATGCCATCGAGGAACGCCGAATCTCCACTTCCGAACATGGCATTGACGAGCCGTGATCTCTTTGCCGCCGCCTTCAGCATGAAGCGCATCAGGAAACCCGGCACCATGCGATGTCGACGTTCGTGCCGCACAAGGGCTGCATGCAGGCTCGCAGCACTCGCGGCGTCCTCGGCGATCGCAAACCTCGGATGGGTCACATCTATGACCGGCAGATCGAATCCTTCGTCTGTCCGGGCAACCGCAATGCCGATCTTTCTGAGTTCCTCAGCCATAGCAGGCATGCTGATTTTTCCTTGCTGCGAGTGCGCACCGGGCCTCATTGGCGTGGTGGCCAAATCTTATGTCGGCGATTTCTACCCGGATAATAAACTGCAGTCAATTATACCCGGGTAAAATTATCCGGTGCAGCAGATATTCGACCTGCATCGTGGCGATCGTCGGATCGGCCCCAGATATCTGGTCCGAGCGTGATTGAGGGGTCCCGGCGTGGATGAATTGTGTGGTTCCGAAGCTGGCAAGACGTGCACGGCGAGGCCTTTCTTCGGCAGCGATCATCATTTCATCCACACCCCCGCGACCTCCCGCATAATGCTGGCATCTCCTGTACGGGAACGCGGGGTCGCGAACCGGGCGAGCGTGGCAGGGGACGGCGCCGGGTGGCTGCGCGAAACGGTGGCGCGGTTTGGACATTATCATCCGAAGACCCGGGCCCTGGCTGAGGCATGTGCGTGAAACTCGTTGCTCCCTCGGGCAGGGCAAGAACGTCGGCGGGGCGCAGAAGCTGCGCCACATATTTACTTAGAGAGGCTCGGCCAAGCGCCCCGCTTCCCGACTTCTCCCTCCGTGGCTGGGAGCGTTCTTTGACAAAAGCCAGACGGTGTGTGCCGGGCGTGGCAACGGGAAACTGTAACCTTCCAGCCGTCACGCCCTCGCCAGAGGAGCGTCGTCCTGTGGCATCAAACTTCCTACGCCGCCGGCTTGACGTTCTGGTTCAGCCGGAACTGGTTCTTCGGGTCGTAGCGCTTCTTGATCGAGGCAAGCCGCTTGTAGTTGCCGCCATAGGCTGCTTCGACCCTGCCGCCCTCGTCATCCGGCATGAAGTTCACATAGGCCGTGCCCGCCGCATGCGGCTTCATCGCGTCGAACAGGCTGCGCGCCCAGCCGATGAAGGCCGCATCGTCACTGGCATCCCGCCAGCGCGTATGCACGTTCATCACGAAATGCGCATTGCGCTGCGGAAACGCCGTGGCGTCCGGCGCCACACGGTCGGCCTGGCCGCCGACATGGGCGAGAAACACTTCGCATTCGGGGCCAGGAAGCGCCCCTACAGCCGCCAGCAACACCCCGAGCGCCGCGTCCGACAGTTCGGTCAAATCGTGGCTCTTCCAGTAGTTGCGCGCGCCGGGTGTCAGCAGCGGATCGAAGGCCTGCTGCCAGCCGGCGAAGGGATTGGGGCCGACGACATCGACGATCGGCTTGCCGATCGAGCGCAAGGCAGCCGTCGCCTTCTCGCCGGCCTGCATGTCGCCGCAGTAGCACATGGCAAGGATCAGGACTTCCTTGCCATGCCACTCCTCGGGCAGGAAGGGCAGCGGCGGCGCCTGGCGCATGACCACCCAGCAGGTCAGTTCGTCCGGCGCGGCCGCCACCACCTTCCGGTACTGTTTCAGCACCGCCTCGGCATCGGCGAAGGGATGCACCACCAGCCCCGCGAGTACTTCCGGCCCCATCTTGTGAAGCTTGAACTCGAAGGAGGTAACGACGCCGAAATTGCCGCCGCCGCCCCGCAGCGCCCAGAACAGGTCGGGATTCTCGCTTTCGCTGGCGCGCACGGCTTCGCCATCGGCCGTCACCACCTCGGCCGAGACCAGATTGTCGATGGTCAGTCCGAACTTGCGTGTGATCCAGCCGAAGCCGCCGCCGAGCGTCAGGCCGGCGATTCCCGTCGTCGAATTGATGCCGGTCGGCACGGCGAGGCCGACGGCCTGGGTCTCCCGGTCGACATCGGCGAGCGTAGCCCCCGGCTGGACGACGGCGCGCTGTGCGGCCTTGTCGACGCGGACTGCCTTCATCTGCGAGAGGTCGATCATCATTCCGCCGTCGCAGACGGCGTTGCCGGCAATATTGTGTCCGCCGCCGCGCACCGCGACCAGCAGTGCGTTGTCGCGGGCAAAGCGCACGGCCTGCGCGACGTCGCCGGCATCCTTGCACTGGACGACAAGACCGGGCCTGCGGTCGATCGTGGCATTCCAGATGGTGCGCGCATCGTCATAGCCGGCATCGCCGTCGGCAAGGACGCTGCCTCTCAGCCTGCCTGCCAGCGCATCGATCTTGGCGGCAGAGACTGCCGCGGTTCCCGAGTCGAGGGTCGTAAGGTTGAGGTCGTTCATGACAGTTTCTCCCTTTGCGGCGGTGAACTTGTGTCCGCCGCGCACGCAATACTGCCCCTAGGGAAGAATGACGCAAGTTCAGGAACTGAACCGGGCCTCCCGGCTGGACGATGCTGCCGCTTTGTGCAACGCTTTCCGGGTTGCGCTCCTGCCGTCAGCACGCCAGATGCCCCAGACCGTCACCACACCCGGCGTCAAGCCCAAGCCGAAAGTCGAGCGGCCGAAGCTCTTCAAGGTCATCCTGATCAACGACGATTTCACGCCGCGCGAATTTGTCGTGCGGGTGCTGAAGGCGGAGTTCCGGCTGTCGGAGGACCAGGCCCACAAAGTGATGATCACCGCGCACAGGCTCGGCGTCTGCGTGGTTGCCGTCTATACGCGCGACGTCGCCGAAACCAAGGCGACGCGCGCGACCGATGCCGGCAAGGCGGAAGGCTATCCGCTGATGTTCACGACGGAGCCCGAGGAGTAGCTACCGCCCCTCGCGGTACCACATCGAGCCGAGCGCCAGAAGCAGTAGTCCGAGCCCGAAGAAACCGCCGAACAGCGGCACCCGGGAGACGGACTTCAGCACGCTGTCGTTTGTGGTCCTGAGGCCGATCCAGTCATTGCCGGAGGCGTTGGATGCCCCCCGCACGGGCACGATGCCCGGCAGCGATACGCCGGTCAGGCCGGCGATGCGCCGCACCGAGCCGCCGGTTTCCTTGGCGACGGGACCAAGCACCTCTTCGGTCGAAACGGTATCGGCGAATTCCGGCGCATTGACGGGACCGACATGCGCCAGCGCGCTGAGGTCGCCATTCCCGATCTGATAGAGGCCGATCTCATCGACTTCGGCGCTGCCGGTGAACACGCCGGGCGATGACGACGCCAGTGGCACGGTCAGCGTCTTGCCGGACGGCATGATGACCTGCGCAGGACCGGCCTCGTCACGCATGGTCTGGCGGATGATGTCGAGCGTCATGCCGCGGCCACCTGCGGTCAGCCGCTCTTCCTCGAGTTCGGGCTCCTTCATCAGCCAGTGCGCGATGCGGCGGTAGAGCGCGACATGCGGGCCGCCGCCTTCGAAGCCCCGCGCCCACAGCCAGCCCTGGTCGGACAGAAGCATGCCGACGCGGCCCTCGCCCTTGCGGTCGAGCAGCAGCAGCGGCCTGTCGTCCGGCCCCTTCATTACCGCCTCGCCTTCCGGCTGGTCGATGCCAATCAGCCTGAACCAGCGGCTCCAGTGCGGCGGTTCGGAGGCTGAACCGTCCAGCCCTCGTGTCACCGGATGACGCTGCCCGAGCTCGGTCAGCCGCGGGTAGAAGGCCTGTTCGATCACCTGCCCGGTCGGCATGGCAGGCAGCGCCGACATCAGCGGCGTGCGCGCGATCGACTGCTCGCCGGCATATTCCGGGCCGGCGGCGATCAGCAGCGCGCCGCCCTTTTCGACATATTCCGCGATGTAGTCGTAATAGAGGATCGGCAGCACGTCGCGGTGCTGGTACCGGTCGAAGATGATCAGGTCGAAATCGTTGATCTTCTCGACGAAGAGTTCACGCGTCGGAAAGGCAATCAGCGACAGTTCGTTGATCGGCGTGCCGTCCTGCTTTTCCGGTGGCCTGAGGATGGTGAAGTGGACGAGGTCGACCGAGGCGTCGGATTTCAGCAGATTGCGCCAGGTGCGTTCGCCGGCATGCGGTTCTCCCGAGACGAGCAGGACGCGCAGGTTCTCGCGGATGCCGTCGAGAATGGCGATGGCGCGGTTGTTGGTGTCGGTGATCTCGCCATCGGCGGCGTCGATCGCCAGTTCAACGATATTGCGGCCAGCCCCGGGAATGACGATGTCGAGGACCATCTCCTCGCCAATCACCGCGCGTTCCGTCGATACCGGCTGTCCGTTGATCGACACCCGGACGTCGACCGTTCCGCGCTCGCCGTTGGCCGACAATACGCGGTAGCTCATCTGCAGCGGCTTGCCGACCAGACCGAAGCGCGGCGCGTTCTCGAAGCGGATGCGACGGTCGCTTTCGTCCTCGTCGCCAGTGATCAGCGCATGCAGAGGCGCCGGGAAATTCTTGGCCGATTCCGGCACGTCATGCACCTGGCCGTCGGTGATCATCACTGCACCAGCGATGCGCGAGGGTGGCACGTCGCGGAACGCTCCGTCCAGCGCCGAAAATAGCCGCGTCTCGGCGCGCTCGTCGGCTGCATCAGCGCGCCCTGCTTCGATAACGCGTACCTCGAACTGCTTGAAGCGGGCGAGGCGTTCCCGAAGGCCGGCAAGTGCCGCACTCGTCTCCTCCTGCCGCGCGCCGATGTCCTGGCTCTGGCTGCGATCGACAATCACCGCGACCACGCTCTTCAGCGGATCGCGCTCCTCGTCGAGCAGAACCGGATTGATCAGCGCCGCGGCAAGCGCGGCGAGTGCTGCTAATCTGAACAGCGCGCCACGCTGGCGTAGCCACAGGCCAGCCAGGACGATGACCGCGAGGGGCACAAGGATGGCTGCCAGGAGCGGCCATGAAAGCAGGGGTTCGAAGGAGAGCGAATAGTTCATGATGTGGCGCTCACTGCCCGAGCCGTTCGAGCAGCACCGGCACGTGCACCTGGTCCGACTTGTAGTTGCCGGTCAGCATGTACATCATGATGTTGACGCCGGCACGCAGCGCGTAGATTCGCTGCATCGGGTCGGACGGCACTGTCGGCAACAGCGGGTCGCCGTTCTCGTCGATCGCCCAGGCCCCGGCCAGGTCGTTGGCGGTGATCATGATCGGTGAGACTCCGTCGCCGGTACGCACCGGGCGGTTGTCGTCATTGCTGGCTTCCAGCGACGCCTCGACCCAGAGCGGGCTGCCGTTGAAGCGCCCGGGAAACTCCGGAAGGATGAAGAACGCCTTGGTCAGCACGTGATCTTCTGGCACTGGCTCGAGCGGCGGAACGTTGAGGCTGCCAAGGATATCGCGCAGCCGCTCGGTGGCAGAGCTTGCAGAGCCCGCCGAAATCCCGGTCGAGAACTGGTCGCGCGTGTCGAACAGCACCGTGCCGCCGGACTGCATGTAGGCGTCGACCCGCGCGATCGCCGCTTCGCTCGGCATCGCGGCCCTGGCATCGATCGGCCAGTAGATCAGCGGATAGAAGGATAGTTCGTCGGTGGCGATGTCGACGCCGGCAGGCAGGCCGGGCTCCAGCGCGGTCTTCTCGATCATGAAGCGCGACAGGCCGGCAATGCCGGCGCGGGTGACCGCATCGACACCTGGATCGCCCGTCAGCACATAGGCGATGCGGGTGGTCGAGATGGCCTCGACCGCTTCGGCGTCGCCGGGTTTGGCGTCCTGCGCACGGGCATGGTCGGGGAAGAACGCGAGGCCCAGCGCCAGGAGCAGCGCTGCGGCCGGCGCCCCTGCCGAACGCATGGGGCGGCGCGGGCGCCGCGAGAAGACACCGCCCATCCAGAACACGGCGAGCGTGTCGAGGAGCATCAGCAGGAGCGCGATTGCCACCAGCGGTCCCTTCAGGTCACGCGAATCATCCAGAGCATAGCGCAGTTCGGTAAGCGGCGCCGAAACCGACGGCCTCACCAGCGGTTCCAAGGTCGCGTCGGTGGGCAGCAGGTTGTGCGCCACGACGCCCTCTTCCGTGCCGTAGAGACCGGGCGGGTTTTCCAGCGTCACCGGAGCGGACGCGGCATTGACCTGCAGCGGCCTTGTATCGGGCGACGGCGGCGTCAGCGTGCCGTTTGCGGCGATCATGCGGTAGGGTGCCAGCGACGCGACTTGCCCGTCGGCACTGTTGGCCACCGCGCCCTGGTTGCGCGACAGTTGTACGATGCGACGCAGCATCTCGACGAAGCTGCCCGAGATCGGCAGGTTTGACCAGGTCGCCTCGGGCGTGACGTGGAACAGCACCAGCGTTCCCTTATCGCGCTTGGCGCCGGTGACCAGCGGCGTTCCGTCGCCGAGGCTCGCCCAGGTGCGTTCGACGATGTCCGACGTCGGCTCGGCCAGCACCTGGCGCGAAACCGTGACCTCGGCTGGAGGTGGCAGGTCACCGAATGGCCCGGTCGCCGGGAAGTCTGTCACTGGCTGAGGGGTCGTCCAGGAAAGCGCGCCGCCCATGGAGCGTTCGCCGATCCGCAGCCGGACCGGCAGCAGCTCGTCGTCATTGCCTGCGGCCGCGAGCTTCGAGCCGGCAAAGCGCACCAGCGTGCCGCCATTGTCGACCCAGTCGATCAGTTGCGCGCGCGCCGCGTCAGGGATCGTCCCCACATCGGCCAGCACGATCATCGCCGGCTTCTGCTCCAGAAGCGCCGGAATGGCCTCGGCGAGATCCTGGCTCTCCGGTTCCACAAGATCGGCAAAGGGCTGCAGCGCCCGCCGGATGTAATAGAGCGGCGACAGCAGCGGCTGTGCCTGATCGGCCTCGGATTGCGACAGCAGCCCGACCCGCCGCCGCTTGGCGTTTTCGTCGAGCACGCGGACCGCAGCCGCCTGGGCCTCGCCGTCAATCGCTATATGGGAGAAGTCGTTGCGCAATTCGAAGGGCACGGCCATCTCGCCGCTGCCGACCGTGTCACCTGCGCCGAACGAGATCGTCGCATCGGCGATGCGGCGTCCCCTATCGTCAAAGGCGCCGGCCGTCACCTGACGCGGCGCCGGATTGCCGGGCGCGCGCGTTGCCGACAACGTGAACCCCGACACTTCGTTTTCCGCGGACGTCAGCCCGACCATCCCGAGACTGTCCGGCACGGCCCAGAGCATGCTCGCCGGCTCCTCGTCGAGCAGCGTCGCAAAGGCTTCCCGGTCGCCCGGCGCCGCCAGCCCGTCGGCCAGCACTGCGATGGAGGCGCCCGGCAGGGCGTGCAACTCGCCGGCAACCCGCGCAAAGACGGCCGGCCTGTCGACTGGCACCGGGCGCGGCTCGGCGACATTCAGCTTGTCGAGTGCCGCAGCAGCGTCAAACGGCCCGATATCGGCATTGGGTTTTTCGGCTGTAAAGGCGAGGACCACCGGCACGCCATTGGAATTGGCATCGGCGATCAACCGTTTCGCGGTGGCGACCCGGCGATCCCAGTCGGGGGCGCTGGCCCAGCCATTGTCGACGACCAGCGCCAGCGCCTCGCCGCCGGTCGGCAGCTTCTCACGCGGGTTCCAGATCGGCTCGGCCAGGGCCGCCACGATGAGGGAGGCCATCAGCAGCCTGAGCAGTGTCAGCCACCATGGGCTCTGGTGCGGCGTCTCTTCCTTCTTCAGCACCCGGGCAAGGATTCGGAGCGGCGGGAAAACTTCCGTCTGCGGCTTCGGCGGCGTCAGGCGCAGAAGCCACCAGATCACCGGCAAGGCAAGCAGGCCCCAAAGGATCGCCGGAAAGCCGAAACTGAGCGGGAGCCAGCTCATGCCGCGTTACCGGAGGCAAAGCCGCTTTCGGCGGACATGGCCATGTGCACCCGCACCAGCGCATCCGAGGCCAGCCGGTCCGTATGGTTGACCGTGTAGCTCCATCCGAGGCGCTTGCACCAGCGCACCAGTTCTTGCCGGCGCGCCGCATAGGCCAGACGGTAATCCTCGCGCACGTTCTCGGCGCGCCCGGCGGTAAGCTTCTGGCCGGTTTCGGGGTCGGAAAACTCGGTGCGGCCGGCATAGGGAAAGGCTTCCTCGGCCGGGTCGGCAACTTCGATGAGATGCGCACGCACGCCGTGCCGGGCCAGCACGTCGAGCCAGGCCATGGTTTCCTCGGGCGGATCGAGAAAATCACTGGCGATGATGATGTCGGAAAAGCGGCGGATGCCGGAAAGCTCGGGCTTGGCGGGCAACTCGATGGCGTGGCTGAGATGCGAGGCCAGCCGCTCGGCGCCGTTGCGGGCGGTGAACGGATCGGTCAGTCCCGGCCAGGCGATGCGCTCGCCGCTGCGCGACAGGAGTTCGGCCAGAGCGAGGATCAGCACAAGCGCCCGCGATTCCTTGGAAACCGTCGCGCTGGATGACTTGTAGAGCATCGAGGGCGAAGGATCGGCCCACAGCCACACCGTGTGCGCTGCCTCCCATTCGCGATCGCGCACATAGGTGTGGTCGTCGCGGGCCGAGCGCCGCCAGTCAATGCGCGACATGGCCTCGCCCTCCACATAGGGCCGGAACTGCCAGAAATTCTCGCCGATGCCGCGCTTGCGGCGGCCGTGCCATCCGCCGATCACCGTGTTGACTATGCGCCTTGCCTCGACCAGCAGGTCGGGCACCAGCGAGGCGCGGACACGGCCACGGGCAAGCGCGTCGCGTGTCGAAACCGGGGCGGAGGCTTCGCCGATGCGGGCCATCAGGAGATCCTCGCCGCGGATGTCTCCATCGTCAGCCCTGCGCCTTGACGAGCCCGGCGATGACGTCGCGTACCGTCATGCCCTCGGCGCGGGCTGCGAAGGTCAGCGCCATGCGGTGCTGCAGCACGGGCTCGGCAAGTGCATGAATGTCGTCGATCGAAGGCGCGAGCCGCCCGTCGTAGAGTGCTCGCGCACGCGCGCAGAGCGTCAGCGCCTGACTGGCGCGTGGCCCGGGGCCCCACGCAATATGCTTGTCGGCATCGGCGTTGCCCTGCCCCGGCCGTGCCGAGCGCACGAGCTTCAGGATCGCGTCGACCACGCTCTCGGGCACCGGCATGCGCCGGATCAGGGTCTGGATTTCCTTAAGCCGCTCAGGGTTGAGCACGTTCTGGGCCTTGGCGTCCTCGACGCCAGTGGTCTCGAGCAGGATGCGCCGCTCGGCCTCGATCTCGGGATAGAGAATGTCGATCTGCATCAGGAAGCGGTCGAGCTGCGCCTCGGGGAGCGGATACGTACCCTCCTGCTCCAGCGGGTTCTGCGTTGCCAGCACGTGGAAGGGCGACGGCAGGTCGTGCCGCGCGCCGGCTACGGTGACATGGTACTCCTGCATCGACTGCAGCAGGGCCGACTGGGTGCGCGGGCTGGCCCGGTTGATTTCGTCGGCCATCAGCAGCTGTGCGAAGATCGGTCCCGGAATGAAGCGGAAGGAGCGCTTGCCGCCCTCGTTCTGTTCGAGTACTTCGGACCCGAGGATATCGGACGGCATCAGGTCGGGCGTGAACTGGATGCGGTTGGAGTCGAGCCCGAGCACCACGCCGAGAGTTTCGACCAGCTTTGTCTTGGCGAGACCCGGTACGCCGACCAGCAGCGCATGACCGCCCGCAAGCAGGGCCACAAGCGTGCGCTCGACGACGCTCTCCTGACCGAAAATGACGCGCCCGACGCCGTCCCTGATACGCGAAATATCGGCGAGCGCCTTTTCGGCCTCGGCGATCATTTCCTTCTCGCTGATCGGAGCCTGCTTGACCATTATGCTCATGCCGTATCGATCCTCGATTTGTCTGGAACGCCGGCCGGCAAGTTTCCAGTGCCGCGATTCGCGCCTTGGCCTGGCGCTCGACTTGAACTTAATTCACTGCCTCCGGCTGACAAGCGGAATAACAGTGACTATTTCGTGACCATGACTGATGAGAAACCACCGACTGAAACGGGACTTGCAGAGGCTGGCGACACCGCCGGTCTCTCGGCGCTGATCGGCCGCGCGACGCGCGCCGGCAAGGGCCTGCCGCCGGTCGAGCGCTGGAATCCCCCGTTCTGCGGCGACCTCGACATGGAGATCAGGCCTGACGGCACCTGGTTCTACCTCGGCACGCCGATAGGTCGCATGCCGCTGGTGCAACTCTTCTCGACCGTGCTCCGCAAGGACGATGACGGCAAGACCTACCTCGTAACGCCAGTGGAAAAGGTCGGCATCCGCGTAATCGATGCGCCATTTCTGGCCGTGGAGATGAACGTTTCGGGCGCGGGCGACGCACAGATCATCACCTTTCGCACCAATGTCGGCGACGTGGTGGAGGTGGGGCGCGAGCATCCGCTGCGGTTCGTCGACGAACCGGATACCGGCGGGCTGAAGCCCTATGTGCTGGTGCGCGGGCGGCTGGAGGCGCTGGTTGCAAGACCGGTCATGTATGAACTCGTCGCGCATGGCGAGGAATTGGAGATCGACGGCAGGACCATGTTTTCCGTGCGGTCCGGGGGTGAGACCTACCCGATCATGCCGGCCGAAACGCTGAAGCGGCTCAGCGCGTGAAGGACAATGCCACCCTGCCGTTTTCGGCGCAGGACTTTCGCCTTCGCGCCGCCCGCGAACGCGCGCCGCTCGATGGCGATGATTCCTACGGCGACCACCGCTTCAACCCGCAGCATCCCAGGCTGGCATTGCAGCGCGAATTGCGCGACGCGGCGGTTCTGATCCCGGTCGTCGATCGTGGCAAGGATGCCACCGTCATCCTGACCAAGCGGGCAGAGAGGCTTAAGAACCACTCCGGCCAGGTCGCCTTTCCGGGGGGCACGATAGACCCGACCGACATTTCGCCGGAAGCAGCCGCCCTGCGCGAAACCGAGGAGGAGATCGGCCTCGATGGCAGACATATCGAGGTCATCGGCCGCCTGCCGGACTACGTCGCCGGCAGCGGCTATCGCATCGTGCCCGTGCTCGGCATCGTCGAGCCGCGATTCGACCTGTCGATCAATGCCGACGAGGTTGATGCCGCCTTCGAAGTGCCGCTGAGTTTTCTCATGGATCCGGTCAACCACCGCCAGGACAGCCGTATGTGGAATGATCGCGAGTGGTTCTTCTACGACATGCCCTATGGTGGCCAACGCATCTGGGGCGTGACGGCGGGCATCATCCGCACGCTCTACGAAAGGCTTTATCTGTGACGGTCAGCATAGCGGGACGCGCCGAATGGCTTGGGGACGACCGGCTGCAGCGCCTGCTTGCTGCGCTCGGGGCCGATGGCGACGAGGCCATGGTGGCTGGCGGCGCGGTGCGCAACGCGTTGCTTGGACAGGAAGTCGCCGACATCGACATCGCCACCACCACGCCGCCGGCCGAGACGATAAGCCGGGCCGAAGCCGCGGGCTTTCGCGCCATCCCAACCGGGATCGAGCATGGCACCATCACCGTGGTCGCCGACAGCCGCCCCTTCGAGGTGACGACCTTGCGCGCCGACGTCGCGACCGACGGCCGTCGCGCCAGGGTCCGCTTCGGCCGCGACTGGAAGGCAGACGCAGAGCGCCGCGACTTCACCATCAACGGCCTCTATGCCCGCGCGGACGGCACGGTGGTCGACCTCGTCGGCGGCCTGGCCGATCTCGAAAGCCGTACCCTGCGCTTCATCGGCGATCCGGAAGCCCGCATCCGCGAGGACTACCTGCGCATCCTCCGATTCTTTCGCTTTTTCGCCTGGTACGGCTCCGGTCGGCCCGATGCGGAAGGGCTCAAGGCCTGCGCCCGGCTCAAGGAAGGTCTCGGCCAGTTGTCGGCGGAACGCGTCTGGGCCGAACTCAGGCGCCTGCTCTCGGCGCCCGACCCGTCGCGCGCACTGCTCTGGATGCGCCAGGCCGGCGTGCTGACACGGGTGCTGCCTGAAAGCGAGAAATGGGGCATAGACGGCGTGCATCCGCTGGTTGCCGCCGAGGACGATCTGGGCTGGCGCCCCGATCCCTTGCTCCGGCTGGCGTCCATGGTGCCGCCCGATGCCGCGCGGATGGACGCGATGGCCAAGCGCCTCAGACTGTCGAACGCCGACGCCGAGCGCCTCAGGTTGTGGGCTTCGGCCCGGCAACCGGATCCGAAAGCCACTGAGGCAAGCCTCGCTGTCGAACTCTATGCCGGCGACAGGCAGGCGACCGTCGACAGGCTTCGCCTTGCGCTCTCATCGGCGCGCAACCGTGCGCTTGAAAGCAATGACGCCATGATGGAGGCGGGCGGCTGTTCCCGACTGCTGAAATTTGCCGAAGGCTGGCACCGGCCGGAATTCCCGCTGGGCGGGCGTGACCTGCTTGCCCTCGGCGCCACACCGGGCCCAGAGGTCGGCGGAATGCTAAGAACCCTGGAAGATCGATGGGTCGAAAGCGGATTTGCGATGGATCGTGACGCGCTTCTCCAGCGCGCCACGGATATTATGAAGGACAAGGGTCGCGCGGGAAAACCCGCCTAGGCGGCGTCGCGGACCTTTTCGATGCGCGAACGGATCGCCTCGATCATCGTCTCGCGGATCACCGTTTCGCCATGCGTGACCCGCATGTGCTCCGCGGCGCGGCGCATGATCTCTGCTTCTTCCTCGTGGCGTGTGTGCCAGTCACAACCCGGGACGAGCGACCCGCATTGAAATTCTTTCATCGGATATCTCCTTTCCTGGTTCGTCGGAGGGGAAGCTTAGCACAGAATCTGGCAAAAGCGTGCAATCGATGCCGAAAAGCAGAGCGCGTCCGCTCCGCTTTTCGACCGGCCGTCACTTGATGATGGTTACCGTGTCAGCCATCTTCTTGGTGCCGTTCATCTCCCAGTTGATCGACACTTTCTCGCCGGCCTTCAGGCCGGGATTCTTGAGCGTCTTGCGCAACTGGTAGGTGTCGCCGCCGGCGAGGGTCAGCGTCATCGCCTTCGAATCGAAGGCCTTGACCGTTCCGGTCGCATGCTGGACCGCCGCGAGGGACAGCGCTGAGGTTGCGAGAAGGGCAGCGACGGCTGCCGGGACAAGAAGCATGCGCATGGCAGGCTCTCCTGAAAGTGCGGTAGCGCCCGACTAGACGCCATACCGCGTCTGCTGTGGGCCGTCCGGTCGCGTCGTGTCGCGGTCAGGGGGATGATCCGCCGGCGCTTCCCGGCCCGGCATTAGAAATAAACCTGTCGTGGCAATGGGATACTAGACGAAAAAGAAAATCTGCGCCGCCGCCACGGCCACATTCGGCCGCCATTTCCGACCTTTGTGGCGCGATCGCGGCGGCCGGGATCGCGGCTTTCGGCCGCAGATCGTTCCGGTCGCGTCGGAGGAGGCTTCCTCAGGCCTTGGCAGGCCGCTTCTTAGGCTTGAATTTCTTCTTTGGCCGGTCGGCCGGAGCGCCGTCATCGGGCTGCCGCGGCGCGTGGCTCGCGGGTCCCTTGCGGTGCTTCTTTTTCTTGCCTTCCCAGGTACTCGTCGGTTCAGGGGCCCTCTCCGGGGCGGGGGACCGCTCCGGGGCACCGGCCTCGCCTGCAGGCTGGATCACGACACCCTTCTCGCCGGTGCCATGCGCCTTGACCGCCTTGGCAAAGCCTTCGGCGCGGTCGGAGACGATCTCGAAACGCGATTCAGTATCGAGGATGCGGATCGAGCCGATCTCGCGCTTTGTGACATGGCCGGCCTTGCAGATCAGTGGCAACAGCCAGCGCGGCTCGGCGCGATGCTTGCGGCCGACCGAGATCGTGAACCAGACGCCGTCGGTAAAGCGCGTATCCGGCCGCTCGCCCTTGGCCGGGTCGAACTTCGGCGCCGGCCCGTCGGACAACTCTTCGGCCGATGGCCGCGCCGCAAGCTGCTGGCGCAGGAACGCCGCCGCCACCTGTTCGGGGCTGTGGGTGGAAAGCAGTTCGCGGACGAACTCCATCTCGTCCTCGCCGGGCGCCTCGGTCAGCACCGGGTCGGCAAGGATACGCTCGCGGTTGCGGGCGTCTATCTCGGTCGGGCCGGGTGCCGGCTGCACCGTCGCCTCGAGCTTGGCGAGCTTGAGCAGGCGGGTGGCGCTTCCGCGTCGATGGAAGGGTACGATCAGCGCGCAGACGCCCTTGCGCCCGGCGCGACCGGTCCGGCCGCTGCGGTGCAGCAGCGTCTCGGGATTGGTCGGCAGGTCGGCATGGATGACGAGGTCGAGATTGGGCAGATCGATACCGCGTGCGGCAACGTCGGTCGCCACGCAGACGCGCGCGCGGCCGTCGCGCATTGCCTGCAGGGCATTGGTGCGTTCCGCCTGGCTTAGCTCGCCCGACAGCGACACGACCGAAAAGCCGCGATTGGCGAGCCGGCTGGTCAGGCGCCTGACCGCTTCGCGCGTGGCACAGAAAACCAGCGTGTTCTGCGCATCGAAGAACAGCAGCGAATTGATGATGGCGTTCTCGCGCTCGGACGGCGCAACCAGGATGGTGCGGTACTCAATGTCGTCGTGCTGGTCGCCTTCGCCGGTAGCGGTGATGCGCAGCGCGTCGCGCTGGAAGCGCTTTGCCAGTTGCGCGATGGCTTTCGGCACCGTCGCCGAGAAAAGCAGCGTGCGGCGGTCGGCCGGTGCGGCGGCCAGGATGAACTCGAGATCCTCGCGGAAGCCGAGGTCAAGCATCTCGTCGGCCTCGTCGAGCACCACGGCGCGCAGGGCCGAAATGTCGAGCGAACCGCGCGTGATGTGATCGCGCAGGCGGCCGGGCGTTCCGACCACGATATTCGCGCCCTGTTCCAGCGCGCGCCGTTCCTGGCGCATGTCCATGCCACCGACGCAGGACGCGATGCGCGCCCCCGTATCGCGGTAGAGCCATTCGAATTCGCGCCGTACCTGCACCGCCAGTTCGCGTGTCGGGGCAATGACCAGCGCGCTTGGCGCGTCCGCGCCCTCGAACCGCTCCGCGCCGTCGAGCAGCGTCGGTGCGATGGCGATGCCGAAGGCGACCGTCTTGCCGGAGCCGGTCTGGGCCGAGACCAGAAGGTCGGCGCCGTTGGCTTCAGGCGCCAGTACGGCGGTCTGGACGGCGGTGAGCGTGTCGTAACCACGCGCTGCGAGCGCCCCGGCCAATGCCGGAGCCATGTCTGGGAGATTCGTCAAAAGAAGTCTTTCCTGAAGGTGCGGGGCGGCCATCAAAGGGCTATGCGCCGGCAATTGCTGCTTCACCTAGTAGTTGGCGGCACTAACGTCAATGCGTGGAAGCGCCGCATCGGCCCGGATCAGGGCCACTTGACCGCGGGTGGCATGCTCGACAGGATCGAGTTCACATTGCCACCTGTCTTCAGCCCGAAGATCGTGCCGCGGTCGTAGAGAAGGTTGAATTCGACGTACCGGCCGCGCCGGATCAGCTGTTCCTCGCGGTCGGCTTCCGTCCAGGCGTCGTTGAAATTTCGCCGCACGAGGCGCGGATAGATGTCCAGGAAGCCGCGTCCGACATCCTGCACGAAGGCGAAGTCGGCATTCCAGCCACCCTTTTCCTCGCCCGAATGCAGCCAGTCGAAGAAAATGCCTCCGGTGCCGCGCGGCTCGTTGCGGTGCGGCAGGAAGAAATACTCGTCGCACCATGCCTTCAGCCGCGCGTAGTCGGCGATCGGAGCATGGTCGTCGCAGGCCTTCTGCATCGAGGCATGAAAGGCAACCGTGTCGGGATCCTCCTGGGTGCGCCGGCGATCGAGCACCGGCGTCAGGTCAGCGCCGCCCCCGAACCATTGCCGCGAGGTGACAACCATCCGCGTGTTCATGTGCACGGCGGGAACGTTGGGATTGCATGGATGGGCAATCAGGGAGATGCCCGAGGCCCAGAAGCGCGGATCCTCCTCGGCGCCCGGAATCTGCTTGCGGAACTCGGGCGAAAATTCGCCGTGCACCGTCGAGGTATGCACGCCGACCTTCTCGAAGACGCGGCCGCCCATCATCGACATCGTGCCGCCACCGCCCTTGCCGTCGTCGCGCTGCCACGGCGTCCTGACGAAACGCCCCGGCTCCCCCGCGGCGCCCGGGCCAGTCAGTTCATCCTCGCAGTCCTCGAACGCAGCGCAGATCATGTCGCGCAGCTCCTCGAACCAGGCCCGCGCCTCGATCTTCCTGTCTTCGATATCGGCCGGCAGGCCAGTTGGGATTTCGGGGCGTTCCATGAACTGTCTCCGTCGGTAAGCCCCGCGCGAAAGGGCTCGTCTTTTGACTCGTAATTTTCTGGGCGATCCCTAATCTGTTGAACGGATGGGTCAAGGAGTTCGTTATGCGCACGCCGGCCAGACCACCACTCGACGGGCTGAAAAAGCGGCTCGACCGTTCGCGCGCCGAACGTGAGCGAATGCCTCGCGACGGCTTCCTGCGCGAAACCTTCGTGCTGCCGCGCCCCGATGCGCGCGACAAGGCGCGCGAATGGTTCGACCGCTGGCCCAAGCAGGCCTACTGGACCGAGATCGAGAGCTGGTTCGAGCGCCCGGGCGGCGTCATCGAGTTCACCATCCGCCGACTGCCGGCCGCCGACTGAGCGGCCAAACGATTCGGCCTGCCGGGTCAGGCCGGACTGGCGCGCCACGCAAGTTTCGCGACATGCTTCCGGATGTCGGCCGGCCAGCCGCCGCTGTGCTCTCCGAACGCTTCGCGGTCATCAGCAAAGAGCGCGCGGCTCGCTTCCTCAAAGCCTGGCAGGTCGCCCGCCATTGCCGACATGAAGCGGTAGGCGGCCTCCCGGTCCGCCCGGGCGCGGCCCTTGCCCTCTTCCGAGCGCATCGCCGCCTCCGTCAGGCGCCTGAGCGCATTCGACGCGCCGCCGGGCTGCGCCGACAGCCAGGCCCAGTGTCGCGGCAGCAAGGTCACCTCGCGGGGGACCACTCCGAGCTTCGGCCGCCCACGCCCCGGCGACTTCACCTCATCGCTTTGCGGAGCATTTCGCGCCTTAAGCCGGGCCAGGACCTCCGCATCGGAGCCACGAAGATCAAGGTCGATAACGCCGCCAGTCTCGTCATCGAAGACCAGCAGCGGCTTCTCCGGGTCGCACGCGACAGCCTGCCTCGCCGCGACGGCCACCTCGGCAAGCGGTCCCGCCGCAATGGCTCTTGTGCCCTGGAAGGCGATACTGGGCGTTGACGGCGATACGGACATGAACTGGTTCCTCAATGAGGCTCCTTCTACCCGGATAAAAATTATTGCGTCAATATTACCCGGGTGATATTCCCCCGCCACTAATTGACGCGGCAGGTCGCCGCCAGCGGGAAACGCCATGAAGAACGAACGCAAGAAGGCTGCCATCGCGGCCTACAAGGAACGCAAGGTGGTCGCCGGCATCTACGCCGTGCGCTGCAACCCCACAGGCGAGCGCTGGCTGGGTGCCGCGCCGAACATCGCGACAGTGCAGAACCGCGTCTGGTTCGGCCTGCAGATGGGAACCAGTCCGCACCGACGCCTGCAGACTGCCTGGCGTGAGCATGCCGCCGACTTCGCCTTCGAGGAGATCGAACGCATTCCCGAGGAGGAGGACGCCTACTTCCGCGACCGCAACCTGAGCGACCGCCTTGCCCACTGGTGCGAGGCCTTGGCTGCCCGGCCGCTGGGCTGAGGCTGCCTCTCGACGCTAAAGCTGCCCCCTTAACGAGACCACTCTGGCTCAAGCCCTGCCCGTTGCGGGCGCGAGGGACTTTGGGCATGGTTCGGCCGAATTCAGGACGGACTCATGCAAAAATCAGTTGAAGAACTTCCCGGCGACACCGAAGGCGTCGTCTACCGGATTCCCGTGTACCGGTTCGCCGGATCGTCGGCCGGTGCGCCATCGTCCTATATCCAGGCAGCGCTCCATGCCGGCGAGCTGCCGGGCGTGGTGGCCATCCATGCGCTGATGCCCAAACTGCGGCAGGCCGAGGCCGAGGGCCGCATTCTGGGCGACATCACGGTCGTGCCGGCTGCCAACCCGGTCGGGCGCGCGCAATATCTGTTCGGCGATCTCGAGGGCCGCTTCCATCTCGGCACCCGCACGAACTTCAACCGCGACTTCCCGCTGCTCGACCGGCCGGAGAAGAGCGCGCTGCCGCCGGCGACGCCCGCCGCAACCGCTGACGTGCGCCTAAAGCGCCTGCTGGTGGAATTGTCGGTCGGCCACGATATCGTGCTCGACCTGCATTGCGACGACGAAGGCGTGCCCTACTTCTATGTCCCGGCCGAGCTGTGGCCGGCCATGCAGGATTGCGCGGCAGCGATGGGCGTCGAAGCCGTTGTCCTGTGGAAAGGCTCCTCTGGTGCCGCCTTCGAGGAAGCCGCGATCCATCCCTGGCTGCAACTGCCGCCTGAAGAAGCCGATCTCGACCGCCGCGTCATCACCACCGTCGAGTTTCGAGGCCAGCGCGATGTCGACAGTGCTTATGCCGAGTCGGACGCGCAGGGCATCTATCGGCTTCTCGCCACGCGGGGCGTTATTGCCGACAAGGAGGCCGCGGCGCCGAACAACTTCGATGGCGTGGTCGCGCCCATCGAGAATGTCGAGATGATCTCGATGCCGCGCGCCGGCGCGATCCTGTTCCATGTCGAGCCCGGACAGCGCATTGCGAAAGGCGCGCCGCTCGCGACCATCGTGCATTCACCGGGCGAACCGGATGGCGCGATCGAGATTCAGGCGCCGCAGGCCGGCTACATCCTCACCCGTTCCATGCACCGTTCCGGCCGCGCCGGTGACGACATCATCAAGCTGGTCGGAGAAGCGCGCAGCACCAAGCCTAAGGACGGCGCGCTGGAAGACTAGGCCCGAATGCAGGAAAGCCCGGGGCAGTGACCCGGGCTTTCTCTTTGGTTCAGTTTCCGGCCTTCGTCAGATGACAAAGAACCAGTTCGAGATCAGCACCACGGCAGCACCCGCCGCGAGCGTCAGGTAGGGCAGGATGCCCGCCTTGCGCACGACCAGATCGGACTGCCTGATGCCGAGATCATCAAGCATGTGCGTCGGGAACTTGCCGCCATCCTGAACGTAGTGGCGGTACCAGAACACCGGGATGATCAGTGCCGCTGCGATGAGACCCGCCCACAGTGCCCAGGGATTCCAGACCTTGGCGCCCGCTCCCATGAACATGGCATTGACGTAGGACAGCATCGCGCCGATCGCGATCAGCACGGTCGGTGCCTTCCACGGTCGGACGATGTGGCCATTGTCCATGCGATGGATCCAGCCGGCATTGAGGTTGAGGAAGTTGAAGATGATGTAACCGCAGTTCGAGACGGCCAGGATGAAGAAGTAGCTGGTCGCGTCGGCAGCGGCGATGGCAAGCAGGCCAAGGTTGAAGACCAGGTCGGTCCACATCGCGGCGGTCGGCGCGCCATGCGGATTGACATGGCTGAGGTAGCGCGGCAGCCAGCCGTCCACCGAACCCTGGTAAAGGGTACGCGAGGAACCGGCCATCGCCGTCATGATCGCCAGCATCAGCGCCAGGATCATCAGCATGATCATGATGGAGGTAATGATGCCGGCGCCGCCGACCATCTGGGCCATCGCATTGCCGACGCCGGATCCATCGACGATCGGACCGGCCAGCATGCCCTCAAGTCCAAGCACGCCCTGGAAGGTGAACGGCACCAGCGTATAGAGCAGCAGGCAGAGCAGGCCCGAATAGAGGATCGCACGAACCGTGTCGCGGCCCGGATCCTTGAACTCGCTGGTGAAGCAGATCGAGGTCTCGAAGGCATAGGCCGACCATGCGGCGATAAACATGCCGCCGAAGACCAACGTCCAGCCGCTGATGCTCCACGTACCTGGCTCGGGGGCATAGGCCTCCGCCAGCGGAACCAGCGGAGAATAATTGTCCCAGTTGATCTGGCCGGTGATGATCGGGACGATGCCGACGATCAGCATCGGGATGATGACGATCAGGCCGATGTATTTCTGCACATTGGCCGTGCCGAGAATACCGCGATGCTGGATTGCGAAGACGATCAGCATCAGCACCACGCCGATCCAGAACACGGCGTTGAGCGAGAAGCTGACCGGGCCGAGCGAGCCGCTGTAGAGTGTCCAGTCTCGGATGGCCGGCGTCCCGGATGCGGTCAGCGCCGCGATGGCGTCGGCCGCGGACCTGCCGGCATTGGCAGGATCGCCAAGCCAGGCAACGACCTCGGCCGAGCTTTCGGAGAAGCCGGGGATCGGTGCCAGGGCACTGAGGATGTAGGCCGCTGCGATGGAGCAGCCGAGGGACAGCACGGGCGTCCAGGCCAGCCAGTTGCACCACACCGACAGCGGCGCGATGAATTTCGAATAGCGCAGCCAGGCCGTCGCGCCATAGACCGAGGCACCGCCTGATTTGGACGGAAACAGCCCGGCTATCTCGGCGTAGGTGAAGGACTGGATCAGCCCGAGAATCACCGAGCAGGTCCAGATCACGAAGGCCAGCTTGCCGGTCGTTCCGGCAATGCCGCCAATGGAGAACAGCACCAGCGCGGGCACGCCGCTTGCGACCCAGAATGCACCCGTCCAGTTGATGGTTCTGTGCAACTGGCCCGGCCCAGGCGCTCCAGTCGCAGTCGCGGTAACCGTCGTACTACTCATTTTCCTACCCCTCCAGATGCGCACCAGGTGCGCTGGTCAATCCGCCCTGATGCAAGTCGCCATCCCCGGACCGGCAACAGGAATTTTCCACAGATTCCATTTATTTTCTTCTGAGTGAAGATTGACACAGGCATCGGCAAGGTCAAGCCTTTGTTCGCGTGATCAACCGAAGCTTGATCCGCGACCCGAATCCCGTTGCGCGGATCGTCAATCGCCGCTATGGGAAATTCATGACCGCGCACGTGAACGTATCGACTTGGTGGTGGGCCTGCTGACAGCGGCCTGAAAGCGTGTGCGCGTGTAGTTTTGGTGGCCGCAACGGAATATCCGGGCGGCCATTTGTGTTTCAGGTGCGTGCCCGACCCCGCGCGGGAACGGTTGGAGACGGGAATGACGATCGAGCAGCTTGAAGACGGTGGGGAGCGTTTCGTCACGGCCGGTGGCGTGGCGATCACCCGGCAGCGCCATGAAACACCCTATGCCGGCGCCATCGAGGCCTATATCGACGGGCTGAACGGCCGCCGCGGCGCGGTCTTCTCCTCCAACTACGAGTATCCCGGCCGCTACACGCGTTGGGACACGGCGATCATCGATCCGCCGCTGGTCATCTCGGCACGCGGCCGCGCAATGCGCATCGAGGCGCTGAACGAGCGCGGCGAGGTTCTCCTGCCGCTCGTCCTCGACACTGTTTCGAACCTGGACGACGTCACGGTTGCGGAGTCGTCTGCAACGCTCGTTCGTCTGGACATTGCGGCGCCGGGCCGCGTATTCACGGAAGAGGAGCGCAGCCGCGTTCCATCGGTGTTCACCGTGCTGCGTGCCCTCACCGGTCTCTTCCGGACGGACCAGGATTCGAACCTCGGCCTTTACGGCGCCTTCGGCTACGACCTTGCCTTCCAGTTCGACCCGGTCGATTTCTCGCTGCAGCGCGCCGACAGCCAGCGCGATCTCGTGCTTTATTTGCCCGACGAGATCCTCGTCGTTGACCATCACCAGGCGCTGGCCTGGCACGACCGCTACGACTACGCCGGCGACGGCTTCACTACGGAAGGGCTGCCGCGGGGCGGCAGGGAAGAGCCTTTCAGGCCTTCCTCCAGAATCCCGCCGCGCGGCGACCATGCACCCGGCGAATATGCAAAGCTCGTGGAGAAGGCCAAGGAGAGTTTCCAGCGCGGCGACCTCTTCGAGGTGGTGCCGGGCCAGATGTTCTACGAACGCTGCGAGACGCCGCCCTCCGAGATTTCGCGCCGGCTGAAGCAGATCAACCCGTCGCCCTACTCGTTCTTCATCAATCTCGGCGAAGGCGAATACCTGATCGGCGCCTCGCCCGAAATGTTCGTGCGCGTCAACGGACGCCGCGTCGAGACCTGCCCGATCTCCGGCACCATCAAGCGCGGCGACGATGCGATTTCGGATTCCGAACAGATCCTGAAGCTGCTCAACTCGAAGAAGGACGAGTCCGAACTGACCATGTGTTCGGACGTCGATCGCAATGACAAGAGCCGTGTCTGCGAGCCGGGATCCGTGCGCGTCATCGGCCGGCGCCAGATCGAAATGTATTCGCGCCTCATCCACACCGTCGACCATATCGAGGGCCGGCTGCGCGAAGGCATGGACGCCTTCGATGCCTTCCTCAGCCATGCCTGGGCGGTGACCGTTACGGGCGCGCCGAAACTCTGGGCGATGCGCTTCATCGAAAAGAACGAGAAGAGCCCCCGCGCCTGGTACGGCGGGGCGATCGGCATGGTGCATTTCAACGGCGACCTCAACACCGGCTTGACCTTGCGCACCATCCGCATCAAGGACGGCATCGCTGAAGTCCGCGCCGGCGCGACGCTGCTGTTTGACAGCTCGCCCGAGGAAGAAGAAGCCGAGACCGAACTGAAGGCATCAGCCATGCTCTCCGCCATTCGCGACGCCAAGGCCGGCAATGCCGCCACTGCCGAACGCCAGACCTCCCGTGTGGGCGAAGGCGTCAACATCCTCCTCGTCGATCACGAGGACAGCTTCGTGCACACGCTGGCGAATTACTTCCGCCAGACCGGCGCTACCGTTTCAACGGTCCGCTCGCCGGTCGCCGACGAGGTGTTCGACCGGCTCAAGCCCGACCTGGTCGTACTGTCGCCCGGCCCCGGCACGCCGAAGGACTTCGACTGCGCGACGACCATCCGCAAGGCGCGCGACCGGCACTTGCCGATCTTCGGCGTCTGTCTCGGCCTCCAGGCGCTCGCCGAGGCCTATGGCGGCGAACTGCGCCAACTTCACGTTCCCATGCATGGCAAGCCCTCGCGCATCCGCGTGTCGAAGCCGGGCATCATCTTCTCCGGCCTGCCGAAGGAAGTGACCGTCGGCCGCTATCATTCGATCTTTGCCGACCCGGTCAGGTTGCCGGCTGAATTCGAGGTTACCGCCGAGACCGAAGACGGCATCGTCATGGCCTTCGAGCACCGCAAGGAGCCCATCGCCGCGGTGCAGTTTCACCCGGAATCGATCATGACGCTCGGCCAGGATGCCGGCATGCGCATGATCGAGAACGTCGTCGCCCACCTGCCGCGCAAGGCCAAGGTCAAGGCGGCCTGACCGGCCGATGCCAGCCAAGCGGAAGGTCGCGGCTCTCGCCTTTTGGTCGATCATCATCGCCTTCGCGGTGATGGGGCTGAAATTCGTCGCCTGGCGGATGACCGGCTCTGTAGCGCTTTATTCCGACGCGCTGGAATCGATCGTCAATGTCATCGCCGCGCTTGCTGCCTTCTGGGCCATCCGCATCAGCCACAAGCCGGCCGATCAGAACCATCCCTTCGGCCATCACAAGGCGGAGTATTTTTCCGCCGTCCTGGAAGGCGTCCTGATCGTCCTGGCGGCAATGCTGATCCTCGCCGAAGTCTGGCGCGCCTGGCAGACGCCGGTGCCGATAGACCAGCCGTGGGAGGGACTGACGATCAACGGCCTGGCAGCGGCCGTCAATCTCTTCTGGGCGCAGCTTCTTATTCGTACCGGAAGCGCCGGGCGCTCGCCCGCACTGGTTGCCGACGGGCGTCACATCATGACGGACGTCGTCACATCGGTCGGCGTCATTATCGGGCTTGTCGGGGCAGTGCTGACAGGCTGGACAATCCTCGACCCCGCGCTCGCCATCATCGTGGCTCTCAACATCCTCTGGCAGGGCTGGCAGGTAATCGGAAATTCGATGCAGGGTCTGATGGACCGTGCAGTGGACAAGGACGAGCACTTCCGCATCCGCGACATCATCTCGCTCAACTCGAAGGGCGCAATCGAGGTGCACGACCTCAAGACCCGCATCGCCGGCCGCGCCACCTTCATCGAGTTCCATCTCGTGGTCGATGCGGGCATGACCGTTGCCGAGAGCCACGTCATCTGTGACCGCATCGAGGAAGCGCTCAAGGCCGAGATCCCGAGCGTGCGCATCATCATCCATGTCGAACCTGACGACGAGGCAAAGTTGCCTCTGGGGACCGGAGCCGTCCCCTTTGCCTAGCGCTGCCGCGAAACCTTGCACTAGAGACGATTGCACCTGACATTTCCGGCCTGCCGGGTTTAAGAACACTCCAGATGCAAGCGCCCGCCCCGCCCTCTCCACCGCAAAGTCTCGGAAAACTGCCAGCCGTCGCGCAGTGGATCGTGCTGCTGCTCGTCTCGCTTGTGTTCGCCGCCATCCTCGAATTCGCCGGCATGCCTGCGGCAATGCTTATCGGCCCGATGCTGGCGGCGATCCTCGCCGGCACCAACGGCGCGACGGTCAGGGTGCCGAGCTATGGCTTCGCCGGCTCGCAGGCACTGGTCGGATGCCTTGTCGCAGCGTCACTCTCGCCTGCCATCTTCGCGACCTTCCTGCACGAGTGGCCGCTCTTCATCGGCGTCGTGACGGCCACCCTTGTCGCCTCGAGCTTTCTCGGCTGGTTCATCAGCCGCTTCAAGATCCTGCCCGGAACCACCGCGGTCTGGGGTTCGGCCCCCGGCGGCGCCACGGCCATGGTGCTGATGGCCGGTGCCTTCGGCGCGGACGCCAGGCTCGTCGCCTTCATGCAGTATCTGCGCGTCATCTTCGTCTCGATCTCGGCGGCGATGATCGCGCGCCTTTGGGTTGACACATCGGGAGTCGAGGCGCCGCCGAGCGTCTGGTTTCCGGCCATCGAGTGGCCCGCCTTCGCCGCGACGCTTGCAATCGCGGCGGCCGGCGGCCTCGCGGGCCGGCTGTTGCGCCTGCCTTCACCCTATTTCCTGGGTGCTGCCATCCTTGGCGCCATCATCCATCTCGGGCTCGGTGCGCCGATGCAATTGCCGGTCTGGCTGCTCGGCACGTCGTACATGCTGATCGGCTGGGCGATCGGACTGAACTTCACCCGCGCGATCCTTCACCATGCCGCGCGCGCCCTGCCCCAGATCGTCGGCTCCATCGTTGCGCTCATGTCGTTTTGCGGCGGTCTCGCCTGGCTGCTCAGCCACGAGCTCGGCATCGATCCGCTGACAGCCTATCTCGCAACCAGCCCCGGCGGCATGGATTCGGTGGCGATCATCGCCGCCGCCTCCGACAGCGTCGACCTGTCCTTCGTCATGGCACTGCAGAGCGCCCGGCTGGTGATTGTATTGGCCCTCGGCCCGTCGCTGGCGAGGCTTGTCGCACGCTGGATCAAGACCTGACCGGCTGGCCCCGAGGCGCACTCTTGCCACGTCACCGGCCCTGATGTAATAGACGCGCCATGTCAAAGCGCCAGGCCATTGCCATGTCCCGTCAGTCCGCCTTCGCGGTCGAGACCGTTCGCGCGCTTTCCTCGGCCCTTCTGCTGCTCGGTCTTATCGGCGATCGTCGGGCCAGCTGAAGGAGCGCCCGGCGGTCGACCAAGCCGCCCCGCGCAGCAAGCTCCTTGCCAGTCACAATTTCCTGCATGAAGATTTGATAGGCCTCGCACGCTTTGAAGGCGGCGGTGCCGGGAGCAGACAAGATGGACGCAAAGACTGAATCAACGCCGGTAAAGGGCATGCCCGACGCCAGCAGCAAGTACCAGCCCTACCCGGCGGTCGGCTTGACCGACAGGACCTGGCCCGACAAGCGCATCGAGAAGGCGCCGATCTGGTGCTCGGTAGACCTGCGCGACGGCAACCAGGCGCTGATCGACCCGATGGGGCACGACCGCAAGGCGCGCATGTTCCAGCTCCTGCTCGACATGGGTTTCAAGGAGATCGAGATCGGCTTTCCGTCGGCCTCGCAGACCGACTTCGATTTCGCCCGCTGGTGCATCGAGGAAGGCGGCGTACCGGAAGACGTATCGCTTCAGGTGCTGGTGCAGTGCCGGCCCGAACTGATCACGCGCACCTTCCAGTCGCTCGAAGGGGCGACCCGGCCGATCGTGCACTTCTACAATTCGACCAGCGAGTTGCAGCGCCGCGTCGTCTTCGCCAAGGACGTCGCCGGCATAAAGCAGATCGCCACCGACGCGGCCAAGATGATCACCGACATGGCTGCCAAGGCCGGCGGCGGCTACCGTTTCGAATATTCGCCGGAAAGCTTCACCGGTACCGAACTCGAGGTAGCGCTGGAAATCTGCAACGCCGTCACCGAGATCGTGCAGCCGACGCCGGACAACAAGCTGATCATCAATCTGCCGGCAACCGTCGAAATGTCGACGCCCAATATCCATGCCGACCAGATCGAATGGATGTGCCGCCAGCTCGACAACCGCGAGAATATCCTGGTCTCCTTGCACCCGCACAATGACCGCGGCACCGGCATCGCCGCCACCGAACTCGGCCTCCTGGCCGGCGCCGACCGCGTCGAGGGCACCCTGTTCGGCAATGGCGAGCGCACCGGCAATGTCGACCTCGTCACCCTGGCGCTCAACATGTACACGCAGGGCCTCGACCCGATGCTGGACTGCTCGGACATCAACCGCATGAAGGGTGTCTACGAGTATTCCAACCAGCTGCGCATTCCCGAGCGCCATCCCTATGTCGGCGACCTCGTCTACACCGCCTTCTCGGGCTCGCATCAGGACGCGATCAACAAGGGCATGAAGGCGATCAAGCAGGCCAACAAGCCCTACTGGGAAGTGCCCTATCTGCCGATCGACCCCAAGGATGTCGGCCGCAGCTACGAGGCCATCATCCGTATCAACTCGCAGTCCGGCAAGGGCGGAATCGCCTATGTCCTGCAGGCCGACTACGGGCTCAACCTGCCGCGCAACCTGCAGGCCGAATTCAGCCAGGACATCCAGTCGATCACCGACGTGGAGGGCAAGGAGGTGCCGGCCAAGCGCATCCACGACCGCTTCCTCGAGCTCTATGTCGACCAGCCGGGCGCCCGCCTGAAGTTCCTCGATCACCAGACCTTTCCCGATCCCGACAGGAAGGGAAATCGCATCGTCGAGGCAACGATCATCGACAACGGCAAGGAAGTCACGATCTCGGGCACGGGCACCGGGCCAATCGACGGCTTCGTCGACGCGCTGTCGCGTCACATCGGCGCTGCGCTCTCGGTGCTCGACTATTCCGAGCACTCCATGCAGCGCGGCTCGAATGCGGCGGCGATCTGCTACATGGAGGTCGAGCATCCGGGCGGCAAACTCTTCGGTGTCGGCATCAACACCAACATCGTCGCCGCCTCGCTCGAGGCCGTCACCTCGGCCGCCAATCGCGTAATCGGCCAGGCGTGACGCTGGCTCCCCCGCCTTTTGCATCCGACTCCGGCGGGGGAGATACGGCCCTTGTGCTGCTGCACGGCTTCGGCGCCTTTCACGGCGTCTGGGACGAAGCCGTATCCAGGCTTGGCGGCGCCGTGCGTACGATCGCCTATGACCTGCCCGGCCACGGCGGCTCGCTGTCGCTTGCGGCCGGCAAGGCGAGCAGCACCGCCCGTCTGCTCATGGCCGACCTCGCCGGCCGCGGCATCAGGCATGCGCATCTCGCCGGCCACTCGATGGGTGGTGCGATCGCAACGCTCGCCGCCCTTTCCCATCCCGACGCCGTTTCCTCGCTGACGCTCCTCTCGCCGGGTGGCTTTGGCGTAGAAATCAATGGCCCGCAGCTGCGCCACTATGCCCAGGCCGTTTCGCGCGAAGACATTCGAGCCTGCCTCGCGGCAATGTCGGCTCCCGGATTTGACGTACCCGAACTGGCGGTCGAGGCCCTGCAGCAGATGCGGAAGGTCCCCGGCCAGACGGCGAGCCTCGTCGAGATTGCCGGGATGATAACGCGCGGCAACCGTCAAGGCGAAATCCCGCGCGAGGCCATCGGCGGCCTCCCTATGCCGGTCAGGCTGCTCTGGGGCGATGCCGACCCGGTGCTGCCTTTCGCACAATCGAACGGGCTGCCGCCGCGCTTCGACGTGCTGCGCGCGGCCGGTGCCGGCCACATGCTGATCGAGGAGCGGCCGGGCGAGGTGATCAGCCTCCTCGCAGCCTCAACCGGCGCGGCAATGCCTGCCGGCGACTGAGCCTGCAACCATACGCCGCTTGAGTGCCGGCACAAAACCACTATGTTAACCATACCTTAACCAAGCCCCGCGGGGCTGGAGCCAACGCCATGAGTGACCCAGGCGACAATCGGAAGGCCGACGCGCCGGTGCTGCGCCTGGCCGACGTGATCCGCGATGTGAAGAACGCGGCGGCCGACCGCGACGACGTCGTCGTGGAACTGCGCGAAGCGAGCCGTACGCGCCTCGAACTGCTGGCTGCCGAACTGGCGCCCGTCTTCGGAGAGGTGCCGGCTGACATCGACCTCTTCGATTTCACCATTTCATCCGGCCTGCAGCCGCGCCTGTGGATCGACGCGGTGAGCCATGTCGCGATGGGCCGCGACCGCCGCACCTATCGCTTCGTCAAGGACACGCGGCGCGGTCGAGTCGTGCTGTCGGAGTCGGCCGCCATAGGACCCGTCGCCGAGCAGGTGGCGCGCTATGTCGCCGAGCGCATCATCGACCGCGAACGGTTGCTCGACGGCTCGGCGGAGCCGGCACTGCACGGGCTCGTCCGCCCCGAACATGCCGAGACGCCCGAAGCATCCGCCGACACTGGCTGGCGCTCCTTCCTGTCGGGACTGGGACTGGTTGCCGCCGGCGCCCTTGTCGGACTCATCGCCTCCGTCATGGCGCTCTGGGACCGTCTGATGGCGAGCTTCGGCTCCTGACCGACCTGCGCTAGAGCACCTCCGAGGGCGTCAGCAGCCGGGCACTGGAAATCTCGCAGATCGGTACGGTCGGCCCGGTCAGGCCGCGGCGTTTCAGAGTCAGCTTCCAGGCTCCCGCCTCGCCGGAAATCTCGAGCAGGTTCCATTGCGCCGGCGCCTTCGATCCGCCGACCGATTGTCCGGCCGCCGATACGCCGACCACCGGCATCTTGCGCTCCTTGCCCTCGATCCAGTTCAGCGACGGGTCGTGCGAATGGCCATGCAGCACGAGCTCGGCGCCGTGCTTGCGCACCGTTTTCTGGAAATTGCCGATGCCGAACAGGCGCTTGTGCGCCGCCACTGCCCCGCGCACGGGCGGATGGTGGATCATGACGACCCGGAACAGGCCCTGCCTTGCCGCCTCGTCGAGCAGCCGCGCCAGACGATGCGCCTGGACCTCGCGAAAGAAGCCGCTCGCCATGAAGGGCGCGGTCGCGCGCGCACTCGACACGCCGATCAGCGCGACCTTGTCGCGCACGCGCATGTAGGGAAAGTGGTTCCTGTCGGTCGGTGCCTGCAACCCGTCGCCGGTCATCCAGGGGCCCCAGGAGCGGCACACCTTGTCGAAGGCGCCGGGTACGTAAGCATCGTGGTTGCCCGGAACCACCGAGACATCCTCGGGCGCGCCGAGCGCCGTCAGCCATGCGCGCGCTGTCGCGATCTCGCCGTCGAGAGCCAGGTTGACGAGATCGCCAGTGATCGCCAGGTGGTCCGGCGCGTTGGCCGCAATGTCGGCGGCAATCTGGTCGATGACGCCGTCATGAAGGTTGCGGCGCCGGTTGCGTTGCCAGTTCACGTAGCCGATCACCCGCTTGGATGCGAGGTCGCGATAGGTTACAGCGGGAAGCGGCCCCAGATGAACGTCGGAAATATGCGCAAGCCTGAACATCATGCCTTTGTAGGGTACGCCGCGCCTGCTTTCCACCCGCGGCCGGCCCCATGACGGAGAAGAAATCCGCGGCCGATCCGTTCCGCCAGACCGGCTGGCCCGGCCTGCGCGCAAGGCTCTTTCATTTTTACTTTCTCATGGCGCGGCCCATGACGGTCGGCGTGCGCGGCCTGGTCTATGACGGCTCGAACAGGTCGGTTTTCCTCATCCGTCACACCTACGTGCCTGGCTGGCAGTTGCCCGGGGGCGGCGTCGAACTGGGCGAGACGGCGGGCGAGGCGCTGGAGCGCGAGTTCGAGGAGGAAGGCAATATCCTCTTCACGGCGCCGCCTGTGCTGAAGTCGCTTCATTTCAACCGCGGTGCCAGCCGCCGCGACCATGTCGCCTTCTACCTGATCGAGGCATTCCGGCAGACCGAGCCGAAGCTGCCCGACCGCGAGATCGCCGAGGCCGGGTTCTTTCCGCTCGACGCATTGCCAGAGAGAACGACCCCGGCAACGCTGAGGCGCATTGCCGAGATCTTTGGCGGAGAGCCGGTCTCGCCGCACTGGTAGCGTCAGGCCGCCTTGGCCAGCCTTCCGCGATTATGCGGAGCGGAAAAGTCGAGTTCCGGACCAACCGGCACGATGAGCGTCGGGTTGATCGTCTCGTGGCTACCGTAGTAGTGCGACTTGATATGGTGCATGTTCACCGTGTCGGCGACTCCTCGAACCTGGAACAGTTCCCGCAGGTAGTTCGACAGGTTCGGATAGTCGGCGATGCGCCTCAGATTGCACTTGAAGTGGCCGAAATAGACCGCGTCGAAGCGGATCAGCGTGGTGAAAAGCCGCCAGTCTGCCTCGGTCATGTCGCTGCCCGCAACGTAGCGCTGCCGCGACAGGATCGTGTCAATGCGGTCGAGCGCCGAGAAGACTTCGCCGAAGGCTTCCTCATAGGCTTCCTGGCTGGTCGCGAAGCCGGCCCGGTAGACGCCGTTGTTGATCGACGGATAGACGAGCGCGTTGATGCGGTCGATTTCCGGCCTCAGCCTTTCGGGATAGAGATCGATCGAGCCGTCGCCCCACTCGTCGAAGGCCGAGTTCAGCATGCGGATGATTTCCGAAGACTCGTTGGAAACGATTGTCTCCTCCTGCTTGTCCCACAGCACCGGCACGGTCACGCGTCCGGAATAGTGGGGATCTGCCTTGGTGTAGATCTGGCGCAGGAAGTCGAGGCTGTAGAGCGTGTCGCCAGTGGCGCCGTCCTCCGCCAGGAACGTCCAGCCCTCCTTGCCCATGAAGTGGTGAACGACCGACACGGAAATGACATCCTCGAGCTTCTTCAGCTTGCACAGGATCAGTGTGCGGTGTGCCCAGGGGCAGGCCAGCGAAACGTAGAGATGATAGCGCCCAGGCTCGGCCTTGAATCCGCGTTCCCGGCCCTCGGCCGGCTTGCCGTCGGCGCTGATCCAGTCACGCCACTGCGCTTCCGAGCGAACGAACTTGCCCCCCGTTTCCTTGGTGTCGTACCATTTGTCGGTCCATTTGCCGTCAACGAGCAGGCCCATGATCATTCTCCTGTTTCCCGAGATGTAGGGCGCCACGGCAAGCATCGAAACCCCGCAGCACTGAACAGTTCGTCAACCGGCCGGCAAGACCGCAATGGACGCGCTGCCGATTTGGTGCTAGCGGAAACGTCCCATGACAAGCATCTTTGCCGAATTCCGGTTTGACCGACGACGAATGGAAGCCCGCGCCTGAACGGCGCCGATTGGCCTACGCCGCCGCTTGGCGGTCACCTTCCTTGTCTGACCGGAACGCAAAGACCATGACCCCTGCCGACGTGACTTACCTGCCGGAAGCTCCGGCGCACGATGCCGAGATCGAAGACATCAACGCGGAGGCCTTCGGGCCGGGCCGCTTCGTCCGCGCCGCCTACCGCATCCGCGAGGGCGGTCCGCACGAGCGCGACCTCTCCTTCGTCGCGTTGAATGGCGGCGTGGTCATCGCCTCCGTAAGGCTGACTCGTATCGCTGCAGGCGCTGGTCGCGCCCTGTTGCTAGGGCCGCTCGCCGTCCGCCCCGCCTTCAAGAATGTCGGCATCGGCCGCAAGCTCGTTAGGATCGCGCTGGAAGCCGCCGAAAAGGCCAAGGCGCCGGCGGTCCTCCTGGTCGGCGACGAGCCCTATTACGGACCGCTCGGCTTCAGCAGGATACCCCGCGGTCAGATCGTCATGTCCCGCCCGGTCGACCCCAACCGGCTGCTCGCCGTCGAATTCGTCCCCGGCGCTGTCGCGCGCCTCGCCGGCGAGGTCTGTCACGCCGATCTCGCCAGGGTTGCGGAAGACGAGCCGCTGGCCGAAACTGCTGCAATGCAGTCAAAGGCAATGGCATGAATCCAAAGGGTCACACGGCAATCGTAACCGGCGGCGGCTCCGGCCTCGGGGAGGCAACCGCTCGGGCGCTTGCCGCAGCTGGCGCCAGCGTCGCGATCCTCGACCTCGGCCTCGACGCAGCCGAAAAGGTGGCGTCGGATATCGGCGGCATTGCGCTGAAATGCGATGTGGCCGACGCAATCAGCGTGGAAACGGCTCTAGCCCAGACCATCGAGCAACTGGCCTCGCCGCGCATTCTGGTCAACTGCGCCGGCATCGCGATCGCGTCGAAGACGCTCGGACGCGACGGCCCCCATCCGCTCGATGCCTTCCGCAAGGTTGTCGAGGTCAATCTGATCGGCACGTTCAACACGATTCGGCTGGTCGCGGACCGCATGGCCTCGCTCGATCCGCTCGACGGCGGCGAACGCGGCGTCATCGTCAACACCGCTTCGATCGCCGCCTATGATGGCCAGATCGGCCAGGCGGCCTACGCCTCGTCAAAGGGCGGCGTCGTCGGCATGACGCTGCCGATCGCGCGCGAATTTGCCAAGCTCGGCATCCGCGTCATGACGATTGCGCCCGGCATCTTCAGCACCGCGATGCTGCGGGGCCTGCCGCAGGAGGCGCAGGATTCGCTCGGCGCCTCCGTGCCCTTCCCGTCCCGGCTCGGCGATCCTTCGGAATATGCCGCCCTTGCGCTCCACATCGTCGGCAACCAGATGCTGAACGGCGAGGTCATCCGCCTCGACGGCGCGCTGCGCATGGCGCCAAGATAGGCTCGTTCTCGCGCTCGGCCTTCCGAGACATGCGGCAGCCGATTGGGCGGCTGGACTAGATTTTTGGAGCAAGCGTGACCAAGGACAGCAAGGACGTCATTCGCGAGACCGACGCGCAAGCCATCCGGCTGGCGCATCAGTTGGTGCGCACGGCGCGTTCGGGGTCGCTCGCCGTGCTCGATCCCGCTACCGGTTATCCGCTCGCCAGCCGTGTCGGCGTCGCTACCGATGCCGACGGCGCGCCGCTCATCCTCGTCTCGCAACTCTCGGCCCATACCCCGGCGATTACGGCAGATCCGGGCTGCTCTCTCCTTCTCGGCCAGCCCGGAAAAGGTGATCCGCTTGCCCATCCGCGCGTCACGCTAGTCTGTCGCGCCGAACGACTCGAACCCGGTTCGCCGGCCGGCACCCGGGCCAGGCGCCGCTACCTGAACCGCAACCCCAAGGCCCGTCTCTATATCGGGCTCGGAGATTTCGCCATCTTTCGCCTTGAGCCCGAGCGCGCCAGCCTCAATGGCGGCTTTGGCAAGGCTTATTTACTCGACCGCGACGACCTGCTTCTCGCCGGGCCGGCGGTCGACGCCTTGGCTGAAGCCGAGCAGGACGCGCTCGATCACATGAATGCCGACCATCTCGATGCGATCGCTGCGATTGCCCGTCACCTTGCCGGTGCCGCAGACGCCGACTGGCGGATGACCGGCATCGACGTCGAAGGCTTCGACATTGCGGCCGGCGACGATATCGACAGGGTCTTCTTTCCCGAACCCCTCGCCAATGCCGGCGCGCTACGAAGCGTGCTTGTCGATCTCGCGCGCAACGCGCGCGGGCAGTAGCAATCCGCGCCGCATCCTGCATAGTCTTCCCATGCAAGCCATCCGCATTGACGACCCGGCCGATTCTCGCGTCGCGCCCTACCTCTCCATCCGCGAGCGCGATCTTGCCGGCAGGCACGGCCGCTTCATCGCCGAGGGCAAGGTTGTTCTGAACGTGCTGTTTTCCTCCGCGCGCTTCACGCCGGAATCCGCGCTGGTACTGGAAAACCGGCTGCCCGGCCTGGCTGGCACCCTGGAACAGGCGCCGCCCGACATGCCCGTCTATGCCGCCTCTCAGGCCGTGATGGATGCCATTGCCGGCTTCCACATTCACAGGGGGATTCTTGCCGTCGGCAGGAAGCTGCCGCCTCAGCCGCCTGAGGAACTGATCGCGGCGCTGCCTGCGCAGGCCTTGGTCCTGGTGCTGGTCGGGCTCGCCAATCACGACAATGTCGGCGCCATCTTCCGCAACGCGGCGGCCTTCGGCATCGACGCCGTCCTGCTTGACCGAGCTTGCTGCGACCCGCTCTACCGCAAGGCGATCCGCGTCTCGGTCGGGGCCGCGCTGAAAATTCCCTTCGCGGTCGGCGAAGACGCGGCAGGCCTTGCCGGAATGCTCGCCGGCAACGGCTTCGAGCAACTCGCCCTGTCGCCTGCCGGCGCGGCAGATATCAGGGCTATTCCGAGGCCGGAGCGCCTGGCGCTGTTCCTCGGCACCGAGGGCGAAGGACTGCCCGAAGCTCTGCTCTCACGCCTCGCGACGGCGCGAATCGGCATGTCGCCGGGCTTCGACAGCCTCAATGTCGCCGCCGCCTCGGCCATCGCCCTGCACCAGTTCAGCCGTTATTGAGCCTCAGCCGCCGCCGCGGCCTTTTGCAGCGCGCGCACCCGGTCGGCCAGGCTGACAACCTTGCCGTCGCCATTGGCCGCGTGGGCCCCGGATCCGCGGATCGACTTGGCGATCGGTGATTCCGGCCCGTCGAGCGCCGCCGTCAGCCGCACCACTTCCGCCGCCAGATCGTTCATCTGCTCGCGTAGCATCTCGCTGGCGCGCCGCTCGCCAGTCCAGTCCTCAGACTTCGTGCGCTCGTGCACTGCGATGTCCACCTTGAGCTTCCGGTTCTCGCGCGTCAGCAGCTTCAGCCGTTCTTCGAGCAGATCGCGGTCGGCCGATACCTTGGCGAGCGTCTTCTCCATGTCCTTGTGCTTTGCACCGGAGAGATAGGTCGCCATCTTGGCCTGCAGTTCGGAGTAGTCGGCCTCGACCTTTGCCTTTTCGGCCTGCGTTGCCACGAGTTTGGCATTGACGCGATCCTCCGTGGCGCCGCTGCTCTTCACGCCCTCGCGCAACCTTGCCATTTCGCGTTCCTGGCGATCGAGCTTGTCGTCGCGGTCGGCGATCGTCGCGAGCAGCCGCTCGATCCGCGCCTCCAGCGCCAGCGCGCGCTCCTGTTCCGTCTTCAGTGCCTCGCGCGCCGACCTGCTCTCGGTGGCGACTTCCTTGTTGCGGCGGTCCATGTCGCGCCGCTCGCTGCGCAGCGTCGCCATGTCGGCCGACAGTTTCTCGATCTCGCCCTCGCGCGCCACCAGTTCGAGCTGGCGGTTCGAGGCGGTGAACGTCGCCTCATCATACATGCGGCCGAGCTTCTCGATTTCCTCGGCCCGCTGCTCGAGTGTCTGCTCGGCCTGGGCGAGTTGTTCGGCCAGCACCTGCAACTGGTCTTCGCGCTTGCGCAGCTCGGCGCGCACCTCGCCGGCCTGGGCTTCGAGCCGGGTCAGCGCCTCATGGCGCTCGTCGCGCTCAGACATCAGCCGCTTGAGTTCTTCGCGGTTGCGGTTGATCTCGACGATCTGGGCGGCGGCCTTCTCCCGGAAAGTCTTGAAGTTGATTTCCAGCCGGCGCGTCGCCATCGCGAACTCCGCCCGCATGCGGTCCTTGTCGGCCTGGATTTCCGCCAGCGTCAACGGCACCGACGCCTCGATGCGCTTGCGCGTCAGGAAGGCGGCGCGGCGCCAGACGGCCGGCGCAACGATCAGGGAGATAAACCCGGCAGACAGGAAGCCGAGTACGAAGAACAGGACAGACTGCATGGCTGAAGCATTTTCCGTTTCGGCCGGCGACAACCGGCCTCAACCGATTGTGCCACGCCGCACGGTGCAAAATCCAGTGCCATGCTGAAACGCGATGGGCGCGAACCGTGCCGCACCCGCTCTTCTCTGAGCGAGCTGTTCAGCCTGGAGCGACAGCCATCCCGTTCTCCGAGGCGGCGTTTTGCCTCAGAACGGGTTCCATGTCGGCTTCTCGGTCAGCTTCAGATAGCCGACATTGACGCCTAGACGCGCACCGACACCGGTGCGTACCGGAACGAGCAGCATGTTGCCGTTCTTCAACACGTTGAAGCCGACGCCTGCCACCACATAGGCCGAGCCCGCCACGCCGCCGAACCTGTTGTAGAGGTTGGAAACATCGTCGAGATTGTAGACGAGGATCATGGTGCGCGAACCCTGCCCGCCGAAATCCCAGCCGAGCGAGGGTCCCTGCCAGAAGACTTTGTGGTCGCCGGCGTTCTTGGTGTAGAGCGTGCCCTCGCCGTAGGTCAGGCCCCCGACGATCGCGCCCGAGCCTTCTTCGCCGAGGACATAGCCGTTCGGCAGACCATAGGAGGAGAATATTTGCTCGATCACGCTGGCCAGCCCGCCTGACGTGGCGCCGAAGAAGCGATGGCCGGAATCGACGATCTCTTCAGCCGTGTAGGCCTGCGCGCGCGTCGGCGACGCAGACAGCGCCAGAATGCACGACAGCGCAAACAGTGACGCGATGAGCCGGAAAACGATCCGGTCGTTCAGTCGGGAAAACATGCTTCCAATCTCCGTCCGGGGAGCCGATTCGCCGACGCCATGCCCTGCTGCGGCTCTTGTGGCCGCTTGATCTCGGATCAGCCGCCAAACTAGGCCGCAATCCTTTTTCAACCATTAAGCATACCCGAAATCATGGCGGTTCAAGGGCCGTTCCCGGGCGATCGGCGCCAGGCCCCGCTGCCGGTGTTAGCAAGTCGTCGCCGATGGGCCGGGTTTCCTTGCCGCGACGCGGCGTGCTGTGTACCAAAGTATTCGCTGCAAGCCTTGATTCGCGGTTTGGGGAGGCGATCCGCGGCTTTCTTTGACCTCTAAGGGGACCATTGCGCATGTCAGAACTTTTCACCCTCACCGCACCCGACCTGGCCGCCCTTCTGTGCAGCCGCGTCTGCCACGACATCATCTCGCCGGTGGGCGCCATCAACAACGGTCTCGAGTTGCTGGACGAGGGTGGTGCCGACGAGGACGCCATGAGCCTGATCCGCCAGAGCGCGCGCAACGCGTCGGCAAGGCTGCAGTTTGCCCGCATCGCCTTCGGCGCAGCCGGTTCGGCCGGCATGCAGATCGATACCGGCGACGCCGAGGCCGTTACCACGGCTTTCATGCGCAACGAAAAGCCCGAGCTCGTCTGGAAAGGCGAACGCGCCCTGCTGCCCAAGAACCAGGTCAAGCTGTTGCTCAATCTGGTACTCGTGGCGCTCGCGGCCATACCGCGTGGCGGCAAGATCGTCATCTCGCTGGAGGACGTCCATACCCACCCGAAGTTCACGCTGTCCTCAAGCGGCCCGATGCTGCGCGTGCCACCGAAATTTCTCGAACTTCACTCCGGCCGCAAGCCCGAGGAAGCGATCGACGCGCATGCGGTGCAGCCCTACTACACGCTGCTCCTCGCCCATGAGGCGAACATGACCGTCTCGATCCACGCAAGCGCCGATGAAGTCGTACTGACAGCAGCGGCAACCCAGGCGTAGTATTGACGCCCGGTTATCGAATAAAGGCGCTACGGGCAGCGGGTTTCCGAAAATTTTACCTTACCGGTTTTATGGTTGTTCATACAGATGGGCTACCGTCCAGACTAATGACGCCCGAGCCTCTGGCCTAACGGGCGCGACCATGAGGACCGGATAATGAAGCGCTGCATGTTCGTCGACGACTCGGCTGTGATCAGGAAAGTCGCCAAGCGGATCTTGGGCGGCCCGGACCTGCAGATCATTGAGGCCTCGACGGGCTTCGACGCCATAGCGCTGTGCACCAATGACATGCCCGAGATCATCGTCGTCGACGGCGCTTTGCCCGACATGTCGGCGGTCGAGTTCATCCGTCGCGTTCGCGCCATCGAGACGCCGGTCAAGCCGCAGATCGCGATTTGCCTGACCGAGGTCGACATTGGCGCCATCATGCGTGCCAAGCGCGCCGGCGCCCAGGGTTATCTGCTTAAGCCGTTCAACCGGCCACAGCTGCTCGACCGTTTCCGCAGCCTGCAAGACGCAGCCTAGAGCCGCATCCCAGCAACCACTTCTTCCATTCCGACACGCTTCCCGGCACGTCGCGGCCATCCGCTGCGACCACGCTTCGCAAACAGCAAAAACCCGGCAGAGCCGGGTTGAAGCCTTTGAATCTTCCTGAGAACTATCAGGCGCTGACGCGAATTTCTTCCGGTTCCCGCAGCACATAGCCGCGTCCCCACACCGTCTCGATGTAGTTCTGTCCGCCGGATGCGGCATCGAGCTTCTTGCGCAGCTTGCAGATGAAGACGTCGATGATCTTCAGTTCCGGTTCGTCCATGCCGCCATACAGATGGTTGAGGAACATTTCTTTGGTGAGCGTAGTGCCCTTGCGCAGCGAGAGCAGCTCCAGCATCTGGTATTCCTTGCCGGTGAGGTGCACGCGCTGGCCGCCGACCTCGACCGTCTTGGCGTCGAGATTGACCACCAGGTCGCCAGTGGTGATGACCGACTGGGCGTGACCCTTCGACCGGCGCACGATGGCGTGAATTCGGGCGACGAGCTCGTCCTTGTGGAACGGCTTTGTCATGTAATCGTCGGCGCCAAAGCCCAGGCCGCGCACCTTGTCCTCGATGCCGGCCATGCCGGAAAGGATAAGAATTGGCGTCTTCACCTTTGAAAGGCGCAGTGTCCGCAAGACTTCATAGCCTGACATATCAGGCAAATTCAGATCCAGCAGAATGATATCATAGTCATAGAGCTTACCCAGATCGACGCCTTCTTCGCCCAGGTCCGTCGTATAGACATTAAAACTCTCCGACTTCAGCATCAACTCGATGCTTTGTGCGGTTGCACTGTCGTCTTCTATCAGCAGAACGCGCATGCTATTCCCCTTATCCTGCCGTCGGACCGATTTCGCGAGCCTTCCGGTACCGGAGCAGTGTGTGCCTGTTTCGCAGGCTGCCACCGAATGGTTAACAAAACCTAATCCCCCGCAGCTCGCGATAACAGATTCTTCAGCCCCAGCATATACCCTGTTGAATCTAAAGCGGATTCATTCCGCCATCTTCTTAACGTGCAACATTAACAATCCAAACTAACCAGCTCGGCGTACAATCTGCGCGTCACCCGGGATTTTTACCCCGCCTTAAGTCCTGACCCGTATGATTAACAATGCGCGTAAACGAATGGTTACCGGGGCCGAAAAATCTTAGGAGTCTGTTTCCTATGATGCCGGCCGCTTCGATTAACCGCGTAGTGGTAGTGAGTATGAGTATCTGCGTATCCGGGAGTTTCAGACGATGAAAACACGTGAGAACCTGGTTCGGCTGAAACAGTTTCAGGTGAACGACAAGCGGAGGCAGCTTCTGCAACTCGACATGATGATTGCCGAGTTCGAGCGCATGGCGGGTGAACTGGAGGTCCAGATCCTCGCCGAGGAAAAGAAGGCCGGCATTACCGACATCACCCATTTTGCCTATCCGACCTTCGCAAAGGCGGCCCGCCTGCGGCGCGACAACCTGAAAAATTCACAGCATGATCTCCTGCAGCAGAGGAACGCTGCCGAATCATTACTAGCCGAAGCTGAAGCGGAGCTTTCCAAGGCGGAGATGCTCGAGTCGCGTGACGCCAAGAATCGCGACCACGACAGCGGCGCGCGCAGCGCCATGATCGGCTAGCGGCAACCCGCCCCTCCACTTTCGCGGGACCGCCTGATCGGCTAAGGCTCGGCCATGCGCCTTGCTTTCCCGCTCGTCCTGTTTCTGGCAACCTTCTGTCTTGCGCTCGGCATCGTGCTGCCATTGGTGCGCATCGAACGATTGTTCGTATTTTCCGACCAGCCCTCGCTGATCGCCATGATCGCGGGCCTGTGGATTGAGGGCGACCGGCTGCTCTCGGCCTTGATCGCATTGTTTTCGGTGATTTTTCCCTGCACCAAGCTCTGCCTGCTGCATCTTGCCGCCCATGGCAGCGAGGGCCAGGGCGCGCGCGTTCCGGCCTGGGTCAGGGGCATGGCAAACTGGTCCATGCTCGACGTCGTGCTGGTGGCCCTGGTTATCTTCGCGGCCAAGACCAGCGGCCTCGCGACCGCCTTCACGATGCCTGGCCTTTGGTTCTTCGCCGCCTCGGCGGGTCTAACCGCCGCGGCGTCGCAGATGGCCAGGCGGCCGGGTCATGCTTCCTAGGAGATCGGGACGGCGTCCCGCGGGTGTCAGTGGCGGTATTGCTGGATGCGCGTGGTGCGCAGGCCGGCCAGGCCGTATTCGTCGATCGAGGCCTGCCACGACAGAAACTCTTCCGTCGTCAGCTTGTAGCGCTGGCAAGCTTCTTCGAGGCTGAGCAATCCGCCCCTGACGGCAGCCACCACTTCTGCCTTGCGCCGGATAACCCAGCGCCGGGTGTTGGTTGGCGGCAGGTCCGCAATTGTCAGCGGGCTGCCGTCCGGCCCAATCACATATTTGACGCGAGGTCTAATCAGATCGGTCATCGTACTCTCTACACAACCACAAAACTCTAAGACGCAATCGAAGTCACATTACCGCCACAGCTTTAAAAATTGCCTAAGCGAGCCCTAATGGATAAGTAACGATCCTGAATCCCCCGTTAGTAAATTCACCGGCAGTTTAACCGTCCCGGCTTTCGGCCGCCAAAATCTGTCCGGCTGGCAACCGGGCGCGGCCTGTCCTATATTCGGCCGGACGGGCTCAAAGCCCATGAACAATGCGGAATGTCATGCAGATCAACAGCCTAGACCTGCCAGGAAGGCCCGAGGACACGCGAGTCGTGGTTGCCATGTCGGGCGGCGTCGATTCCTCTGTCGTCGCCGGCATCCTGAAGCGTGAGGGCTATGACGTCGTCGGCATGACGCTGCAGCTTTACGATCATGGCGCCGCCACCCACCGCACAGGGTCGTGTTGCGCGGGCCGCGACATCGACGATGCAAGGCGCGTGGCCGAGAAGCTCGGCATTCCGCACTACGTGCTGAACTACGAGGAACGCTTCCGCAAGGCGGTGATCGATACGTTCGCCCAGAGCTATGTTGCCGGCGAGACTCCCATCCCCTGCGTTTCCTGCAACCAGACCGTCAAATTCGCCGACCTCCTGACCACCGCGCAGGAACTTGGCGCGGCAGCACTCGCCACCGGCCACTATATCCGCTCGCGGCAGAACGGCGCGCACCGGGCGCTCTACCGTCCCGTCGATTCCGACAGGGACCAGAGCTACTTCCTGTTCGCCACCACCCAGGAGCAGGTCGACTATCTGCGCTTTCCGCTCGGCGGCATGCCCAAGCCGCAGGTGCGCGCCATTGCCGAGGAAATGGGGCTGGTCGTCGCCGACAAGGCCGACAGCCAGGACATCTGCTTCGTGCCGCAGGGAAAATACGCCGACATCATCGCCAAGCTGCAGCCGGCCGCCGTCACTCCCGGCGACATCGTCCACATAGACGGCCGCACGCTCGGCCGCCATGAAGGCATTCTGCGCTACACGGTCGGCCAGCGGCGCGGCATCGGCGTCTCGGCTGGCGAGCCGCTCTATGTCGTGCATCTCGATGCCGAGCGGGCCCGCGTCATCGTCGGTCCGCGCGAGGCGCTGGAGACCCGCAAGGTTTTCCTGCGCGACGTCAACTGGCTGGGCGACGGTTCGCTCGATGCCATCCCGGCCGACGGGTTAGAACTCTTCGCCAAGGTGCGCTCGACCCGGCCTCCGCGCCCGGTCATCCTGCACCATGGCGACGGCGCGACCTGGGTGGAGCTCAGCGAAGGCGAATCCGGCATCGCGCCGGGCCAGGCCTGCGTCCTCTACGCCGGCGAGGAGAATGATGCCCGCGTGCTCGGCGGCGGCTTCATCGAGCGCTCCGAGCGCGGCAGGGAAGCCGAGGCGATGCTGTCGAAGCTTGCAGGCATTCCCGCGGAATAGCCTTTCCCGCGTTTTACCACCTGCGAAGCGTTTCGCGATGGCCGGCCAAACGTTCTCGCCCTTCAGGAGTGGCCGACCGTCCCGGCCGTCAGGATGCGCAGCACGGCGACCGCTTCCTCGCCGCTGGTGCGCGGCGCTGATCGCGTCTTCATGCAGGACAGGAAGTGCTCCAGCTCACGCGTCAGCGGCATGCCCTGCTCGACCTCGACATAGGACGGCTCATTGTTGGTGAAGGCCCACTGGCCGCTGTCCTGCCATACCGCGTGGCGGTAGACGGCGAGCTTCTTCTCCCACGGCTCGACGTCGTCGAACACCGCCATCGACTTGGTACCCACGACGGTGAGGCGCCGTTCGCGGTAGGGGTTGAGGCGCGAGGTGAAGAGATGGCTGCGCATGCCGTTGGGAAACCGCATGTGCAGATGCGCGAAGTCGGACAGGTGGTCGAGCAGCGCCGCGCCCTCGCCGCGCACCTCGATCGGCTCGCTGCCGGTTATCGCCAGGATCATCGACAGGTCGTGCGGCGCCAGATCCCACAGCGCGTCGTTCTCGGTGTGGAACTTGCCGAGCCCCAGCCGGTGCGAATGGATGTACTTGACCTCGCCGAGTTCGCCGGCGTCGATCAGTTCCTTCAGCCGCTCGAAGGCCGGGTGGAAGCGCAAGACGTGGCCGACCATGAAGACGCGCTTGTTGGCGTTGGCCGCGGCAACCGCCCGTTCTCCGTCTGCGACGGTCAGCGCGATAGGCTTCTCGACAAGCACGTCCTTGCCGGCCTCAACGGCGCGGATCGCGAGATCGGCGTGATACTGCGGCGGCAGCGCCATGACGATCCCGTCGACATCCTCACGCGAAAACAGTTCGTCAGGACTGATGGCAAGGCAGGACTGCTCGCTGGCAAAGCCTTCCGCACGCGCGCCATTAGCGTCGGACACGGCGTGCAGCGCGCCGAGTGCCTTCAGGGTGCGGATATGGTTGGAGCCCCAGTACCCGCATCCAAGGACTGCAATACGCGGTTTCATCAATTGCCAACTCAGGATTATGCTGCGGACACATAAAGGCGCGGGGCCGCTAACTCAAGCCCACCGTGGCAGCCGGACCGCTCCCGGTCGATTTGCCGCGCAAAGTGATGACTGCATCGCCGTTGCGCGCTTGACAGGCTCGCCGCTCCGCCACTATATCCGCCCGACCTTGGCGAACGCCTCGACATGCCCCCTCCACCTTGGGATGCGTTTCGGGCCTTCCGCCGCCCTGGCGGGGTAGCTCAGTTGGTTAGAGCACGGGAATCATAATCCTGGGGTCGGGGGTTCAAGTCCCTCTCCCGCTACCACTTCTCACAACAATACCTTGCGTCTTGCGCCGCTTGCTCGTTCCCCGGATCGGGCACGGTCGTCATCGGCCAAGATTCGCATACCTCAGTCTTCCTACGCGGTGAGAGCCCGCTCAAGTGAGGCGCCAACTAGCTGTAGTTCCGACAGGGTAATCATAACTTCACCCGACAGTGTTCGACAGACTACGGCCGGCTCTCTGTATTCTCACGGATTTCCCCTAGCTGAAGCCAACCCGTGAGCAATCGAGTTCCGTGTTACGGAAATGCGCGCGATCTCATCGTACAACGCGAGGAATTCCGGCGTGGGATCCTCCGCACCAAGCCACCGGCGAAAGATCGGATCCTTCGATGGCTTCGTCGTTGACGGCTCGATCTCCGTGAGACGCACCTTGATGGCCTCCTCGAGCCAGCCCCAGGCAAGAAGCAATTGGCCGACAGCGGCCAGCAGGTCACGCAAGTCACGTCCTGGGGTTTCTCGCTCGCTCATCTTGGTCCGTTCCACCGGGCGCAGTATTGTGCGCGTCGGCGAACAATTTGCATCGACGGGTGATGTACCGATTGTCGATGCCCTCTCGAGGGGGCGGCAGATGGACACAAGGCAACTCAGGGAAGTCGGCAGGCGGGCCGGCAAGGCGGCGGAGCAGCGCCAGCTTCTGGAAACCGGCCGAGCTTCGGCCGGCAGGGCCAGGCATCTCTTTCTGCGCTACACCCTGTTGGCCGGCGCTGTACTCATAGTGATCGCCGGGCTCTGGCTCGTGGTTTCCATGCTTGCAAATTGATGCCAGTTCGGGGCCGTCTGCGGCAAACAGAAAGACCCGCTGCCGGAGCAGCGGGTCTTAGCGATTCACACGCGAGGCGAATTTACCAGGGCCTGTACCAGCCGGCCACCATGACCTGCTTGTCGCGATGGTTGCCGCCCAGAGTAGCGCCGAAATAGGCGCCGATGGCACTGGCAAACAGCGAAGCAGCTGTCAGGAAGGCTGCGATCAACCCGACACGACGGGCAGTTTCGGCCGCTTCCTCGGCTACTGCGCGAGCCTGCTGAGCCTGTGCCCAGGTCTCGTCGACACGCGCCTGTGCCTCTTCCTGCGTCAGGCCGGAGCGTGCGGCCACGATGCTGGCGAGATACTGCCTGTCGGCGTCCGCAAGCTCGTCGTCTTCAAGCGCGCCGGCGATGATACGGCCAACCTCACCGCGGTTATCGGCGGTTGTCGGCTGGGCCGTAGCATTCGTCGAGCGAAGCAGCCGATCAACCAGAAGGCTGTCGCCCTCGCCGAGCATTTCGTCGGCATTGCCGGCCGCACCCGCTGCCGCACCGGCGGCGACCGTGCTTGCCGCGCCCGTCGCAGTCGCTACCACGGCCGATATGCCGGAGAATGCGATCAGCGCCCCCAGCAGAACGCAAACGGCCCACATGATCAGCCCGTGCGAGCCGTCGCGTATGTCTGATTCATATTCGGTAGCGTCGTAGTTGCGCCGGCGCATGCGGCCGGTCAGGTAGCCACCCGCCATGAAGCTGGAAATCTGCACCCAGAGCATCCAGAGCGCAGCGGCAATGGCGAACCAGAACAGCGTCATTCCGCGTCCCTCGTAGGCCGAGGTAAGCGTCAGGCCGATCGCTGAGCCGAATGTCATGAGAACAAAGGAAATTGCTGTTGCCAGCACCGTGCCGGCGATGATTGCCGGCCAGTCGATATAGGAATGGTCGCTGTCGCCTGTGGCGAGGACCGTGCGGTCTTCGGCTAGTGCCATGTGGTGCCCTCCTGAAAAATGCGCTGGGTTGAAATGGTTGTTCGCGTTCAGCGCAGCCCGAACAGGGAAAGCACCGCCATGATGACCACGATCAGGCCGACGATATAGATAATGCCATGCATAGTTTTCTCCCGCGTTTTGAGTTGCGCTGGAATAAGCCGGATGTCGGCGAAAGGTTCCGGCAGGCGGACGGGCGTTTCTGGCCGAAACTCGCCTGAATGTGAAAAATTCCTCTGAACCATTCAGCACCCGCCGCGTTGAGGTGCGAGGCGAAAACAGCGCCTGAAACGTGAAAGGAAGAAGTCATGGATTGGAACCGCGTCGAAGGTAACTGGAAGCAGTTCAAGGGCAACGTGAAGGAGCAGTGGGGCAAGTTGACCGACGACGATCTCGACGAGATCGCCGGTCGCCGAGACCAGCTCGAAGGCAAGATTCAGGAGCGCTACGGCATCGAGAAGGACCGGGCCCGCCGCGATGTCGACGACTGGTTCGGCCGTCAGAACTGAGCCATCATACTGAAAAAAAGCCGCCTCTCTTCGAGGCGGCTTTTTTTGTGCCGTGTTGCCAGCTTGGCGTGGCGGCTATCTAGCGCTGCAGCTGCTGCGGCAGCGGCTCGCGCACCGCCGCTTCCTTCGGAAGACTGTCAAACGGTGGCATGTATTCCTTGCGCTCGTAGAGCTCGCGCGGCACCGCGCCCGTGCGGTGGCCGTAATCCACTTCGGCCCAGCCGTCGCTGGTACGATAGAGGCCGACTGCCGGTCTCGGCGTCGGTCGGTAGGGGCGCGCAGCGCCCGGCGCAGCCTTCTCGATCTCGACGCCGGTCCTGCGGAAGACCTCTTCCATCGACCCATAGGAAGCCACTTGGCGTGGCGCCAGCGCGGCTGTCCGGGTCAGCGCGTAAACGGTGCTGCCGCCCTCGGTTGCTGACCAAATGTGATAGTTTACGCACCTGTGGCGAACGACGCGGTCATAGACCCAATTCATGCTAGCCTTCACTCGTTGCGACCAGCCACCACCCGTCGCAACCATCTCCGTATTTCATGGCACCAGTATGGTGTGAATCAGATTCGCGCCGGCTTGGGTAGTGCATGTGCCGTCATTGCCGGTGCGTACTTCGCCCCGAAACGCTCTCGCCCACTCCACACACACAGAAATCGGGCTTGCCGGGCCCTGTGAGTCTCGTCGCGGAGTCGCCTTTCGATTTTTTGTCAATATGGGTTTGATGTCGGATTCGAGTGCAGGTAGATTAGACCCGAATCAGCCGCTGCTCGGGGGCGCGGCGAGCCACAAATGCCTGATGTTGCGGGGTTTTTCCGTAATGAGGCACGACGTGTTTCGTACGAGGCACCCGGATTCGGCCGATCGGCAGTAGCCGAGTCCGTAGACCGTGTTTTCCATTGTGATCGCGTATTTTCAGGTTCGTCCGCTGGCGTCGCCAGGGGTCGGGCACCCAGATTGATTCCGCCGAAAACGAGTTCATGACGAGCCTTGCCACCCAGATAGAACCGGACAGCTTTGCCGGCCGACTTTCGTCCAGGGGCGACCTCACGAGCTTTTTCATGACGTTGACCGCCGACATCGGCGCCGACGCCTACATGCTGGTCTCGATCCAGCACGACCAGGACCAGAACACGGCACGCATTCTTGCGTCCAACTGGATTCACGACGCCATTGAGCTGGTCGGCCACCGCCTGATCGCCAGCCTCGCCCAGGCACCCGCCGCGGCGCCCGGCGTCAAACCGCGCGGTGTTGCGCCTGCCGAGGCGCCAAGTGCCGCCTGCGTGATGAACGGCGAGGAGGCCAAGCTCCTCGACGTGCTCGGCCATTCGGAGATCTTCTCGCTCAGGCTTTATGTCGGCGGCCAGCGCTTCTTTCTTCTCTTCTCGGCCGCCGAGACCGGCCGGATCGCGCAGGACATGCTGACCGGCGCCCAACTGCGCTGCTGTTACGCGCTGTCGCAACTGCCCGCCCTGTTCGGCGCGGCAACCGCGCAGGACCGTCTGTCGGAGCGTCAGCGCGAGTGTCTGGTATGGGTTGCCGAAGGCAAGACCACCGACGAAGTCGCGCTCATTCTGGGCGTCTCCAGCAACACCGTCAGCAACTACATCACCCACGCGATCCACAAACTGTCGGCCAACAATCGTGCCATGGCGATAGCGACCGCGATCAGGAGCGGCATCATTTGACCGATCCGGCCGAAAACGCGTCGCAAGGCGGCGACCCAATCGGCGAGCACCGCAATCCCTTCGGAGCATTCTCGCCGGGCGTGGAGCCTTTCCATCCCGTCACCGTGCCGGACGCCGTGCGCCGCTGCCGCTGGATCGCCGTCGACATCAACGCCGTGGCCTTCAGCGTCTTCCTGATCGGTCCGTCGCTGGACCGGCACTTTCTTGCGCCCTGCTTCGATTCTGCATACCCGTCGCTCGCACCGGATACCGAACTGATCCAGGGCAACGACCGCTCCGGCATCGTCAAGCACGCGCGCACCTCGACAGTCCCCTGCTGGTGGAGCGACGGCACGCCGGCCCGCGAACAGCAGGCAAAGCCAGGCTGGTGCAAGCAGATCGAGCCGCTGTCACCCGGCACGTCGGGAATGGCCTTCCCCGTGCATGCCGACCGTGGATGCGGACTGGTCATGTTCTTCGGGCCGGATATCACGCTCGAACTTCCCGCCCTGTTCGACATCCACGCCCGCTGCTTCGCCCTCTTCGAGGCCGTCACCCGCATCAGGCGCAGCGAAAGCGCGCGTGTCCCGCTGATCTCGAAGCGCGAACTCGAATGCCTGAAGCTCACCGCCAACGGCTATACCAGCGATGAGATCGCCAGGCTGCTCAAGCTGTCGGTCCACACCGCCAACCAGTATCTTTCCAACACCACGCAGAAGCTCGATGCCGTCAACCGCATGCACGCGGTGGCCAAGGCCCTGCGCATGGGCCTGATCGACTAGGCGCTTGTCCGGGCTATCCGAGGTCGGCCGGCTCCGTCCTGCGCGGCTCCGTCTTGCGGATGCGCGCTCGCTCGAGCGACGAGCGCAGGAAGGCCGTGTTGGCGTGCGGATCGGGGTCGGGCCTTTCGAAGGCCACGTAGTTCACCTCGATCGACGCGGCATGGGCGTCGAGCGATAGCGCGAAGTAGACGCAGGCACCCGAGGGCCGCAGTTCGAGGTCGAGCACGATCCGCGCGGTTTCCGTCCAGGTGACATGCGCCTCGCCGCCATGGCCGAGCCTGAGCGTTCCCGGCATCAGGAACATCTCGGCCGCCGAGTCGACGATGTCGGAGATGGTCGCGAAATGCTCCAGCCGGATGAAGGCGATGTAGTCGGCCACGTCGACCAGACGCAGCTCGCTGACGACTTCCTTGATGGCTTCGGCGACGATCATTTCGCGCGGCGCGGCGTGCGGCTGTCGGATCATGAAAGCTCTTTGCGCTTGGGCTTGCTGGAATAGACGATACGAACCAGTTCTGCGACGGCCTGGTAGAATTGAGCTGGTATCACGCTATCGACCGAAACTTGCTTGTACATGGAACGGGCGAGCGCCACGTCCTCGAACACCGGGATATTATTCGCCTCCGCGATCTCCCTGATCTTCAGCGCCACGAGATCCTGGCCCTTCGCCAGCACCAGCGGCGCACTGTCTTCGTCGCGTACGTATTTCAGGGCGATCGCGTAGTGGGTTGGGTTGGCGATCACCAGCGTGGCGCGCGGCACCGCCGTTATCATGCGCTTGCGGGCCCGGTCGCGTTGCAGCGACCTGAGGCGCGCTTTGACGATCGGGTCGCCTTCCGACTGCTTGTTCTCGTCCTTGACCTCCTGCTTCGTCATCCGCAGGTCCTGCTTCCAGTGAAAGCGTGACCAGACGAGATCGACGGCCGCGATCAGCGCCATCACGAGCACGATCGACAGGATGATCGAAATCGCCATCTCGCGGATGACGTGTGAGAAGTCGGCAGTCTGCGTCAGCATGCCCGAAAGGAAGCGCCGGTGGCTGTCCGAAAGGGTGAACACCAGGACGGCCGCGGCGAAAGTGAGCTTGCCGAGAGACTTCAGGAATTCGGCAAAGCCCTGCGCGCCGAAGAGCCGGTTCCAACCCTTGGAGATCGAGATACGCGATGCCTGTGGGCGGATGCGTTCGCCGACGAATTGCGGCAGGTTCTGGAACGCCGATGCGCCGACGCCGGCCACCACCAGCAGGATCAGCAGCGCCGCCACCGCCTTGCCTATCTCGAGCGTCACGATGCGCGACAGGGCCACCACGTCGTCCACCGTGGCCATCGGCCACGCGTCGGGCTTTTCGAGGAAGATCGCCAGGAAGCTGCCAACACTGGCAATCGTATCGCCGGCGAAAAAGACGGCGAAGACCAGGATTGCCACGAAGGAACAGAGGATCGTCGTCTCACGCGAATGAGGCAGCTTGCCCTTTTCGACCGTGTCGCGGATCTTCTTCTCGGTGGCTTCCTCTGTTTTGCTGTCTTTATCGTCGGACTCGGCCATTCCCGTCAGGCCGCCGCACTCTGCATGGTCGGCAGCTCAAACGCGCCCTCGCGCGCCATGCGGATGGCAGCGGCGGCGATTGCCTTGCGGGCCCGCACGATGTCGGTGGCTGCAATGCCGTCCGCACCCTGCGCGAGTTCGGACTCGACCATGCGCCGCGAGCGCGCGCCGATCGACGACAGCACGGCCTCGGCCAGCGCGGCCTGCGAATTGCGCAGCGCCAGCGTCACCAGTTCGGTCGACACGCTGTCGAACAGCGCCACACGGGCCTTCTGGGTCAGCAGCAGCACGTCCTCGAAGGCGAACAACCGCGCCTTCAACTCGGCGAGGTCCGGTGTGCCCGACTTCTCGAGATCTTCCATCATCTCGTCGAGCTGTTCCTTCTCGAGTTCGTTGAGCACGCTGGCGACGCGAATCTGGCCGGCTGACGTGTCGCGTGTCGAGCTCTCGGCGAGCAGGCGGCTGCGCAACTGGTTCTCGACGATGCGGGTTGCGGCCTCCGGGATCTTGGCCATCGACATCATGCGCTTGACGATTTCGCTGCGCACCGATTTCTCCAGTGTCAGCAGGGCCGCGGCCGCCGCCGCAGGTGAAAGGTTGGACAGCACCAATGCTGCGGTTTGCGGATGCTCCTCGGTCAGGAACGTGCCGAGCCTTGCCGGCTCGACCTGCTCGATCTGCGGCCAGACCGGCGGCGGACCGCTCGGCTCCACGGACTCTTCCCCGGTGCCCATCAGGGCGCTCATTTCTTCCGGCGACAGCGATTCCGTGAGGATGGTGTCCATCCGGTCGGCGGAGTCCAGCAGACCGGCGCCCTCCGTGAATTCCGCCTCGAACTCGGCGACGATCTTCTCGAGGTCCGCCTGATCGATGGTGCGCAGAAGCCGCGCTCCCTCGATCAGCGCCTTGAGTTCTTCCTGCTTGAAGAAGCGCAGCAGCTTGCTGGCCGAAGGCTTGCCCATTGCAACGAGAATGGCTGCAGCCTTCTGCGTGCGGGTCATGTTCGCGGCGGTGCTCATCTCGGCTTCTTCCACGCGAACCTCATCCGGCAGGTTTCGCCGAAGCGATGATTTCAGTCAGCTTGATGCCGAAGCGCGAGGAATCGCCTTCGAGCACGGTGATTTCGCCGCGCGCGATCCGGCGTCCGTTGACCACCACGTCGACCGGTTCGCCAATCCGCCTGTTGAGCGACACGGTAGACCCCTTCTGCAGCGCCATCAGGTCCGAAACGGGCATTTCCGTGCTGCCGAGCACGATCTGCACCTCGACGGGAATGTTCATGATCAGCGCCGAATTCATGCCGCCTGGCGCGGTAGCGACGCCCTCGGAAGCCGCACTCGGTTTCGCGGGTGTGGCCGCAGCAGCCGCGGGCTTGCTGCCGGGATCCTTGTCGTCCTCGTGCAGGGCCCCCCGCAGCTCTTCGATCGCGCGGTTCAGCTCGTCGTTCGGAGAGGCCTTTTCGGCTGCCGGGCTGGTCTGTGTCATCGATCTTCTCCGGTTCTTCCCGAGCCGCTCGGCGCCCTAGGCGCTGAGCAGTCCTTCCATGAGTTCCTGCCCGGCATCGAAGGGATGCCTGATGCGAACGGTATAATTCTTTCCGAGCTTGCCGAATTCGCAGACGTAGAGCGGCTTCTGCCGCGCCGACAGCATCGCCTTGGATTGCGCCAGCTGCTCGATCTCGATCACCTGCCCCTCATGCAACTGGGCAACCTCGCCGAGCGTCATGCTGGCGAGAGGCATCGTCGCCTCGAGTTCGACGGCCGACCGCATCACCTCGTCGCTGAAGCGCTGCCGCCACTGGCCGGGTGCGGCGTCGTCATTGCCGCCACGATGCTTCAGCAGGACACGTTGCGGCATGGTCAGCGCAAACGTCCCGGAGCCTGCCGGCATCGACATGCAGAAGACTGCACGGACACCCGGGCCATCCCGGATGACATGCTTCTCGAGCTCGACTCCGCTCATTGCCGGCGACAGCGGCATCTTGAATTCGAAGGCCCGCTCACCCGAGCCGTTCATCGCCTTGGCAATCGCTTCGAAGAACAGCGTCGCCACCTCGGTCTCGGTCGGCGACAGCGGCCGCGAGATCGGTGCGACCTTGGCATCGGGATCGCCGCCGAAGAAGGCGCTGACGATCACCGCCACCGCATTGGCGTCGACCGACAGGATCATCGCGTCGGGGGACGATGCCGACGCCGCGACTGTCATCGCGTGGCCCTTGCCCTTTGGGCGGGCGTCCGCGAAACGCGTCAGTTCCACTGTCTTCAGCTCGATGGCGACGGTCAGCGACAGCGATTCCGTCAGGCCCTCGATGATTGCAGGAACCGCCCTTTCGGCGAGTTTGCGGGCGGATTCGGTTACATGATCCGGCTCGCCGGTTTCGCCGACCAGGCGCTCGATGATGTAGGCGCGCATGTCGGCGGGACTGGTGGGGACTGGTCCAGCCATGTCAGCGAATTGTCCTGCTGGTGCGCATGGCTCAGGCAGCCTTTTCTGCCGGCGCCGCGCCGCTGCTCATCGTGCTCTGCTCGACCGAATCGATCGACGGCCGGTCGTAGGCGGAAATCGTCTTGCGGCCGAACTCGATCGCTACCTGCGGCAGCGAGCCGTTCATGTAGGCAAGCAGCGTCTGCTTGACGATGATGTATAGCCTGTTCTGCTTTTCGCGCACCGACTTCACCTTGGTCGCCAGCGGGCCGACAACGCAGTAGGACATGAAGATGCCGAGGAAGGTGCCGACGAGAGCGGCGCCGATCAGGCCGCCCAGAATCTCGGGCGACTGGTCGAGTGCGCCCATCGCCTTCACGACGCCGAGCACGGCGGCCACGATGCCGATGGCCGGGAAGCCGTCGCCCATCGCGGTAAGCGCGTGATAGCACTTCAGCTTGTCGGTGCGGATCGTCTGGATCTCTTCGTCCATCAGCGCCTCGATCTCGTGCGAGCGGGCATTGCCGATGATGATGATGCGGCAGTAATCGCAAATGAAATGTGTAAGGTCGTGGTTCTTCAGGACCGTGGGGAACGCCTGGAAGATCGTCGACTCGTCAGCATTGTCGATATGGGCCTCGACCTCGCTGCGCGACTTGGTTTTCAGTTCCCGCATTAGCGAATGCAGGACCCCGAGCGTTTCCAGGTAGTTCTGCTCCTTCGGCACCGCATTCTTGAAGGCTTCGAGGGTGGCCTTCCCGGTATCCTTCACCACCTTCATCGGGTTGGCGATCAGGAACGAACCGAGCGCGGCGCCGCAGATGATGACGACTTCCCAGGGCTGGATGAGCACCTCGATGTGTCCGCCCATGGCCATGAAGCCGCCGAGGACGCAGCCGAGCGTTACAACGAATCCGATCAGGATGCTCAATGCACGTGTCCTTCCAAGACGCAACGATGCGACCAGAGGTACAAGCCGTGCCTTGTGTGAGGCTTGAATCGGAGCCGCCTCGCACCATTAAGCTTCGCGCAAGCAAACGCGCCTAGTTTCGGCTCCTGATCAGGTCGGGAACCACGCCCTTGCTAAGCACCTATCTCAGCTACCAGCTCATCGCGAGGGACCTGCCGAAGGCCATCGAGCGCGTTGGCGACCAGCCGGTCATCGATCGCGAGACCAAATATTACCAGGAGAACATCACCAAGGTTACGTCCATCGACGAGTTCGTGAAGGACGACCGTCTGTTCCGCTATGCCATGAAGGCGCACGGCCTCGAGGACATGGCCTATGCCAAGGCCTTCATGGTCAAGGCCCTGAAGGAAGGCGTCTCCGACCCCGACAGCTTCGCCAACAAGCTCTCCGACAAGCGCTACGCCGAGTTTGTCACGACATTCAATTTCGCGGCGCGCGGCACTCTCGCCACGGTCTACAACAAGGCGCAGCACGAGACGCCGGCCAACTACGCCCTGCAGGCCGAAATCGCCGGCATCCCGCGCGATTCCGAATTCGTGAAGACCGAGACCAACTACTACCTTTCCAACATCGGCAAGGTGAAGTCCGTCAAGGAGTTCATGTCCGACTATCGGCTGCTGACCTACGCCATGGCGGCCTACGAACTCGATTCCTCGACGGAGGACATGGACCAGATCGAGAAGCTTCTGGATGGCGGTACGCGCGACCCCGACAGCCCCGCCAACAAGTCGGACAACCTGAACTACAAGGCCTTCGTCGCTGCCTTCGACTTCGAGGGCATGGGCGAGACGGCGACCACCTACAGCCGCGCCCAGCAACCCGCCGTCGACAAGTATCTGCGCCAGACCCTGGAAGAGAATGCCGGCGAGCAGAACGAGGGCGTCCGCCTGGCGCTCTATTTCGAGCGCAAGGGTCCGAGCCTGACGTCGTTCTACGAGGTTCTCGCCGATCCCGCGCTTGCGCGCGTCATCCGTACCGCCCTGTCGCTGCCCGACGCCTTCGCCTCGGCCGACATCGACAAGCAGGTCAAGTTCTTCGAACAGAAATTCAACATCGAGGATTTCTCCGACCCCGAAAAGCTGGGGGAATTCCTGACCCGCTTCACCAGCCTGTGGGAGATTAACAATCCCACCTCTCCGGCGCTCACCTCGGCGAGCATCCTGTTCAGCCAGCCGGTCGAGTTCGGCATTTCCACCGATGCGCTTTTCGCGATCCAGTCAATGAAGAGATAGCCATGGCAATGCAGGACGGGCTCTATGTGGCCCTGTCATCCCAGATCGCGCTCGAGCGCCGCCTGGAAACGATCGCCGACAATGTCGCCAACAGCTCGACCGTCGGCTTCCGCGCCACGGGCGTCAAGTTCGAGGACGTCGTCTCGGGTCTGGGCGACAAGTCGATCTCCTTCGCCTCGTCGGGCGACACCTACATATCCAACACCAGCGGCCCGATGCGCGAGACCGGCAATCCGTTCGACTTTGCGATCCGGGGCGACGCCTGGTTCGGCATCGAGACCCCGGCCGGCACCGTGATGACCCGCGACGGGCGCTTCACCATGTCCGACGCCGGCCAGCTCGTCTCCATCGAGGGCTACAACGTGCTTGACGCTGGCGGCGCTCCGATCCAGCTCGATCCGCGCAACGGTCCGCCGACGGCGGGTGCCGACGGTACGCTTCGCCAGCGTGACCAGCAGGTCGGCGCTCTCGGTCTCTTCACCTTCGACCCGGGCGGCGAATTCGTCCGCTTCTCCAATTCCGGCATCGTCCCGGCCGGCGAGCCGGAGCCCATCGTCGACCGGCTCGATGCCGGCGTGGCGCAGGGCTTCCTGGAAGAATCCAACGTCAATCCGATGCTGGAGATGACGCGGCTGATCAAGGTTCAGCGCGCTTTCGAAAACGCGGCCGCCATGCTGCGCAGCACGGAATCGTCCTACACGGACGCCATCAAGACGCTCGGTTCCAAATAGCGCGCGATGACGATTACCCTGCCCACCGCGGCCTTTGCGCCCTCCAGGCCGCAGGACAATCCGCTCGAGGCGCTCGACCGCGCCTGGCGCCGCATCGTCGAGGACCGGACGCTGGTCCGGCGCGGCGGCCGCATCACCGAGGTCTCGCCGACGCACTACCGGGTGCGCGGCATTTCGAGCGTTGCCCGCCTGGGCGACATGGTCGAACACCGCAGCCACGCCGGCATCCGGCACGGCGAGATCGTTCAGATCTCGCCCGGCGAGGTTCTCGTCGCTCCCTATGAGCGCGCGGGCGACGCCGGCGTCTCCGACCCGGTCTTCAACCTTGGTCCCTTCAGCGTCCTGCCGCATGCCGGATGGCGCGGCCGCGCCATCGACGCCCTCGCGCGGCCGATCGACGGCGGGCCTCCCTTGCCGCAGGGCGATCCGCTCGACGCCGCGAGGGCGACACAGCCTTCCGCCCTCGCCCGCCAGCGCGTCGGCTCGTCCTTTCCGACCGGCGTCAGGGTCATCGATGTCTTCACGCCAATCTGCTTCGGCCAGCGGCTGGGCATTTTCGCCGGCTCCGGCGTCGGCAAGTCGACGCTTCTCGCCATGCTCGCCAGCGCCGAGGCCTTCGACACCGTTGTCGTCGCGCTGGTTGGCGAGCGCGGCCGCGAGGTGCGTGAATTCCTGGAGGACACCATCGGTCCCGCCTGCATGGCCAAGACCGTCGCCGTCGTCTCGACAAGCGACGAGAGCGCCATGATGCGCAAGCGCGCGCCCGACACAGCCATGCGCGTCGCCGAGCATTTCAGCATGAAGGGCGACCGCGTCCTGCTGGTTCTCGATTCCATCACCCGCTTCGCCCATGCGCTGCGCGAAGTCGCCACCGGCACCGGTGAGCCGCCGGTCGCGCGCGGCTACCCGGCCTCCGTCTTTACCGACCTGCCCAAGCTGCTCGAGCGCGCCGGGCCCGGCACCGAGGGCGCGACGGGATCTGTCACAGCGATCATTTCGGTGCTCATCGACGGCGACGACCACAACGACCCGGTCGCCGATTCCGTGCGCGGCATCCTCGACGGCCACGTGGTGCTCGACCGAACCATTGCCGAGCAGGGCCGCTATCCCCCGGTCAACCCGCTGGCGTCGATCTCGCGCCTCGCCTCCAAGGCCTGGAGCGAAGACCAGCGCAAGCTGGTGACGCAGTTGAAGGCGATGATTTCCCGCTACGAAGACACCCGCGATATCCGCCTGCTCGGCGCCTACCAGGCCGGCGCCGATCCGGACCTCGACGCTGCCGTCCGGCAGGTCCCGCTGATTTACGAGGCGATGACGCAGACGCCGCGCGACAAGCCTTCGGCCGACGCCTTCGCCGATCTCGCCCGCCATCTGAAAAACAGGGACAAGCAGAATGCTGTTCAACCGGGCTGAAAGGCGCATGAAGGCTCTGGTCGAGAAGAACCGGCGCATAGCGCTCGGGGAACCTGAACCGGTGCGCCGCGGCATCTTCGGTCCATTTCGGCGCCAGCGCGTGCGCGTGCCCTTCACCGCCGAGCCGACCCCCTCGAAGCGCGACCGCCGCAGCGACCTGACAGTAGCGGCCCTCGGCATCACGCTCGGCCTGATCTGCGCCCTGTTTCCCTGGTACATCTTCTTCAACCAGGACGATTTTGGCGTGCGCGCCATGCGGTTCGAGGGCAGTGAGGGCGAGAGCGGCCCGATCCTGCTGGGTTCGCAGCCGCAGCGCATCGGCGCACCAGTGGCGGCCGTCGAAATCCCGCCGATGGAGCTCGACCTCCTCGCGACCGGCACGGCGACCAAGGATGCCGAAGAGGACGAGCACGGCACGCCCGGCCTGACCGCCCAGCCATTTCCTCCGCTGCCGGTTGACTTCCGGCTGGTCCACGTCGCCAACGGACGCGCCCTGATCGAGGACGGCAGCGGACTGTTTGTCGTCCAGCGCGGCTCGCTGCTGCCCGATTCCACCCGCGTCGAATCGATCGAGGAAAGCGACGGACACTGGAAGCTGGTGACCGACGCGGGACTGGTCATCGACCTCGCGCAGTAATCCACGCAAGGCCCACGCAAGACTGGTCTCCTATCTTCTGGGCACTGCCCGGAGATTGTCATGGAGCCTGTCAACCTTTTCCAACTTGCTGCACAGCAGTCGCGCTGGCTTGCCGTGCGCCAGTCTGCCGTTGCCGGCAACGTAGCGAACGCCAATACGCCCGGTTACGGGACGGTTGACGTCGAGCCGTTCGAGAAGGTGCTGGACAAGAGCTCTGTCACTCTGGCGGCAACCCAGGTCGGCCACATCATGGGCCGCACGACAGAATCCGGTTTTTCGCTGCGCCAGGAAGATGCCAACGAGTCCATGCTGCCTTCCAAGAACACCGTGGTACTCGAAAACGAGATGCTGAAGGCCGGCGAGATCCGCCGTGACTTCGAGCTCAACACGGCCATCGTCAAGGCGTTTCACCGCATGATCATGCTGAGCTCGAAGAGCTGACCATGGATCCGCTAGCCACAGCCCTCAAGGTCGCCTCTTCCGGTCTCAGCGCGCAGTCCGAGCGCCTCCGCGTCGTCTCCGAGAACCTTGCCAATGCCCAGTCGACGGGCGACGTACCTGGTTCCGATCCCTACCGCCGCAAGACCATCACCTTCGCCGCGGAGCTCGATCGCGCCAGCGGTGGTTCGCTGGTCGAAGTCGGCTCCATCGATCGTGACCGCACCGACTTTCCGATTGAATTCATGCCCGGCCACCAGGCCGCCGACGAGCGCGGCTACGTCAAGATGCCAAACGTGAACGTGCTGCTCGAAATGGCGGACATGAGCGAGGCCAATCGGTCCTACGAGGCCAATCTCCAGGTCATCAAGCAGGCTCGTGACCTGATCTCGATGACCATAGACCTGATGCGAGGCCAGTAATGATCGGTGCAGTCGGAGCGTTAGACTTCAAGTCGATCGGCGGCGCCTCGGGCGCCTCCGGCAGCAATATCGCCGGTGCCGCCGCGGGTGCCAGCCCGACGGCCTCCTTCGCTTCGGTTCTTTCCGACATGGCGTCGCGCACGGTCGAGACAATGAATAATGCCGAGCATGTTTCCATCAAGGCTTTGCAGGGCGATGCCGATCCCCGCGAAGTCGCCGATGCGGTGATGAGCGCGGAACAGTCACTGCAGGCGGCCGTCGCCATCCGCGACAAGATCATCAGCGCCTACATGGAAATCAGCCGGATGGCGATCTGAAGGGACCGATAAGATGAAAGCACTCGCCATTGCCGCCACCGGCATGAACGCCCAGCAGACCAATCTTGAGGTCATCGCCAACAACATCGCCAACATCAACACCACGGGCTTCAAGCGGGCCCGCGCCGAATTCTCCGACCTTCTCTATCAGGTCGATCGCATGCAGGGCGTTCCAAGCCGCGCCAATTCAAGCATCGTGCCGGAAGGCGTCTCGATCGGCCTCGGCGTCAAGACGGCGGCCGTGCGCAATGTCCACATCCAGGGCGGCCTCACCAGCACCGGCAACAATCTCGACCTCGCGCTGACCGGCAATGGCTGGTTCCAGATCGAGGGACCGGACGGCCAGACGCTCTACACGCGCTCCGGCGCCTTCAACACCAATGCCACCGGCCAGCTCGTCACGGTCGACGGCTTCACCGTCAGCCCGGCGATCACCGTTCCGGCCGACGCACTCGAAGTCATCGTCAACAAGTCGGGCCAGGTCTTTGCCCGGCTTGACGGCCAGATCGAGCTGCAGGAACTCGGTCAGCTGACGCTTGCCTCCTTCGCCAACGAGGCTGGCCTTGCGCCACTCGGGGACAACCTCTTTCAGGAGACCGCGGCTTCCGGCGCTGCCAATGTCGGCGTCCCTGGCGACCTCGGTTACGCCACCATCGAGCAGGGCTACCTCGAGAACTCGAACGTCGATCCGGTCAAGGAAATCACCGAACTGATCTCGGCCCAGCGCGCCTATGAAATGAACTCCAAGGTCATCCAGGCCGCCGACGAAATGGCTGCGGTCGTCTCCAAGAACATCAGGTGACGACGATGGTCTGGCGCTCGATCTGCAAGCTTGCACTGGTCACCGCCATCGCCATGGCGGCGTGGGCCGGCGCAGCTATGGCGCAGGAGATCGTCTTTATTCCCAACCGCGTTATCTATCCTGGCGAAACCATCACCATGGACGCCCTCAAGGAAGTCACGCTGAAGCCCGGCAAGATCATCCCGCCGGCCGTCGCCATCGCTCCGATCGAGCTCGACGGCAAGATCGCCGTCCGGACGCTGCTGCCCGGCCGCTACATCCAGGCGAATGGAATTCGCGAGCCCTGGGTCGTCGAACGCGGTGCCTCTGTCCAGATGATCTTCGTTTCGGGCGGACTGACCATCTCGGCCGCCGCAATCACGCTGCAGCCGGGTGCTGCAGGCGACTTCGTCAAGGTGCGCAATGTCGATAGCGGCAAGGTGCTGACCGGCACCGTCATGGCCGACGGCTCAATCAGGGTCAGCGCTTCATGAACAGGCTTGCCGTGCTCATGTTCTGCGGAGCCCTCTCCATCCTTCCTAACACGGGATGGGCCGCCGACATGGAAATCCAGATGCCGCCGCAGGGCGGCCTTTCGCAGTTTCCGGCGCATGCCGATGGCGTTCCCATTGGCCAGGAAGGTGCTTCCGGCCAGCTGGTCCGCTACACGCTGGGCGACAGCAATCTGCCCTCAAATGGCGGTACCGTCGCGCGCATCAAGGACATCGCCCAGTTGCAGAGCGCGCGCGACAATCAGCTTGTCGGCTACGGTCTCGTCATCGGCCTTCAGGGCAGCGGCGACAGCCTGCGCAACTCTCCCTTCACCGAGCAGTCGATGCGGGCCATGCTGGAAAACCTCGGCATCGCCAGCGAAGGCGGCCGGGCGCGTTCCAAGAATGTCGCCGCCGTCATCGTCACCGCCAACATGCCGCCCTTCGTCCAGTCGGGCGCACGCATCGACGTCACCATCTCCTCGCTTGGTGACGCCTCCTCCATCTCCGGCGGCACCTTGGTGATGACACCCATGAAAGCCGCCGACGGCGAGATCTACGCCGTCGCCCAGGGTCCGGTCATCTCCGGTTTCAACGCGCAAGGCGCGGCCGAACAGCTCAGCCAGGGCGTGCCGACCGCCGGGCGCATCCCCAACGGCGCCATCATCGAGCGCCAGGTCGATGCCAGCTTCGCCAACCAGTCGACGATGGTGCTGCAGCTGAGGAATGCCGACTTCTCGACGGCCGTCAGGGTCGCCGACGCCATCAACACCTATGCCGGCGTTCGCTTCGGCGCCCGCGTCGCCCAGGAACAGGACTCGCGCACGATCGTCATTCAGAAGCCGAAGACCATCTCGGCCGCGCGCTTCTATGCCGAGATAGAGAACCTCGCGGTGGAATCGGACGCGCCTGCCCGCGTCGTCGTCGACGAGCGCACCGGCACGATCGTCATCGGCAACGACGTCCGCATCTCGCGCGTCGCCGTCAGCCATGGCGCGCTCACGGTGCGCGTTACCGAGGCGCCGCGTATTGTCCAGCCCGAGCCCTTCTCGCGCGGCGAAACCGCGGTCGAGCCCTACACAGCCATCGAGGCCACCCAGCCCGACGCCAAGGTCGCCGTACTGGACGGACCCAATCTCGAAACACTCGTCTCGGGCCTGAATCGGCTGGGCGTCAAGCCGGACGGCATCATCGCCATCCTCCAGGGCATCAAGTCGGCCGGCGCCATGCAGGCCGAACTGGTCATGCAATAGAGGCCGCCCATGTTGTTCTCCTCATCCAACCCGACCAGGACCGCAGCCGGCGCAGGCGCGACTCTCGCTATCGCGATCGCCGCTCTTTTCGCCCTCGCCGGCCCGGCGGCGACCGAATCGGCGAGCCATGCCGAAGCGCCGGCGCACGAGGCTGCCGCGCCGGAGCCCGCGCCTGTTCGCCAGATATTCGAGTCCCCCAAGACCGGCACCGAGATCGAGCGCTTCTGCTCCAACATCGCAGATGCAGCGCGCGACCGTCGCTATGTGCTGCAGACCAAGGAGCTGCTCGCCCTCCAGCAGGAGGTCGACAAGCGCATCAAGGTGCTCGAGGAAAAGCGTGCCGAATACGAAGACTGGCTGAAGCGCCGCGAGGAATTTCTCGCCCAGGCCGAGGACGGCGTCGTCAAGATCTATGGCGGCATGCGCCCCGACGCTGCCGCCGAACGCCTGGCCGAACTCGATGCCACGCTGGCAGCCGGCATTCTGATGAAGCTCGACGCCCGCAAGGCCGGCGTGATCCTCAACGAAATGGAACGCAAAGCGGCAGCGATGCTGACCGGCGTGATGGCAAGCGCAGCGCGCAGAAACGACCCGACATGAAGCGTACCGGTATCCTCGTCGCCGCGACGCTTCTGCTTTCGGGCTGCGCCTCTGGCGTCTTCAAGGAGATCGGCCAGGAGCCGGCCCTGTCGCCGGTCGGATCCGGACTCGACACCGCGCCGCCGGCCCAGAACGCAAGCTACGACGCCTACCCGTCACCGCCGGTCAAGCGCTTCTCGCTGTGGAACGACCGCCAGAGCCGACTCTTTACCGACCCGCGCGCGCTGTCGCCGGGCGACATTCTCACCGTGCGCATCAAGATCAACGATCGCGCCAAGTTCAAGAATGAATCGCAGCGCAGCCGCACTGCCGACCGTTCGCTCGGCGGCGACCTCGCCTTCGACTGGGATGGCGTCGGCTCCAGCGGCACCGCTGACGGCACCATCGGCTCCAAGACGTCGACGGCCGGTGACGGCGCGACGTCGCGTTCGGAAAATCTCGAGCTGATGGTCGCGGCGGTTGTCGTCGAAGTGCTGCCCAACGGCAATCTCATCATCAAGGGAACGCAGGAAGTGCGCGTCAACGCGGAACTGCGCATCCTGACGATCGGCGGTATCGTGCGGCCCTACGACATCGGACCGGAAAACACGATCTCCTACGAGCGCATTGCCGAGGCCCGTATTTCCTACGGTGGACGCGGCCGGCTGACCGAGGTGCAGCAGCCGCCTTACGGTCAGCAGGTGCTCGACCGGTTGTTGCCCTTCTGATGGCGGCGGCAGCCGAAGCAGCGGCCGGCGCGGCCGACGAGGTCCCCCAGAAGATGGGACCGTCGATCGTCGTCCAGCTCGGCGCTCTGCTTTTCCTGACGGCGGCGGCCGCCGGCATGGGCTGGGTTTCGGGCGGCATGCTGACCAGCGGCGGCTCGGGGTCTGACGGCCACGCGCCGGCCGCCGGACACGGGGAAAAGGCGAACGCCCAAGGCGAAGCCAAGGACGGCCATGGCGAGGCGCCGGTAAGCGACACGGTCATCCCGCTCGAAGCCATTACCACCAATATCGGCGCCCCTACCGACGTGTGGGTGCGCATGGAAGCCTCGATCGTACTCGACGCGCCGCAGGCCCCCGAACTCGCCGGCATCATCCAGCAGGACCTCCTGGCCTATCTCAGGACCGTCAAGCTTTACCAGGTCGAGGGAGCCAGCGGCTTCCGCCACCTGAAGGCGGATCTCGAGGAGCGGGCGTCGATCCGCAGCGACGGCCACGTCAAGGGACTCTTGATCAGGACCCTGCTTTTCGAATGAAGCGCCTCGGCCTAGCACTCCTGATCCTGCCCGCGACCGTGGTCGCGGCTTTCGCGCAGCAGCTCGACCTCGGAGCCATCGGCCAGGCCGACGGCACGACGATCGGCTACATCATCCAGATGTTCGGCGTCCTGACGATCCTGTCGGTTGCGCCGGGCCTGCTGATCATGGTGACGAGCTTCACCCGCTTCGTCATCGCCTTTTCCATCCTGCGCGCCGGCATCGGCCTGCAGACGACGCCCGCCAACATGATCCTGATCAGCCTGTCCCTGTTCATGACCTTCTATGTCATGGCACCGACTTTCGATCAGGCCTGGAACAATGGCGTTCGCCCTTTGATGGACAAGCAGATCACCGAAGTCGAGGCCTTCGAGCGGATCTCCGATCCGTTCCGCGTCTTCATGGTCAAGAATGTCCGCGACAAGGATTTCGACCTTTTCGCCGATCTCGCGACCGAGCGTGGCGAGACGGTTGCCCGCGACACCGTCGACCTCAGGGTGCTCGTTCCCGCCTTCATGATCTCCGAGATCCGGCGCGGTTTCGAGATCGGGTTCCTGATCGTCCTGCCCTTCCTGGTGATCGATCTCATCGTCGCCACCATCACGATGGCAATGGGCATGATGATGCTGCCGCCGACCGTTGTGTCGCTGCCCTTCAAGATCCTGTTCTTCGTCCTGATCGACGGCTGGAACCTGCTCGTCGGAAGCCTCGTCCGTTCGTTCAACTGAACGCGCAGATTTTATTCAAATTAGATTTTGTTAACTACGTTTGTTAGCCAATTCGCAGCATCCCGGATGGCATAGTCAAACCGTTAACTATGACGGGTGACCGGGCTTTCTCGGTCATGGGCATGATGTCTTACCGTCATACCGGTCGAGCCGGATGCAAACAATTTCCTGAGTACTGGGTACCTGTAACATGGCGAGTATCATGACCAACGCCGCGGCGTTGACGGCTCTTCAGAGCCTGAATTCCACCAACAAGAACCTCGAGGTCACGCAGTCGCGCATTTCCACAGGCTACCGTGTGGCCGATGCAAGCGACAATGCCGCCTATTGGTCGATCGCCACCACCATGCGTTCCGACCACAAGGCGATGTCCACCGTTCAGGACTCGCTCGGCCTCGGTGCTTCCAAGGTCGACACCGCCTACACGGGCATGAACAAGGCGATCGAGACCATCAACGAACTGAAGGTCAAGCTCGTCGCCGCCGTCGGTTCCTCCGATTCCGACAAGGCCAAGATCCAGACCGAGATCAAGTCGCTGCAGGGCCAGCTGAAGAGCTACGCCGACTCGTCGACCTTCTCGGGCGCCAACTGGCTGGCAGTCACTTCCGACAAGACCGCTGCGGGCGCGGCGGCCGGCACCGACGACGCCGTCCAGCAGGACGTCAAGATCGTCGCTGCCTTCAACCGCTCGGCCACTGGCTCCATATCGCTCGGCACCATCGACGTTAAGGTCGAGGGCCTCAAGCTGTTCGACAATGGCGTCGTCGGCGAGGTCAAGAACCAGGGCATTCTCGACCGGACCACCCAGGTCTGGAGCTCGACGGCCGCACAATCCGCCTATGATACGACCTATGCCACGCGCCTGGCTGCAGGCGATGATGACGGCGCTGCCGACACGGCCGCGGCCACTGCCGCGGGCACCGCGGACGGCACGGCTACGGCAATTGCAGGCGTATCGGTCTACAACCTCGACATAACTGCGGTGGGCGTCAACGACAACTTCATCACAAGCATGATTGCCAAGGTGGAAGTCGGGTTGAAGGAGATGACGACGGCTGCGACCAACCTTGGCGCCGCCAAGAGCCGCATCGATCTGCAGAAGACCTTCACCACCAGCCTGATGGACTCCGTCGAGCGCGGTGTCGGTCAGCTCGTCGATGCCGACATGAACAAGGAATCGACCCGCCTCCAGGCCCTGCAGGTTCAGCAGCAGCTCGGCATCCAGGCGCTGTCGATCGCCAACGGCAACTCGCAGTCGATCCTGTCGCTGTTCAGGGGCTAGCCAACTCGCCAGTCGGACAAGTGAAACGGGTCGCGCCTTGGCGCGGCCCGTTTGCATTTTGCAAGCCGCATTGAGAATCCGTCCGTTAATCGAGAAAATCCTTTCATGGCAAAGCGTTAACCATGCTCCTTATCCATTTCGCAGGGAGTGGGTGACACGGTTGCAGGCTATGGCGGGTTGATCCGAATTCAGTGGTCATTGGCATGATGCCGTACCGTCATACCGGCGAGCCGGTATGCAAACTTCCCTGAGTTCCGGGTACGAGTATCATGGCGAGTATTATGACCAACGCCTCGGCGTTGACGGCTCTTCAGAGTCTGAATTCCACCAACAAGAACCTTGAAGTCACGCAGTCGCGCATCTCGACCGGCTACCGCGTCGCCGACGCCAGCGACAATGCCGCCTACTGGTCGATCGCGACCACGATGCGTTCGGACCAGATGGCGATGTCTACGGTTCAGGATTCGCTCGGTCTTGGCGCTTCCAAGGTCGACACCGCCTACACGGGCATGAACAAGGCGATCGAGACGGTCAACGAGATCAAGGTCAAGCTCGTCGCGGCCAACGGTGCCTCGGCAGCCGACAAGCAGAAATATCAGATCGAGATCGACGCGCTGCAGGGCCAGCTGAAGAGCTACGCCGACGCTGCGACCTTCTCGGGCGCGAACTGGTTGTCGGTAACATCCGACAAGACGGCAGCCGGGGCAGCCGCAGGCACCGACGATGCCGTACAGCAGGACGTCAAGGTCGTCGCTTCGTTCAACCGCAATGCCGCCGGTTCGGTTTCACTCGGCACGATCGACATAAAGGTCGAGGGCATCAAGCTGTTCGACAATGGCGCCGTTGGCGAGGTTAAGAACCAGGGTACCCTCGACCGGACTACCCGGATCTGGAATTCCACCGCCGCCCAGTCAGCCTATGACACGACCTATGCGACCCGTTTGGCTGCTGGCGACGAAGACGGCGCTGCCGATCTGGCGGCGGACACGGCTGCACACACCGCAGACGGTGCAGCGGGCGAGGTAACGGGCATTTCCGTTTACAATCTCGACATCACCGCTCCTGGCATCACCGATGGCTTTATCACCGGCATGCTGGGGAAAGTTGAGGGCGCGTTGAAGGAGATGACGACGGCCGCCACAAACCTCGGCGCCGCCAAGAGCCGCATCGAGCTGCAGAAGGCCTTCACCACCAGCCTGATGGATTCGGTCGAGCGTGGCGTCGGCCAGTTGGTCGATGCCGACATGAACAAGGAATCGACCCGCCTCCAGGCCCTGCAGGTTCAGCAGCAGCTCGGCATCCAGGCGCTGTCGATCGCCAACGGCAACTCGCAGTCGATCCTGTCGCTCTTCCGTTAGGCGACCAACGATCTCTGAGCGGGGCCTCGACCCCGCCTCAAAGGGCCGCGCAAGAGCGCGGCCCTTTTGCATACGGGCCGCGCTGAAGAATCCGGCCGTCCTCGAGAAAATCCTTTCCGGACAAAGCGTTAACCATGCTGCTTATCCCTTTCGCAGGAACTGAGGTGCCATGGTGCAAACAGATGGCGGGTGATCTTTTTCTTTGAGTGGTCATTGGCATGATGCCGCACCGTCATACCGGTCGAGCCGGTATGCAAAGAGTACAGTTGTGTAAAGGGTACGAGTACCATGGCAAGCATCATGACCAACGCTTCGGCGTTGACGGCTCTCCAGAGCCTGAATTCCACCAACAAGAACCTTGAAGTCACGCAGTCGCGCATCTCGACCGGCTACCGCGTCGCTGACGCCAGCGACAATGCTGCATACTGGTCGATCGCCACCACCATGCGTTCGGATCAGATGGCCATGTCCACCGTGCAGGATTCGCTCGGTCTGGGCGCTTCCAAGGTCGACACCGCCTACACCGGCATGAACAAGGCGATCGAGACGGTCAACGAGATCAAGGTCAAGCTCGTTGCCGCCAACGGCGCCTCCACAGCCGACAAGGAAAAGATCGACATCGAAATCAAGGCGCTCCAGTCGCAGCTGAAGAGCTACGCCGACTCGGCCACCTTCTCAGGCGCCAACTGGCTTTCGACCGACACTACCTCGGGTCACGCAGTTGCCGGCACGTTCGACGACGTCAAGATCGTTGCGTCGTTCAACCGCAACGCCGCCGGTTCCGTTTCGCTTGGCACCATTGACGTCAAGGTCCAGGACATCAAGCTCTATGACGCCTTCGCAACGGCCACAGGCCTCAACGATGGCATCCTGGACGCAGCGCGCCTCGGCACGACCGGCGCTCGTTCCGCGACGGCTCAGGTGCCGACCGGAGGTGCCGCAGTCGTGGCTGGTGACACCTATACCGTCTCGTCGCTCACGGTTAAGGGTCACAGCGATGCACAGATCTCTCAGCAGCTGACGGTTGTCGAAGCCGCTCTGAAGGACATGACGACGGCCGCGACCAACCTCGGTGCCGCCAAGAGCCGTATCGACCTGCAGAAGACCTTCACAACCAGCCTGATGGACTCCGTCGAGCGCGGCGTCGGCCAGCTGGTTGATGCCGACATGAACAAGGAATCGACCCGCCTCCAGGCCCTGCAGGTTCAGCAGCAGCTTGGCATCCAGGCGCTGTCGATCGCCAACGGCAACTCGCAGTCGATCCTGTCGCTCTTCCGTTAAGCGACAGACCGTTACTCGGCGGGCCTCCAGCCTCGCCTCAACGGGCCGCGCGAAAGCGTGGCCCGTTTTTCGTTTCGGCGCGATCCGGCCCCCGCACGGGGTGTTCTTACTCAACGGAAGCCCCTGTTAACCATGCCGCTTATCCCTTTTGCAGGGAGTGGAATGGCATAGTTCGCAGAGATGGCGGGTGATCCCTCGACGAGAGGTCATTGGCATGATGCCGCACCGTCATACCGGTCGAGCCGGTATGCAAAGAGTACAGTCGTTTAGAGGGTACGAGTACCATGGCAAGCATCATGACCAACGCTTCGGCGTTGACGGCTCTTCAGAGCCTGAACTCCACCAACAAGAACCTCGAAATCACGCAGTCGCGCATTTCGACCGGTTACCGCGTCGCCGACGCCAGCGACAATGCCGCCTACTGGTCGATCGCAACAACCATGCGCTCGGACTATAAGGCAATGTCGACCGTTCAGGATTCGCTCGGACTGGGCGCTTCCAAGGTTGATACGGCCTACACCGGCATGAACAAGGCGATCGAGACCGTCAACGAGATCAAGGTCAAGCTCGTTGCCGCCAACGGCGCCTCGGATGCCGACAAGGCCAAGATCAACATCGAAATCTCGGCCCTTCAGTCTCAGTTGAAAAGCTATGCCAGTGCCGCAACCTTCTCGGGCGCCAACTGGCTCGCGACGGATACGACAACCGGTACGTCTGCTGCCGGCACGTTCGACGACGTCAAGATCGTCGCCTCGTTCAACCGCAACGCCGCCGGTTCCGTCTCGCTCGGCACCATCGACGTCAAGGTCCAGGACATCAAGCTCTACGACGCGGGTCAGACCAGCGAAGCAAATGCTGGCATCCTTGACGCCACGCGCAATGCAGCTGGCGCCCGTACGGCGGCCTCGACGGCCACTCTTGGCACCTATAATGCTGCCAACACCTTCACGGTCGCCTCGCTCGCGCTCACCAATGGCACGCTTTTTGCCAACGACCAGCAGGTGACGCAGATGCTGGGTGTCGTCGAAGGCGCCCTCAAGGACATGACGACGGCTGCGACCAACCTCGGCGCCGCCAAGAGCCGCATCGACCTGCAGAAGACCTTCACCACCAGCCTGATGGACTCCGTCGAGCGCGGCGTCGGTCAGCTCGTCGATGCCGACATGAACAAGGAATCGACCCGCCTCCAGGCCCTGCAGGTTCAGCAGCAGCTTGGCATCCAGGCGCTGTCGATCGCCAACGGCAACTCGCAGTCGATCCTGTCGCTCTTCCGCTAAGCGACCAACGATCTCCGAGCGGGGCCTCCAGCCCCGCAGCCACGGGCCGCGCGAAAGCGCGGCCCGTTTTCGTTTATCGACGAAAAATGAATTTTGCTCGCATCACCCCGCAGGCTTTAATTCCGCATTAACCATATCGCCTGTAGTTATGGTTAACCAATGCCTTAGGCAGGCAGACCGAGCGCGGTCAGTAGGCATGATGCCGCTTCGCCTGGTTGGTCGGGATACGGCACGCGCAAGCCTGCCGACACAAAGAGGGGTGAGTAATCGTGTCAAGCATCATGACGAACGCTTCGGCGATGACGGCGCTTCAGACGCTCAGTGCGACCAACAAGTCGCTCGAGACGACGCAGAGCCGGATCTCCACCGGCTATCGTGTCGCGGAAGCGAAGGACAACGCAGCCTACTGGTCGATAGCGACCACCATGCGATCCGACAACAAGGCGCTCTCGGTCGTCCAGGATGCTCTGGGCCTCGGCGCTTCCAAGGTCGACACGGCCTACACCGCTATGAACAAGATCATGGAGCGGGTCGACGAAATCAAGGTCAAGCTGGTCGCCGCGGTCGGCGCAAGTGCCGAGAACAAGGACAAGATCCAGTCCGAAATCTCCGCCCTCCAGCAGCAGCTCAAGAGCTTTGCCGAATCGGCCAGCTTCTCAGGCACCAACTGGCTGTCGGTCGACTCGACCGTTGCCGCAGGCAATCCTTCCGCCGGCACCCACGCAGACGCCGAGATCGTTTCCTCCTTCACCCGCGATGCCGCGGGCAATGTGGTGCTGTCGAAGATCAAGATCGACGTCCAGTCGATCAAGCTCTACGACGCCGCAGCCACGACGGAAGAAACCAAGGGCATCGTCGAGGGCCTTCGCCTCGCGACGACCGGCGTTCGCGACGACACGGGAACCGCGGGTGTGGGCGGCACGATCGCCGGCACCGACGCCTACTCGGTTTCGACGCTCACCGTTGTGGGCTTCACCGACGCGCAGGTCACCCAGATGATCACCGTGGCGGACCAGACGCTTTCCGAAATCGCCGATGCCGCCACCAAGCTTGGCGCGGCAAAGAAGCAGATCGACCTCCAGAAGGAATTCACGACCAGCCTGATGGACTCGATCGAGCGCGGTGTCGGCCAACTCGTCGACGCCGACATGAACAAGGAGTCCACCCGTCTCCAGGCCCTGCAGGTCCAGCAGCAGCTTGGCATTCAGGCGCTCCAGATCGCCAACAGCAACGCCCAGCGCGTGCTCTCGCTGTTCCAGAACTAGCGGCCCGCGCCACTCCGGGGTCCGCCATTTGACTAGAGCCCGTTCCACGCCGGAAGTTCCGGCGAGGAACGGGCTCTAAGCTTTTGTATCACCTGACTTTTCAAGACCGGGAATCAGCCGCTTTCTGCACCGACTTTTTCGGTCCGAACGGCCCGTCCTATCATTTTCGCACAAGCTTCAAGCTCTAACCTCGGATGGTGCGTCTATCCGGGAGTCGAACCGTGCCAGAGCAGTTGAAGCCAATCGTCCAGAACCTGCTCGACTTCGGTCCGCGCCGGCTGGCCATGATGGGCGCCGTTCTCGCTCTGGTGCTTGCCGTCATCGCCGTCGGCTCGATCTATCTCAACCGCCCCGCTTACGAGACGCTGTACGTAGGCCTGGAACGGTCGGACGTGAACCAGATCGGCCTCGTGCTGGGCGAGGCCGGCATCGGCTTCGACGTGGCATCCGACGGCACGACCGTGCTCGTCCCGGCCGGCAAGACCGCGCAAGCCCGCATGATGCTGGCCGAAAAGGGACTGCCGACCAGCGCCAACGCCGGTTACGAGCTCTTCGACAATGTCGGCTCGCTCGGCCTGACCTCCTTCATGCAGCAGATCACCCGGGTGCGCGCCCTGGAAGGCGAGATCGCCCGCACAATCCAGTCGATCGCCGGCATCCGCGCCGCCCGCGTCCACATCGTGATGTCGGAACGCGCCAACTTCCGCCGCGACGAGCAGAGGCCGTCGGCTTCCGTGGTCATCCGCTCGAGCGGTATGGACGCCGCCCGCAGCGCGGTGTCCATACGCTATTTGGTCGCCGCTGCCGTTCCGGGCCTCAACCCGCAGGACGTCACCGTCCTCGATTCGACCGGGACGCTGCTCGCCGCCGGCGACGATCCTAACAACAACAGCGCCAGCCAGTCGCTCAACGTCGAGCGCAACATCGAGCTGCAGATCGAGGACAACATCCGGCGCGCCCTGGCCCCCTACCTTGGCCCGGACAATTTCCGCGCCAGCGTCAAGGCCGACGTGAACACCGACTCGCGCCAGACCCAGGAGACCATCTTCGATCCTGAATCGCGGGTCGAGCGGTCGATCCAGGTGGTGAAGTCGAACGAGAACGCCAGCCAGAAATCGGCCAGTTCGCCGACCACCGTCGAGCAGAACCTTCCCGAGGCCGACCTCGCATCGGCTGACGGCCCGCAGTCTTCCGAGCAGAGCGAGCGCAAGGAAGAGACCACCAACTACGAGATGAACTCCAAGCGCATCGAGACCGTCAGCAACGGCTACACCGTCACCAAGATGTCGGTCGCCGTCGTCGTCAACCAGCAGCGGCTGACCGCCATCCTGGGCGACACGGCCACACCCGAACAGATCGCCGCCCGCGTTGCAGAGATCCAGAAGTTGGTCGCTTCGGCAACCGGCTTCAGCGAAATCCGCGGCGACGTGATCAGCGTTTCGGCGGTCGAGTTCATCGACGGCCTCGACGGCGAAGAGACCGCCGCGCCCGGCATGCTGGATTCGATCGGCCGCCACGCCGGCACGATGATCAACGCCGCTTCCTTCATCGTCGTCGCCTTCCTGCTCGCCTTCTTCGGCCTCAAGCCGATGGTCGCGGCGATGAGCCAGCCGACCCCCGCGCTTGCCGCGCCCGGAGCGTCGTCAGCGGCCGACGATTCGCAGCGCACCCTGCCGAGCCCGCAGGCCGCCAACTCCCCGGGCACTCCGGAATCGGCGGCGGCTTCGATCCCCGGGGCGCGCGCCGGTTCGACACCGCTCGACGAGCTGCGCCAGAAGATCCGCCCGGCGCCGCAGGACAGGCTCGCCCGCATGGTCGACCTCAATGAGGAGCGCACCGCGCAGATCCTGCGCAAGTGGTCGCATCAGGAGGCCTCCTAGTGGCAGTCGTCGACCTTTCCGACCTGCTACAGGATTTTGGTGCAAGCCCGCTGCCCCTGCCCGCCGCGATGGCGGAACCGCGCCCGGTCGCCAGGGCAGAAACGCCTCCTCCCGTCGACTGGCCGAAGGCCGATCCCGAACAGGACGTCCAGGCCCAGATCGCCAAGGCGGAAGCTGCGATCGAGGAGCGCCTGACGCTCGCGCACAACGCCGCGCTCGATGAACTGAAGCTTGCGCACGCCACCGAACTGGAGGCCATGCTGCAGAACTTCGGCAAGTCGGCCGCAGAGACCATCGCCGCCCGGATGGACGAAATGGAAAGCCGCATCGGCGAGCAGTCGGCCTCGGCGGCAACACGGATTTTGGGCGCCTTCCTTAGCGAGGAATTGCAGAAGCGCTCGCTTGAAAGCCTCGCGCAGTCGATCCGCGCCGCAGTCACCGACCGCGAAGCCGTCCGCATCGAGGTGCGCGGCCCGCAGTCCCTGTTTGCAACGTTGAGCGAGTCGCTCGGCGACCGCGCCGGCGAGTTCGACTTCATCGAGGCGCCGGGCTTCGACCTCGTCGTCAACATCGACGGAAATCTCTTTGAGACGCGCCTGTCCGAATGGGCAACCGTGCTTTCGGACATCCTCTCATGAGCATCACCGCCGACGACGAACCAAAACACGAGATCATCATCGTCAAGCGTGGTCATGGCGACCACGATGAGGGCCATCACGGCGGCGTCTGGAAGATCGCCTTCGCCGACTTCATGACGGCCATGATGTGCTTCTTTCTCGTCATGTGGCTGATCAACGCTTCGAATGAGCAGACCCAGGCGGCCGTTGCCAGCTACTTCAATCCGGTCAAGCTCATCGACCGCAACTCGTCGAAGAAGGGTCTCGAGGATGTCGGCGACGGCCCCCATTCGGCTGGCGCCTCTTCCGACACCTCCGCGTCGGAGCAGGTCAAGCCGACCGAGGGCGTTCTCACAGCCAACCCGTCGACCCAGAAGGAGGACGACGCCTCCAAGAGCGAGAACCATTCCGACAAGTACCTGTTCGCCAATCCCTACGCTGTCCTGTCGGAGATCGCCGAGGAGACGGGCGTGCTGCAGAATATCAGTGAAAAGGGCGACGGCGGCGCGCAGCTATCCGGTCCCTCGAGCGGTGCATCCGGCGGCGAAGCCTACCGCGATCCCTTCGCCCCCGACTTCTGGACGCAGCAGGTCGCATCGGCGCCCGAAACAGCGCAGGGCGCGGTTCGCAAGCCGAAAATGGACGGCGACAATCGCACCGAGACGCCCGAGGACGTCATGATGGAGGCCGTCCCGTCCGATACTGCCCCCTTGCAGGAGCTTGCCGGCAAGAAACCGAAGGCGGCGGCGGCAGAGGACCACGCCGACCCGGCCAAGACGGACGAGCACGCCGAGCCGGTCGACAAGGAAGAAAAGGCGCCGAGCGCCGAAACCGTCAAGGCAGCCGATGCCATCCGCGAGGAACTGGCGCAGAGCTTGGCCGCCGATCCCAAGATCGCCGAGGGACTGTCGGTCGTTGCTGGGGAAAAGGGCGTCGTGATTTCCGTGACCGACCAGTTCGACTTCGGCATGTTCGAGATCGGCTCGGCCCTGCCGCGCCGGGAACTCGTGCTTGCCATGGAAAAGATCGGCAAGACGCTGGCCGAGCAGAAGGGAACGCTCACCATCAATGGCCATACCGACGCACGTCCGTTCCGCAGCGCCGACTATGACAACTGGCGGCTGTCGAGCGCGCGCGCACACTCGGCCTACTACATGCTGGTCCGCGGCGGCCTCGACGAGACACGCATCACCGAGGTGTCCGGCCATGCCGACCGCGAACTGAAAGACACGAACGATCCGTTCGGCGCCAGCAACCGCCGCATCGAGATCCTGCTGGACGTCGACGGATGAAACCGCTCCGCGCACTCTGCCGGTTGGCGGGCGCCGCGGGTTTCGTGGCCGCTTCGGCCAATGGTCTGCTGGCCGAAGAGGCCCAGCTTCAACCCTACCAGATGGTGCGGTCGCTCGAACTGGTTCAGGACCGCATTGCCGGCGGCGATCATGCCGCCATGCCCATGCAGCGCAAGCTGCTCGAGATGATCGACGCGCGCTTTGCGGCAGACGACGGAACCCGCTTCGACAACATACTGAACCGCCGCGCCCTTCTCGTCTACGCGATGAGCGGCGGCAACCCGAGAACCGTCGAGTACGCCCTGACGAAGCTTGGCCAGGACGACCCCGTCGTCCAGCTCGGCGACGGTATCCTGGCCTATATCCGGGGCGAACCGCTGGCCGCGCGCACTGCACTCGGCGGCGTCGACCCCATGGCCTACACGCCCGATCTCGGCGCCTCCCTGGCGCTGGTCAAGGCATCGGTGCTTGCCGAGCAGGAGCCGGAGGCCGCGCTCGCCCTGCTCGACAAGGCGCGCCTGCTCAGCCCCGGCACGCTTGTCGAGGAGGCGGCGCTCCGCCGGTCAATCGCCATCGCGACCGGGCTTGGCGACATCAGGCGATTCCTGTTCCTTTCTGAAGAATATGTCCGCCGCTACCTGAGATCGCCATACGCCAGCCAGTTCGCCGACACTTTCGTGGCCGGCGTCATCGCGCTCCATGTCGGGCTGGACCTTGCCGAGGTCACCACCATCGCGGGGCTGATGGAGCCCGAGCAGGAGAAGGTCATCTACCTGCGCATCGCCCGCCAAGCCGCCATCGACGGTCTGACCGAACTCTCGGCCTTCGCGTCGGGGCGCGCTGAGGGCCGCGACGAGGATGCGCGCACGCTTCTCTATTCGAGCCTGTCCGGCGTGACCTCGGGCACGGTCGGCGACGTGCTCGCCAGGCTTTCGAAGATCGATCGCGACCAGCTGTCCGAAAGCGACAGGGAACTGCTCGACGCGGCAAGTGCCATCGCCACAGGGATGACCGCGGTGCCGGAAGGCCTGCCGGAGCAGGTGATCAAGGCTCGGGCCAACCCGGTTCGCGAGGTTGGTCCTGAACCCGTTCCTGCCGCGGCTGCGCCGGCTGACGACCATAGCCAGGAACCCGTTGCGGCGCCGGCCGCGGGCCACGGCCAGGAACCTGTCCAGCAGGCTGCGGTACAATCGCATTCGCCGGCGCCGCTGAATGGTCCGGCGCGCAGCATCGATGCCGCGGCCGACGAGACAGACGCCATGATGGCCGCGACGCGTGCCAAGCTGACAGACATCGACAAGTTGCTCGGGGAGATGCCGGAATGACGAACGGGGTGGATCAGGCGCTGCCAAGGATCCTGATGCCGAGGACCGGCGCAGACCGGCAAACGTCTCGCGACGCTGAGGCTGGTCCCGGCTTCGACGAGGCGTTGGGCAACGCCTTGAAGTCGAGGCCTGGCGCCGGGGCCGAGCAGGCCGACGCCGACCGCGATGCTCCGCGTTTTGGCGCACGGTTCGGCGCTGCCATCCAGCGCATCGAAAGCTTCGGGCGCAGGTTCGAGTTCCGTTTGCCGGATCGCGGTCAGGACGATGCACCGGACGCCCCCCTGCCCGACGGGTCTGCCCCGTCCGCCGATGAAACGGCAGAAGCTGATGCACCGACTCATCCCCGCAAGACGGCGAAAGCTCCGAAGGAAGAACCCGAGGTGGATGCCTCGCCTGCGCTCGTGTCAGCTGACGTCCCTGAACAGCCCGAACCCGCCGAAGCAACTGCCGTGAAGACCGCGCCGGATGAAACCGATCCGCCACAAGCCCAGGCGGCCGCCGGTGCAATGCGCCCCGACGTCGCGGCCACCCGTAGCGGCGAGTCCGCGCGTCGCGCGGCGCCGGCTGCTCCCGTTGCCCGCACGGGAACTGATTCCGTCAGCAGCGAGGTAGCCGAGGACGGCGAGGCGGATTCGGGAACCGCCGATGGCGTCGAGCCGCGAGCCCGCACGGTACAACCGGCCGCCGCTCCGCGCCGCGAGACCGCCGAGACCGAATTGCCACCGACCGGCGTCCGCTCCCGATCGAGTTCGGCAAATGCAGACGCGTCGTCCGACAGGACGGCGCCAAAGTCGGTCAACTCTGCCGCCGACAACGGACGCTCCACGTCGCGGGTCACCGTGATTTCCGAACAGATGATGCCGGCGCCCGCCCAGTCGACGTCGCTTTCGCTCGCAACGACGCTTGCCGCGAGCGGCGTGCTAAAGCCCGAATCGATCCGGATTACAGCCGAGGCGCTGCCCATCGGCACGACACCAGCCCACTCGCTTTCCATTCAATTGCACCCGGCCGAGCTCGGCATGGTCACCGCCAGCCTCAAATTCGTGGGCGACCAGCTCTCGATCGAGCTGCAGGTCGAAAGCAACGAGGCGTATCGTGCCCTCCAGACCGACTCCGAGAGCTTGGTCAAGTCGCTGCGCGGCATGGGCTATGAGATCGACCGCGTCACGATATTGCAACCTGCAGCTGCTTCTTCAACCCAGGCGCGTCCGGACGGCGCCGGGGCCGGAGCTCAGCAATTTACTGGCAGCGGCCAGCAGTCGAACGCCGGCTCATCGGCCAGTGGCGGCGGAGGAACCAACGGTCAGCAGCCTGGAGGAGCACAGTCGCATGCCCGTCAAACCGGCCAGAAAGGCCCTGCTGGCAACAATGATCGCGGTTCTGGCGGCGTGTATATCTAGCGCCGGCAAGGCACAGGCTGTCGAACCCGAAAATCCCTGCGAACCCGAGATCCTGCGGGCGTCCGAGCACTATGACATTCCGCTCGGCATCCTCTACGCCGTCGGGCTGGCCGAGACAGGCCGAAGCGGCAGCTTGCAGCCTAACGCACTGAATATTGGAGGGAAAGTCGTCTACCCGCGAACCCGACGCGAGGCACTGAAGGCATTCGAGGCGGCCCGCGCCTCAGGCGTGAAGTGGATCGACGTCGGCTGCATGCAGGTCAACCACCACTACCACGGCCGCGAGTTCAAGAGCGTTGCGGAGATGCTCGACCCCCGCCGAAACGTCGACTATGCGGCCCGCTTTCTGCTCACCCTGCACGCCCGCCACGATACCTGGTCGATGGCCGTTGCACGCTACCATGCCGGCCCCGACAACGACCCGGCGCAGAAAAAATATGTCTGCCGCGTCATCGCCAACATGGTTGCGACCGGCTTCGGAAAATGGACCGATAACGCCAGGAATTTTTGCAACCCAGCGTAGAGTTCAGCATCATCGCCCCAGAGCCGCTCCCGCCCGCCCGCAAGCCGGGACAGCCGCGGCGCCGCCCACGGTAACGTGCCGACTCGCAAGAAATTACCTGTAAGAAATCACGGTTGTTCAGGATTAATGACAGGAGCTAACTCTTCGTAATCAGTTGAAAACTTCTGATTCGGAGGGCGGGCCGGTGATCGTAATTGTGGACGAGCGAGAGCTCGTACAAGAGGGATATCATTCACTTTTTGACAGAGAGGGCGTGGCTACGGCCTCGTTTCGATCTAACGAATTCGGCGAATGGGTTACATCGGTCGCCGATGAGGACCTGAGATCGGTCCAGGCGTTCCTGATCGGCGATTGCGGCGACAGTGCCGTATCTCCCCGCACGATCCGTGACCGGACCGGCGCGCCGGTCATCGCACTCAGCGAGCATCATTCGCTCGAAAACACCCTGATGCTTTTCGAGTCCGGCGTCGACGACGTCATCCGCAAGCCGGTTCACATCCGCGAGATACTCGCCCGCATTTCCGCGATCCGGCGCCGGGTTCAGGACGAGCAGGAGCACACCGAGATCGGTCCGATGCGCGTCTTCATGGATGGCCGCGAGCCCGAGATCAACGGCGAACCGCTTCCCCTGCCCCGGCGCGAGCGCCGCATTCTCGAATATCTTGCGAGCAATCGCGGTCGTCGCGTCACCAAGTCCCAGGTCTTCAACGCGATCTACGGCATCTTCGACGACGAGGTCGAGGAGAACGTCGTGGAGAGCCACATCAGCAAGCTGCGCAAGAAGCTGCGGGAACGGTTAGGTTTCGACCCGATCGATTCCAAGCGCTTCCTCGGCTACCGGCTGGTTGCCTGATGTTCCCCGACCGGTCGGGCTCCACCTTGCTGGACCCGATCGTCGGCGCGCCAGCTTCGCGCAAGTCCATGGGCCTATGATCGCGGTTGGTCACATGGGAACTGGGGAAACGCCTCGATGAGCCTTTATGGAATGATGCGGACCGGCGTGTCCGGAATGAACGCCCAGGCTAACCGCCTGTCCACGGTCGCCGACAACATCGCCAACTCCGGTACCACCGGCTACAAGCGGTCGAGCACCGAATTCTCCTCGCTGATCATCCCCACCACCGCCGGCAGCTACACCTCGGGCGGCGTCACCACCACGGTGCGCCACGCGGTCTCGCAGCAGGGTGACCTGAAGTACACGACATCAGGGAGCGACCTCGCGATCAACGGCGAAGGCTTCTTCGTCGTGCAGAGTCCGAGCGGCAGCCCGGTGCTGACCCGCGCCGGCTCCTTCGTTCCCGATGGCGAAGGCCGCCTGGTCAATGCGGCCGGCTTCTACCTGATGGGCTACAGCTTCGCCAACGGCATCCCGAGCGCCGTCGCCAACGGGTTTGGCGGGCTTGAGCAGATCCGCATCTCGCAGGTCGAACTGACGGCCACACCGACCACGGCCGGCTCGCTCGTCGCCAACCTGCCGAACAATTCGACGGCGCCAGCGGCCGCCAACCTGCCCTCGGCCAACGCGCCAACCGCGGAAGCCGGCGGCAAGTCCTCGCTGGTCGTTTACGACAATCTCGGCACCGAGGTGGTGCTCGACGTCTACTTTACAAAGACCGGCACCAACACCTGGGAAGTCGCCGTCTACAATCAGGCCGATGCCGCGCCGTCGACCTCGTTCCCCTATTCCTCCGGTCCGCTGCAGACGCAGTCGCTCAGCTTCGATCCGGCAACCGGCAAGCTTTCCGGCGCCAGCGCCAACAACATCGTCATCCCGGTTCCGGGCGGCGCCTCGTTCGACCTCGACCTGACCCAGACAACGCAGCTTGCGCTGAACTACACGGTGCTCGATGCCAAGGTAAACGGCGATGCGCCGAGTGCGGTCGCCGGCGTCGAAATCTCCAACGACGGCACCGTCTACGCCCAGTACGAGAACGGCAGCTACTTGGCTCTCTACAAGATCCCCATCGCTACGGTTCAGAGCCCCGACCAGCTGACCAACCTGCCTGGCAACGTGTTCACGCAGAGCGCCGATTCCGGCGGGGTCGAGATCGGCTTCGCCAACGAAGGCGGCCGCGGCAGCATCGTTGCGGGCGCACTCGAGAATTCCAACGTCGATATCGCCGAGGAACTGACCAACATGATCGAATCGCAGCGCAGCTACACTGCGAATTCGAAAGTGTTCCAGACCGGAGCCGATCTCATGGACGTCCTTGTCAACCTCAAGAGGTAGCCTGAAGCTGCCGAGATAAAGCATGTCGCTGTCATCCGCGCTGAGCACTGCACAATCGTCGATCAGGAATGTCGGGCGCCAGACCAGCATCGTTTCGCGCAATGTGCTCGAAGCCAACAACCCCGACTACAATCGCCGCACGGCGGTCGTCGCCAGCACGGCGCCGGGCGCCCACGTTGTCCAGGTCCAGCGCGCGACAAGCGACCAGCTGTTTCGCCAGAATCTCGGCGCCTTGTCGCAGTGGAGCGGCCAGAGCGCACTCTACTCCGGCATGGAACGGCTCGGCATATCGGTAAACGGCATCGACAATGCCTCGTCTCCGGCCACCGCCATCGGCCGGCTGCAGGAGGCGATGCAGCTCTATTCGTCTGCGCCTTCCAACCAGAACCTCGCCGAGAACGCGCTCGACGCGGCCCGCCAGGTGGTGCGCTCACTCAACGACGGCACCGCGGCAATCCAGTCCTTCCGCTCGCAGGCCGATGTCGAGATCGCCGGCGCGGTTGGCGAGTTGAACACCCTGCTCGCCGATTTCAAGAATTCGAACGACTTGGTGATCGCCGGCACGCGCGCCGGTCGCGACGTCTCGGACCAGCTCGACCAGCGCGATGCGACGCTGAAGAAGATCGCCGAATACCTGCCGGTGACCACCTTCACCCGCGGCGACAACGACATGGTCGTGATGACCAATGACGGCACGATGCTGTTCGAGGCCATACCGCGCGCCGTGACCTTCACGCCGTCGAGCGTGCTTGCTGCCGGCGTGCCCGGCAATTCCGTCTATGTCGACGGCGTCGCCGTCCGCGGCACCAATCCCGCGTCCGGCAAGCTCGCCGGGCTGACACAGCTGCGCGACAGCGTCACCACCACCATGCAGAGCCAGCTCGACGAAGTCGCGCGCGGCCTGATCACCGCCTTCTCCGAGACCGCGCCCGCACAGCCCGACGCGCCGGGTCTCTTCACCTGGCCCGGCGCACCCGGCATGCCGGCGGCCGGCACCCTGGTCAGCGGTCTGGCCGGCTCGATTTCGCTCAACGCCGCCATGGATTCCGCGCAGGGCGGCAACCCCAGCCTGTTGCGTGATGGCGGTGCCAATGGTGCGGCCTATGTCGTCAACACCCTCGGCGGCTCCTCCTATTCCAACCTGCTGATCGCCTACAGCGACCGAATGACCACGCCGATGGCCTTCGATCCCGCCGCCGGCATCAACCCCAACACCAGCCTGTCCGATTTTTCGACCAATGCCATCGGCTGGTTCGAGGGCTTGCGGCAGACCGCCTCGACGACGCTGCAGAACAGCGAGGCTCTGGCGGTGCGCACCGCCGAGGCGCTGTCCAACGACACCGGCGTCAATGTCGACATGGAAATGTCGCTGCTGCTCGACCTCGAACATTCCTACCAGGCCTCGGCGCGTCTGATCTCGACCATCGACGAGATGCTCACGGCTCTGCTGGCGGCGGTGAGGTAGCGCCATGAAGGCATCCTTCGTCTCGACCTCCGCTGTTTCCCAGGCCCTGCGCTATTCCATGCAGCGCACGCAGAGCAGCCTGGTCACGGCCCAGAAGGAGGTCGCATCCGGCAAGGTCGCCGACACCGGTCTGGCGCTCGGCGCCCAGACCGCTCAGGTCGTCAGCTTCGCCCGCGATTTCGACCGCCTCAACGGCATCGTCGATTCCAACTCGATGGCTTCCTCGCGCCTGTCGGCAACGCAGATGGCGCTCGGCAAGCTGTCGGAGACCGCGCAAAATTTCCTGGCCACGCTGACAGCAACGGCCAATGGCGACGCCGGGGCCACGGTCACGCGCAGCGGCGCCGACACCGCACTGCAGGAACTCAATTCGATCCTCAACACCAGCCTGAACGGCGAATACCTGTTTGCCGGCGTCAACACGGACGTCCGCCCGGTCAACGGCTTCAACGAAGCTGGCTCACCGTCCAAGGCCGCCTTCGACGCTGCTTTCCTCGGTCATTTCGGCTTCGCGCAAAACGACCCGGCCGCCGCCAACATCACGGCGGCGCAGATGGATACCTTCATCACCTCGGCCCTCGAGCCGCAATTCCTAGGCGCCGGGTGGCAGGCCAACTGGTCGAATGCCACCGACCAGAAGATCGTCAGCCGCATCGCGCTCAACCAGACGACCGAAACGTCGGTCGGCGCCAACGAGGAAGGCATGCGCAAGCTGGCGATGGCAGCCGCCACGATCAGCGACCTGTTCGACAGCAACCTCAGTGTCGCCGGCAAGAAGCAGCTGATCGAGCGCGCCGTCTCCATGGTCGGCGAGGCCATCGCCGGACTTGCCGACCTGCAATCGCAGACCGGCATCGTCGAGAAGCGCGTCTCCGACGCCAGTGAACGCATCAAGATGCAGGCCAGCCTGTTCGAGAAGAACATTCTCGATATGGAAGGCGTCGATCCCTACGAGGCTTCGACGCGCGTGGCCGACCTGCTTTCGAGCATCGAGACTTCCTACGCGCTGACCGCGCGCATCCAGCAACTGAGCCTGCTTCGATTCCTGGGCTAACGGCAACACCAGCGGCGACGCCAGACGGACACGACATGTATCAATTCTCTTACGCCGACATCCAGACCGACTCCGTCGCCGATGCCAAGGATCGCGAACGCCAGCTGCTGACGCGCTCGATCGACATGCTGATCGCCGCACGAGCCGTCGGCACGGACTCGATGGAGGCCATCGAAGCCCTCCACTTCATGAACCGCGTATGGACCTCCTTCGTCGAGGACCTCGGCAGCCCCGACAACGCACTGCCCAAGGAGCTGCGCGCCAACCTGATCTCCATCGGCCTGTGGCTGTTGCGCGAGGCCGAGGAGGTGCGCCAGGGCCGATCCGACAATTTCGAAGGCCTGATCGAGGTCTCCCAGATCATCCGGGATGGAATCCAATGAAGAACACTTTGAAGATATCGCTCAAGCCGAACGAGAAGATCTATCTCAACGGCGCCGTCATCCGCGTCGACCGCAAGGTGACGCTCGAACTGCTAAACGACGTGCAATTCCTGCTCGAGAGTCACGTGCTGCAGATCGACGAAGCGTCGACGCCGCTGCGCCAGCTCTATTTCATCCTGCAGGTCATGCTGATGAATCCGAGCGGTGCGGGCGACGCCTATGAGATGTTCCGCCGCTCGCTGCCGCTGATGCTGGCAAGCTTCAGCGATCCCGAGATCACCGGTACGCTCAAGCACATCGACCAGATGGTCGGCGAGGGCCATGTCTATGAGGCCCTGAAGGCGATCCGCTCGCTCTATCCGATCGAGAGGAAGGCCCTGAGCGACAATGACGACCAGCCATCGAGCGAGCCGAAGATGATGGCCCAGGGGGGAAAGAGATGAACGTCACCAGCGCAACCAGTGCACCGCCGACGGCAGCGACTGACGCTGCCTCCAAGACCCAGGTCGACTACCAGTCCTTCCTCAAGCTGCTGGTCGCCCAGATGAAGAACCAGGATCCGACGGATCCCATGGACTCCACCCAGTACATGGCCCAGCTTGCCGCCTTCAGCCAGGTCGAGCAGTCGGTCCAGATGAACAGCAAGCTCGACCAGATGCTGCAGTCTTCCGTGCTTGGCCAGGCCGACGCGCTCATCGGGCGCACCGTCACCTCAGCCGATGGCAAGGTCAGCGGCAAGGTCGAGGAAGTGCGCCTGACGTCCAACGGCATGGTCGCCGTGCTCGAAGGCGGCAAGGAGATCACGGTCGGCACCGGCATCACCATCTCGGGCACGCCGGCGTGAACGAGGCCGATGCCCTCGATATCGTCCAGTTCGCTATCTGGACGGTACTGACGGCATGCGGCCCCGCGGTCGCTGCGGCAATGCTCGTCGGCGTCGGCATCGCACTTGTCCAGGCGCTGACGCAGATTCAGGAAATCACGCTCACCTTCGTGCCGAAGATCATCGCCATCATGCTGGTGGTTGCCTTCACCGGCCCCTTCATGGGCAGCCAGATCTCGGCCTTCGCCAACGTCATCTTCGAGCGCATCGAAACCGGCTTCTAGACCGCCCGCAGGGCCGGCTGGCGGACACGGCTGGTTTCCGTCGCAAAGGGGCTGAGCCCCAGCCAGCTCTGCATCGCGCCGGATATTGTCGGATCGCCGTCGATCTCGAGATTGCCGTTCTCGATCTCATGGCGCAGTTTCGCTATTCCCATCCAGATCGCGGTCATCGTCCTCAGGGGCGTACGAACCAGCAGGTCGACCTCGAATCCCGGGTCGAAGGCGCACAGGTCGACTGTGCCTTCTTCGACGACCAGCCAGAAATTCTGTCTTGTCGCCGGCAATTCGGGATACTGAAACTGTATCGTGCATTTCCGGCGCGGCAACGGCTCGATGACCAGGTTGCGGCGCATGTCCCACATCAGCAGCGACGGATCGAGATTGCGCAGCGAAAGCTGCGATTCAACCCAGCGTGTGCCCCAGAAACCCAGGCCCATCACGATCTCGCGCAGGTCTTCCCCGGCCGGTGTCAGCGTGTATTCGACGCCGCTGCCATCGCGCGACACGGACACGATGCCGGCCTTTTCCAGATCCTTCAGCCGTTTCGAAAGAAGCGCCGGCGACATGCGCGGCACGCCGCGCCTGAGGTCGTTGAAACGCGTCGTGCCGGCCAGCAATTCCCGCATGACCAGCGGGGTCCAGCGCGCACAGAATATCTCCGCCGCCATGGAAACCGGGCAAAACTGCCCATAACCGCCTCGTTCCATCCTTCCGTCCCCTGCTTCTGACGTAATGCCTCCTGCCACCCGTCCGAGTGTGGACAGCCGGGGTTTCAGGACATTGTCGTCGGGGCGCTCGAGAATGTAACCGCGTCGAGCGCCAGTACAGTTCCGATACTGGACCCTACGTCATTGGAGGCTGATGGTCGAGCGATAGAAACAGGAGGACTACCATCGCCATGACCATCGCAAGCCAGATCTCGAGTCCGAAAACCAACGGATCCGAAAGCGTCGCCGCCATCGCGCGCCGCCTCGCCCCGGACTTCGCCGGGCGGGCGGCAGATTGTGACGAGAACGATCGCTTCGTGGCCGCCAACTACGAAGCTCTGAAGGCGGCAGGCCTGGTCGAGGCGGGCGTGCCCGTCGAATTCGGCGGCAAGGGCGCCGAGCTCGCAGAACTCTGCGACATGCTGCGCGAGATCGCACATGGCTGCAGCTCTACCGCACTCGCCTTTTCCATGCACACCCACCAGGTCGCCATTCCGGCCTGGCGCTGGCGCTATCAGAAGATCGCCGCCGTCGAGCCGCTACTGAAGCGGGTCGCTTCGGAAAAGCTCATCCTGCTGTCGAGCGGCGGTTCCGACTGGATCGCCGGCTCTGGCAAGGCCGTCAAGGTCGACGGCGGCTACAGGGTCACCGCGCGCAAGGTTTTCACCTCGGGCGCGGAGGCCGGCGACCTGCTGATGACGGGCGCCATTCTGGAGGGCGAGGAACCGGCAAAGGTGCTGCACTTTGCCGTGCCGATGAAGGCGCCGGAAGTGAAGGTCGTCGAGACCTGGCGCACCCTCGGCATGCGCGGCACCGGCTCCAACGACGTCGTCATCGAGGACCTCTTCATCCCCGACGCCGGGGTGGCGGTGGCGAGAAACAGCGGCGAGTGGCACCCGCTGTTCCACATCATCGCGACGATCGCCTTTCCGCTGATCTACGCGGCCTATCTCGGCGTCGCCGAGAGCGCCCGCGACATCGCCATCGGGCTGGCCGGCAGGAAGGCCCCCGACCAGCACCTGGTGTCGCTCGCCGGGCGCATGGACACCAGCCTGCGCGCCGCGCAGATGGCGCACCGCCACATGGTCGAGACCGCCAACCAGAACGCCCCCTCGGCAAACTCGATCAACGAGGTGATGATCGGCCGCTCGCTGGTTGCCGAAAACGCCATCCGCACCGTGGAACTGGCGCTGGAACTTGCGGGCGGCGCCGGATTCTACCGTTCGAACGGGCTTGAGCGGCGCTTCCGCGACATCCAGGGCGCCCGCTTCCATCCGCTGCAGCAGGGCCCGCAGGCGACCTACGCCGGCTCGATGGCGCTCGGCCTGTCCGTCGACAAAGTGTTCTGACCTGCGCGGAAGGGCGGCACCGGTCGCCCTTCCGGCCCACCTTCGCACAAGCTTGGCGGCCTAGTCTGGTCGGGCCGGATCGCGCATGGCGCGCGCCGGCTTTCGCAACCGGCCTGGGTGAACATGGCGATCGCAGAAACAATCACGCCGGATCCCGTCGCCAAGAACGCACGCGATGTGTTCTTCGCGCTCGGCATCGTCGTCATCCTTGCGGTGCTGTTCCTGCCGATTCCGGCCTTCCTGATCGACGTCGGCCTCGCCTTCTCGATCGCGCTCTCGGTCCTCATCCTGATGGTCGCGCTGTGGATCCAGCGGCCGCTCGATTTCTCGTCATTCCCCACGATCCTGCTGATCTCGACCATGTTGCGCCTGTCGCTCAACATCGCCACCACGCGCATGATCCTGTCGGAGGGCAATGACGGGACGCACGCGGCCGGCTACGTCATCAGCGGCTTCGCCCAGCTCGTCATGAGCGGCGATTTCGTCATCGGTCTGATCGTCTTCATGATCCTGGTGATCGTCAATTTCATCGTCATCACCAAGGGCGCCACGCGTATCGCCGAGGTTGGCGCGCGCTTCACGCTGGACGCCATTCCCGGCAAGCAGATGTCGATCGACGCCGATCTCTCGGCCGGCATGATCGACGACAAGCAGGCGCAGCACCGCCGCCGCGAACTCGAGGAGGAAAGCTCATTCTTCGGTTCGATGGATGGTGCTTCCAAGTTCGTGCGCGGCGACGCCATCGCCGGTCTGATCATCACCTTCATCAACATCGTCGGCGGCATCACCATCGGCTATTTCCGCCATGACATGTCCATGGGCGAGGCCTCTGACGTCTTCATCAAGCTGTCGGTCGGCGACGGCCTGGTGACGCAGATCCCCGCGCTCATCATCTCGCTTGCCGCAGGCCTGCTGGTCTCCAAGGGCGGCACGCGCGGCTCGACCGACAAGGCCGTCTTCGGCCAGCTCGGCGCCTATCCCCGCGCCCTCTACGTCGCCGGGGCGCTGCTCCTGCTGCTGTCGACCATGCCCGGCCTGCCGATGCTGCCCTTCGTATCGCTTGCCGGCGCCATGGCTGCCATCGGCTACATCATCCCGCAGCGCCGCGAGCAGCGCATCGCTGCTGCCGAGGCCGAGAAGAAGCAGGCCGAGGCCGTCAAGGCCGACGAGGACAAGAACTCGGTCAAGGCCTCCCTGGCCACCGCCGAGATCGAGCTCCTGATCGGCAAGCAGCTCTCGACGAAGCTGATCGTCGCGCACCAGGAACTTGCTTTCCGCATGAGCAAGATGCGCAAGAAGTTCGCCACCCAGTACGGCTTCGTCGTGCCCGAGGTCCGGCTGACCGACGATTTCGCGATCCCCTCGAAGAGCTACCAGATCAAGGTGCACGGCACCGTCGTCGCCGAACACTCGCTGCGCGTCGGCGAAGTGATGGTGCTGCTCGGCAACCGCGAAGTGCCGGACATTCCCGGCGAGGAAGTGCGCGAGCCCGCCTTCGGCATGCGCGCATGGTCGGTGCCCGAAATGTTCTCCGAGGACCTCAAGCGCGAGCAGTATACCTTCGCCGACAACATGTCGGTTCTGCTCACGCACCTTTCCGAGGTGATCCGCAACAACCTGCCGCAGCTCCTCTCCTACAAGGACATGAAGGCGCTGCTCGAGCGCCAGGATCCGGAATACCGCAAGCTCGCCGACGAAATCTGCACCACGCACATCTCCTATCCGGGCCTGCAGGCGGTGCTGAAGCTGCTGCTCGCCGAACGTGTCTCGATCCGCAACCTGCACCTCATCATCGAGGCCATCGCCGAGATCGCTCCGCATGTCCGTCGCACCGAGCAGATCGTCGAGCATGTCCGCGTTCGCATGGCGCAGCAGATCTGCGGCGACCTCACCGAGGGCGGCGTGTTGAAGGTACTGCGCCTCGGCAACCGCTGGGACCTCGCCTTCCACCAGAGCCTGAAGCGGGACGCCAAGGGCGAGATCCGCGAATTCGACATCGACCCGCGCCAGCTCGAGGAATTCGGCCAGGAAGCGACCAAGGCCATCCGAACCCATCTCGATGCCGGCGAGCGGTTCGTGCTGGTCACCGCGCCGGACGCGCGGCCCTATGTGCGGATGATCATCGAGCGCCTCTTCGCCACGCTTCCGGTTCTCAGCCATGTCGAGATCGCAAAGGGCGTCGAGCTGCGCATCCTCGGAACCATATCTTGAACGCAACGCTGGATGGCGTCGTCATCGCGGCGTTTCTCGCCTTCTGCCGCATCGGCGGTTGCTTCATGCTGATGCCGGGCCTGTCGAGCGCCCGCGTACCGATGCAGATAAGGCTCTATGTCGCGATCGCCGCGACCTTCGGCCTGCTCATCCATCTTTCGGACCAGATACTCCCCTTCGTCAGCCGTCGGCCGGACGAACTCGCACCGATGATCATCTCGGAGGTGCTGGTCGGCGCGCTGATTGGCGTGATGGCGAGAATCTACATCATGGCGCTGCAGTTCATGGGATCGGCCATCGCCATGCTGATCGGTTTCAGCGGCGTTGCCGGTCCGAGCATCGAGGAGGGCGAGCCACAGGCAGCCCTCGCCAGCATCATCTCGCTGTCGGCGCTGCTCTTGCTCTTCACCTTCGACTTCCACCACGAGATCATCCGGGCGCTCGTCAATTCCTACCGCGTGGCGCCTATCGACGTGCTGTTCAGGCCGCAGGGCGCGCTCGTCGACATTGCCGACACGGTGTCGGAATCCTTCTTCGTGGTGCTGCGGCTCGGCAGCCCGTTCGTTGCCTATTCGCTGCTGGTCAACCTAACCGTCGGTTTCGTCAACAAGCTGGTGCCGCAGATTCCGGTCTACTTCATCTCGCTGCCCTTCGTCATCGCGGGCGGCCTGATTCTCATCTATTTCGGCCTGGGCACCATGCTCAGCCTGTTCGCCGACGGCTTCGTCGACATCACGATTGGACGCTAGCAACATGACCTCGCGCGTCGAACGGCTGAAGAAACTCCTCGCTGTCCAGCAGCAGCTCAAGGCGCTGCACGAAGTGCGCCGCGCCGGTTTCATTGCCGAGGCCGCGACGGCCAAACAGGACGCCGCCGAACTGGTTGAACGCTTCGATGCCAACGAAACCATGTCGGCACTGTTTCCCGACATCTATCACCGCCGTATCGGCGAGGCGCTGGCGCGCGAGCAGGCGAACCGGACCATGGCCGAGAAGGAGGCAACGCGCCTCGCCACCGCGACGGCCCGCACCAACATGGTCGAGCGCTCCTACCGCGAGGTCCAGATGGAGGACGAGCGCCAGCGGAGCGACCGCGAGCGGCTCGACATCATCGGCCAGCGGCTCGTTCCCCGGGGGCACGGCAAGTAAGGTTGCCGCAAGTTTACCGGTCCATTATCGGCACCTGAAAAGAGGCAAGGAACAGCACTTCTTGGCGATCTCACCACCCAGCGATATCGTACTGGACGTCGCGCGCGCCGCCGATCCGGCCGGCGTCGAGGCGGCCCGTGCGGCGCTTGCGCAACGCGCGGCAAAGACTGGCGCCCCGGCTGAGCCCTTCGCCGTCGCCAGCCGGCACGCGCCCGCCGCGACCGGGAACGATGGCGCCAGGACGCCGACGCCGGAGAGCTTCAAGCGCTTCGAGGCGATGGTGCTGCAGACCTTCATCCAGAACATGCTGCCCCGGGACGGTGAATCCATTTACGGCAAGGGCATAGCCGGTGACATGTGGAAGTCGCAGCTTGCCGAGAAGGTCGCCGACTCGATCGCCGAGCGTGGCGGCATCGGAATCGCCGACCGCGTTCTGGGCGACCGCTACCGGCAGGCCGAAAAGGCAAAGGCCGCCGAACCGGCCACCGGTGCCACTGGCGCAGCGCCGGCGGCGCCTCCGGCTGAACTCTCCCCGGCCCTCATCGACGAAATGCTGCACAGGCTGAACGAGTCGCTCGTCCAGATCCTGTCCGGCCCGGGCCCCAACGGAACCGATCGCGGGTGAACATGATGTATCAGCAAGGCATTCCCGGCCAGGACCTGGCGGTCCGGCCCTCCCACGTAGAGCCGGCGCAGCAGCAGCCCGGCAATCTCGGCGTCCTCATCGGCCGCATCGAGGAAGCAGTGGACGAGGAGACCTCGTCGATCCGCACCGACATCAACTTCGACATCAAGGCGTCGAACGCCCGCAAGAGCCGTTTCCTCTACGAACTGACGCGCGCCCTGAAAGGCGCCGGCGGCATCGCGCCGCCGGTCGAGCACCGCGAGGATCTCGAGCGGTTGCGCGGCAAGCTGGCCACCAACGAGGCCGCCATCCGGGCGCATCTCAACGCCGTCAACGAAATCGCCACGCTGATGCAGAACGCCATCCAGCATGCCGAGACCGACGGCACCTATTCGGCCGGCGAGTTCGGCTACGCGCGATGATCAAGTTCGTCGTCGCAGCCATCTGGGTCTGCGCGGTCGCCATCGGCGCCGTATTCTACTCGTTCCAGATGGCATCGGCGAAGATCGACGCGCCGGCGCCGGCCCCGCTGCTCGGCGGTCTCGACTACGTCAAGACGGACATCGTCTCGGTGCCGGTCCTGCGCGGCGGCCGCATTGGCGGCTACTTCCTGACCCGGCTTGTCTACACCGGCGAGGCGAAGAGCCTCGCCCGGCTCTCTGTGCCGGCGGCCGCGCTCTTCACCGACGAGATCTACAGCTACGTCTACGGCAATCCGCAGCTCGATTTCGTCAACCACGAGACACTCGACCTTGACGCTTTCCGCGCGGGCCTGCGCGACAGCATCAACAAGCGCATCGGCGAGGACGTGGTCAACGAGGTGCTGATCGAGCAGGTCGACTTCCTGTCCAAGGAAGAAATCCGCGACAACACCATCCGTCGCAAGATGCAGGCCGGCGAGACCGCCCGCGAGATGTCGAAGAACTTCAAGGAACACTAGGCCGTCACGGCGCTTCCCCTGCGGACGGTTGCCGTCGTGCATCCGCCGACGCTATATGCGCGTTGACGGGCACGAGCGGCCCTTTCAAACTGCAACTTCGCCTGCGCGCAGCGCGGCAAAACCAGACAGGAGAGCGCAATGGGCATCCAGGCGATCGCGGATCAGATCAGGCCGAAAGTCGAATCCTCGGGCTTCGAGCAATCCGTCAAGTTCGACACCGGTTCGGACGGCGTCCTCGTCATCGACGGCGAGACGGTCTCCACCACCGACGCACCGACCGACTGCACCATCAAACTGTCGCTCGAAGACCTCGAGGGGCTGATCTCTGGCGACCTCAGCCCGACCACCGCCTTCATGACCGGCAAGCTCAAGGTCGAAGGCGACATGTCTGTCGCCATGGCACTCAGCCAGTTCATCGGCTGAACGCGGGGGCAGCGCTCTACGCTGCCCGGCGCATCGTACCGGCCGTCAGCACCCGCGCCTTGCGGCCGGTCGCCTTCAGCGTCCCGCTGGCCGCGCCGATGGCGCCCGGCGCAAGTTCAAGCGCCAGGAACCGCTCTCGCTCAAAGGGGCCCGGCATCGCCAGGTTGCCCGTATTCTGCGCCGAGAATCCGAAGCGCGCATAATAGGCCGCGTCGCCGACGAGCAGGATGACCCTGTGGCCGAGACGTTCCACTTCGGCCACGGCATGCTTCATCAGCGCCGAGCCGACACCGGCGCCCTTAAGCGACGGGTCTACGGCCAAGGGGCCGAGCAGCAGCGCAGCCGGACCACCCGCGCCCATCGAAACGTCCCACAGCCTGACGGTGCCGACGAGCCGGCCCTCCGCGTCACGCGCGACGAAGGACAGGCCTTCGGAGGGGCGGCGGCCGCGCCGGAGCTTCTGCGACGACTTCTTCTTCCACTTTGGGCCCATGGCGCGCGCAAGCAGCAACTCGCGGGCAGCGATGTCGCCCTCGTTTTCGATTGCGATGGTCAGTGCCGGAACGACCGCCGGCTGGCCGAATGCGATTTCCATTTGCGTGATCCTGGTCGTGCGGACACCATCCGCGAACAATGCAACCCGACGCCGGAGGTTCTGTTCCGGCGTCGCGTGACCTTTCGGGCTCTTGCGAGCCGTCAGATCACGTAGGATCGGAGCGGCTCGAAGCCGTTGAAGGCGACCGAGGCATAGGTCGTCGTGTAGGCGCCTGTGCCCTCGATCAGCACCTCGTCGCCGATCGTCAGCGACAGCGGCAGCGGATAGGGCGTCTTCTCGTACATCACGTCAGCCGAATCGCAGGTCGGGCCGGCGAGCACGCATGGCGCCTTCTCGTCCTGGTCGCGCTGCGTCACGATCGGGTAGCGGATCGCCTCGTCCATCGTCTCGGCGAGACCGCCGAACTTGCCGATGTCGAGGAACACCCAGCGCACATTGTCATTGTCGGACTTCTTCGAAATCAGCACGACTTCCGACTTGATGACGCCGGCATTGCCGACCATGCCGCGACCGGGCTCAATGATGGTCTCGGGGATCTGGTTGCCGAAGTGCTTGCGCAGCGCGCCGAAGATCGCCTGGCCATAGGCCTGGGCAACCGGCACGTCGCGCAGGTAGCGGGTCGGGAACCCACCGCCCATGTTGACCATCTTCAGCACGATGCCTTCCTCGGCGAGCGTCGCGAACACCTGCTTGGCGTCGCCGAGCGCACGGTCCCAGGCGGTCAGGTCGCACTGCTGCGAACCGACGTGGAAGGATACGCCATGGGCATCGAGGCCGAGCTTGCGGGCATGGCGCAGCACGTCGACGGCCATCGCCGGCACGCAGCCGAACTTGCGCGAAAGCGGCCACTCGGCGCCCTCGCCGTCGGTCAGCACGCGGCAGAATACGCGGGCACCCTGTGCAACGCGCGCGATCTTCTCGACCTCCTCGACGCAATCGACGGCGAACAGCCGGATGCCGAGTTCGAAGGCGCGCGCGATGTCACGCTCCTTCTTGATGGTGTTGCCGAAGGAGATGCGGTCGGCGGAGGCGCCGGCATCCATCGCCATTTCGATCTCGGCGACCGAGGCGCAGTCGAAGGACGAACCCATCGAGGCAAGAAGGCGCAGGATTTCCGGCGCCGGGTTGGCCTTCACGGCATAGTAGATCTTCGAGTCCGGCAGCGCCTTTTCAAAGGCGCGGAAATTGTCGCCCACGACGTCGAGATCGACGACGAGGCAGGGGCCGGCGGGACGTCGGGTGGCGAGGAAGTCGAGTACGCGCTGGGTGGCCATAGGTCTCTCCATCGCAGGGATTTCTCCATGCGCAATCAGGCTGCGGCGGCGTGCCCTCGGGCTACGCCTGTCCGCGGTGGACAAAGGCGCGGTCGCTTCTCATGAAACCAGCCGGTGGAGACCCCGGATTCACGAGCGCGTATCGCGCGGCGATGAACCTCGGCCTGCCCGGCTCCGGTCCGCTTTGTCTGCCTTGGCTTGGATTGGGAGACCCGTTCCGCACTGCCGGCAATGATGGTGTGCCTCTTCAGTAACCCCGGCTTTTGGACAGCCGGAAGAGAACCAGAAAGGCCCTCACCGTCGTTGCTTCAAGGTGTCCCCGGTTTGGCGGTTGGCCGTCGAACCGGCTGGAGGGGTTAGCTCCAGTTACCTTACCGATTTCCCTCACCATTCGAGGATCGGCGGACACCCACAGGCACGTGCGACTTTGGGCAAGGCGGATATAGAGTCGCTGGCATTCACAATCAATTAAAAACCGACCCTCGCTTGAAAAAAATCCAGGCGCGAACAATGCTGCCGCCATTGTATCCGGATCCTGAACAATGCAGCGCATGCGCGATCGACTGAACGCCTTTCTCAACCTGCCGGACATCGCGGTTCCGCACGCGCCGTCCGGCCCGCTCGCCGGCTTTTCGCTTGGCGTGAAGGACATCTTCGATGTTGCAGGCTACGTCACTGGCTGCGGCAACCCGCAAAAGTCCGCCGAGGCTATGCCGGCGACGGCGACTGCCCCGGCAGTGCAGATGCTGCTGGATGCGGGCGCGCGATTCGCCGGCAAGACGCAGACCGAGGAACTCGCTTTCTCGATGCTCGGCCAGAACGTTCACTTTCCGCACCCCGTGAACCCGGCAGCACCGGGCCGGGTAACCGGCGGTTCTTCGTCGGGTTCGGTCGCTGCGGTTGCCGGCGGCCTTGCCGACATCGCCACCGGTTCCGACACCGGCGGCTCGATACGCATTCCCGCGGCTTTCTGCGGCCTGATTGGGCTGCGCACCACGCAGGGCCGCATCTCGCTCGCCGGCACCATGCCCCTCGCCCCCTCCTTCGACACCTTCGGCTGGTTCGCGCGCGACGCCGCCATGTATGCCAAGGTCGGCGACGTCCTGCTGGGGCCCGACAGCCACGCGACACCGCTTACGCGGCCCCTTGCGCTGGATCGCCTTGATGAACTCGTCCAGGGCTCCGCCGAGACTGAAGAATACCGCCGGCTGACGGATGTCGTCGCCGGCGTCACCGGCCGCCCCTCGCGCCTGCCATCGCCGCCCCATTCGACCGACGAGCTTTACTGGTGCATGCGCAAGATCCAGGCAAAGGAAGCCTGGGCGGCCCATGGCGCATGGATTTCCGGCCGCGAGGACAAGCTCGGCAAGGCTACTCTGGACCGTTTCGCCTTCGGCAGGACCGTCTCGGACGACGAGGTAGCCGCCGAATCGGCGCGCCGGGACGACTTCCGCGCCACCCTGCGCGACATGCTGGGCGACGACGGCTTCATCATTCTGCCCACCGCACCCTGCGTGGCACCAAGGAGCAATGGCACGGCGGACCAGTTTCAGGATTTTCGCGAACGCGCCATCTGCCTTTTGTGCTGGTCCGGACTCTCTGGCTTTCCGCAGATCACGGTTCCGCTCGGAGAAGTGGACGCCGCACCTTTCGGCATCTCGCTGCTCGGCCCGCCCGGCAGCGACCGGGCACTGATCCGGCTGGCCTCCACCATTCTGCAATCAGTCGGGAGGGCATGAGCCGATGGATACGCTGACGCGCATGCGCGCCTTCATCGACGTCGTCGAGGCGGAGGGGTTTTCTGCGGCCGCCCGCAAGATCGGCCGCTCCAAGGCGCTGCTGTCGAAATATGTGCGCGAGCTGGAGGACGACCTCGGCGCCCTGCTGCTCAACCGCACGACGCGCCAGTTCTCGCTCACCGAGACCGGTCACACCTATTTCCAGCGTGCCACCGAGATCATCCGTGAGGTGGACAGCCTTGCCGAGACCGTCAGGGAATCTTCCGGCGACGTTCGCGGCCGCATCAAGCTGTCGGCGCCCCGCACCTTCGGCGACGCGGCGATCGGCCAGTCGCTCATCGACTTCGCTGTCGCGCATCCCGACATCGTGCTCGACATCAACCTTGACGACCGCTTCGTCGATCTGGTCGAGGAAGGCTTCGACCTTGCGATCCGCATCTCGCGGCTCGAGAACTCTTCCCTCATTGCCCGGCGGCTCTCGCCCTTCTCCGTCGGCGTCAGCGGATCGCTGGCCCTGATCGCAAGGCTCGGCACACCCACGCGGCCGCAGGACCTGGCGCACCTGCCCTGCATCGTCGATACCAACGGACGCTGGAAGTCGAACTGGCCCTTTCTCGGCGACGACGGCGACCAGGTCAGCGTCAGCGTGACCGGTCCGATCGAGGTAAACAGCCCGATGGCCGCGCGCGCCGCAGCCGTTGCCGGCCTCGGCTTCGCCATTCTGCCCGACTTCATCGCCGCCCCCGACATAGCGGCCGGAAGGCTGATTCCCCTCCTGACCGACCGCATGCTGCCGGGCGGCGGCATCTTTGCTGTCTACCCTCACCGGCGCTACCTGCCGGCCAAGGTACGGGTCTTCGTCGATTTTCTCGTGCAATGGTTCAAGGACCACGAAAAGGGGTGATTGCACCGCCGGTCCCAATTTCGCCGGGTTTGTGGTAACTGTCGGTCCCGTCCAATCCGAACTCCGTGACACGCGATGCCCTTGACCCGGAAAACCTTAGTCGGCCTGGCAGCCCTTGCTGCATTGTCGTTGCCCGGACCGGCCGGCGCCCATCCGCACGTCTTCGCGGAGGCACGGCTGGACGTCCTCGTCAACGGTGACGGGACGGTCAAGTCGCTCAGACACCTTTGGCGCTTCGACGATCTCTTCTCGAGCACGGTTCTGGTCGAGTTCGACCAGAATGGCGACCTCAAGCTCGACGATGGCGAACTGAAGGAAGTCTCCGACACGATCTTTGCGTCGCTGGCAGAGTTCAACTACTTCCAGCTCGTGTCGGTCGACGGCAAGGACGTGGCCATGAATCCGCCGCCGCAGCTCATGGCCAACTACGACAACGACCAGTTGATCGTCATGTTCGAATCCGAGCCGAAGGCGGCGCTTCCGCTCAGCGGCAAGGTCGATTTCGGCGTCTACGATCCGACCTTCTACACCGCGATCGACTTCACCGAGGACGCCAACATGGCGGTCGCCGACATGCCTGCGGGCTGCACGCGCACCGTCGTCAGGCCCGATCCCGACGAGGCCATCTCCCAGAACCAGGAAAGCCTCACCGACGCCTTCTTCAGCGACCCCTCCGGCACCGATCTCAGCAAGATCTTCGCCACCCGCCTCGAACTCAACTGCCAGGCCCAGGGCTAGCCTCCCGTGAAGAAGACCACCGTCCGTGTCACCTTCGCCATCATTGCGGTCGCCTATGTCGCATCGCACTTCCTCGGCCACGCCCACGCGGCAAGCTCGCTGGGCATCGGCAACAATGATGCGATCACAACGTCTACCGGTCCCTTTGCCCACTGGATGCAGTGGATCAACGTCAGGCAGCAGGAATTCTACCGCTCGCTGACTGACGCCTTGAAGGCGATGCGCGACGACAACGGCAGGCTGTGGCTGATTGTCGGCCTGTCCTTCGCCTACGGCATTTTCCATGCCGCAGGCCCCGGCCACGGCAAGGCGGTGATCTCTTCCTACATGCTCGCCAACGAGGTCGCGCTCCGGCGCGGCATCATGCTTTCCTTCGTCTCCGCCTTCCTGCAGGCGCTGACGGCAATCATCGTCATGGCTCTGGCTTTTTTCGTGCTGCGCGGCACCTCGGTATCGATGACCGATGCCACCGGCTTTCTCGAACTCGCCAGCTTCGCCATGATCACGCTGTTCGGCGCATGGCTGCTTTGGCGCAAGGCCGGACCGCTGGTCCTGGGGCTCTTGGGCATTGGCCCGGGCCACAGCCTGTCGGCTGCACACGCTCATGCCGCCCCTTCGCACGGCCATGACCAACATGGTCACCATGGTCACGCGCACGACCATCATGCCCACGGCCATGCGGCGGGCGAGGTCTGCGACAGCTGCGGCCACAGCCACGCTCCGGACCCGGCCTTGCTGTCGGGCGACCGCTTCAGCTGGAAGACAGCCTGGTCGGCGGTCACCGCCGTCGGGCTGCGCCCCTGCTCCGGTGCGCTGATCGTGCTGAGCTTCGCGTTCCTGAACGGCCTCTGGGCCGGTGGCGTCCTGTCGGTCTTCGCCATGGCGCTCGGCACCGCGATCACGGTTTCGACGCTCGCCACCCTTGCCGTCACCGCCAAGAACTGGGCCGTTGCCTATGCCGGTGATGGGCGTGCCGGCAACCGCGTGCACACCGTCATCGAGATCGCCGGCGCGGCCTTCGTCTTCCTGCTGGGTCTGCTGCTGCTGACGGCAAGCCTCAGCGCGTAGCGGCTCAGCCGTCGTTCCGGTCGTCGCGTCGCTTCTGGCTCCTGCCGCGCAGCCAGAAGACCAGGAAGAATGCCGCGACAAAAACCACCGCGACGACGCCTGCCGCTACGGTGGAAAGGTTGCCGACGGCGATCATGATCGTCGGCAGGAAATAGGCGCCAAAGCCGAACACGGCGAGCAGAACTGCCGCGGCAATCGCCGAACTGCGGTTTTCCGGGGTCATTGCAAAACCGCCCTCACAGCGAAAAGCCGCCATCGACGCTCATCACGGTACCCGTCGTAAAGGCCGCCTCGTCCGAGGCCAGGTAGACCACGATCGGCGCGATCTCTGCCGCGCTGGCGATGCGACCCGTCGGCTGCCGCTGCACGAACATCTCGAGCGCCTTGTCCTTGCTGCCCCATTCCTTGCCGAGCGTCTCGACGCGGTCCTCCCAGGAGGGCGAGCGGAAGGTGCCCGGCGCTACCGCGTTGCAGCGCAGGCCGTCGCGGATGAAGTCGGCAGCCACAGCCTTGGTCAGCCCGATCACCGCCGCCTTGCTGGCGCCGTAGGCATAGCGGTTGGCGATGCCGCGGATCGACGATGCGCCCGATGCGATGTTGACGATGGAACTCGTCCCGCCGCTCGCCTTGGCCCGCTCCAGCATGGCGGGCAGAAATGCCTTGATCGTCCGGTGCATGGACTTCACATTGAGGTCGAAGGAAAAATCCCAGTCCTTCTCGCTCGTGGTCAGCACCGTGCCGTGATGCACGTAGCCGGCGACGTTGACGAGGATATCCACCGCCCCGACCTTGGCCGCATAGGCCTCGACGGCCTTGGTCGACAGCACGTCGAGCTTTGCCTTTTTCGCCTTCGCCAGACCCTCGAGCTTGTCGCGCGAAACGTCGGATGCGTAGACGGTGGCGCCCTCGGCCACCAGGCATTCGGCGATTGCGCGCCCGATGCCCTGCCCCGCCGCCGTCACCACGGCAATCTTGCCCTTCAACCTGCCTGCCATTCCGTCTCCCCCCGAAAATCCCTGAAATGCCGGCCGCCAGCGCGGCCTAATGATGCTCGTGTTCCGGCTTCGCGTCCGCACAGGCGCCGAATTCCGGCTCTACCGTCGCGTGTTCGATGCCGTGGCTCTCGGCCAGCCGCCGCTTGATCGACCGCACCGCCGCGTCGGCGTCGGCGCCTTCGACCAGACAGGCATGCAGCGTTGCCATGTTCTTCGTCCCGTCCATGGACCAGACGTGCATGTGGTGCACTTCGCGCACAGTCGTTACATGCGCTTCGAGATCGCGCGCAATGCCGTCGCGGTCGAGGCTCGCCGGCACGCCCTCGAGCAGCAGATGGCCCGCCTCGCGCGTCAGCGCCCAGGCGCTGCGGAACAGCAGCAGCGCGACGAGACCCGACAGCAACGGATCGATCAGCACCCATCCCGTCGTGATGATGACGATCGCTGCCACGATCGCGGCCACCGAACCGAGCAGGTCGCCCAGCACGTGCAGGATCGCGCCGCGCATGTTGAGGTTCTCGCGGTCGCCGCCATGCAGCACGAAGAACGCCGCGATGTTGACGCCGAGCCCCACCGCGGCGATCACCATCATCGGCCCCCCGAGCACCGGCGACGGTTCGTTGATCCGGTGAAAGGCCTCGACCACGATCCAGAGGCCGATGGCAAAGACGGCGATGCCGTTGGTGTAGGCGACCAGCGTCTTCAGCCGGTCGAAGCCATAGGTCAGGCGCGAGGTCGCAGCCCGCCCGGCGAGATGGAACGCGTACCAGGCGAGCATAAGCGACACCGAATCGGTCAGCATGTGGCCGGCATCGGCCAGCAGCGCCAGCGATCCGGTCAGCAGGCCGCCGGCCGCTTCCGCGAACATGAAGCCGCCGGTCAGGACCGCGGCAATTAGCACGCGCTTCTTGTCTGTCGATCCATGACTGTGGCCTGCATGGCCGTGGCCGGCATGGTCGTGACCATGTCCGCCATGATAGGAAGAAGCTGCCACCTCGACCTCGCTTGTAACGAAATAACCTTTCACGCCAAAGACTTACGAAAGTCCTCCAGGCGCCTCTTCTGGTTTCCGTCACTATCAAAATTGCTCGGGTCGAGCCAGCCCTCATATGCTTTTCGCAGCGCCGGCCACTCGCTGTCGATGATCGAATACCATGCCGTATCGCGGTTTTCGCCCTTCGCGACCATGTGCTGGCGAAAAATCCCCTCGAACGTGAAGCCGAAGCGTTCCGCCGCGCGCTTGGAAGGCTCGTTGCGGTTGTGACACTTCCACTCGTAGCGCCGGTAGCCGAGTTCGTCGAAAACGTAGCGCGCGAAAAGGAACTGCGCCTCCGTCGCGGCCGGCCTGCGCGCCATCGCTGCGCCCCAATGGATGCTGCCGATCTCGATCACGCCATGCGCCGGCTCGATGCGCATCAGCGTCTGTCGCCCGGCGATCTGTCCGGTAGCCTTGTCGATGATGGCGAAGAACAGCGGATCTTCGCTGGCCTCGACTTTCTCGAGCCACGCGTCGAAAGCCGCACGGCTTTCCGGGCGGCTTTCGAACAACCAGAGGAAGCGCTCCTCTGCGTCCGCCGCGGTGGCCACGGCGTAGAGCCCGTCGCCATGCCGCTCGGCGCTCAGCGGCTCCAGCCGCACATGGCTACCTTCCAGAACTTTGCGTTCCGGCCGCGGCCTGGCCTGCCAGTTTTTGAGGTCCTCGCGCACGACCCGACTCCAGTGCAATTGACTTTGTGCCCGCAGGCTCACAGAAACACGCACCCGCTCTTAGCACCAGATGGGGAGGAAAAATGCTCCAAACGATTGCCGCCTTCGACCGGCTCGGCGAAGAAAACGCCTTTGCCGTGCTGGCCCGTGCCACGGCCCTGCAACAGCAGGGCAAGGACATCATCAATCTCGGCATCGGCCAGCCCGACTTCAAGACGCCGCCGCACATCGTCGAGGCCGCGATCAAGGCCCTGCGTGACGGCCATCACGGCTACACGCCAGCCAACGGCCTGCTCGCCACCCGCGAGGCAGTGGTGCGCCGCACGCTGACCACCACAGGCGTCGAGGTCTCGCCCGACTCGGTCATGATCATGCCCGGCGGCAAGCCGACCATGTTCGCCGCGATCCTGATGTTCGGCGAGCCGGGTGCCGAGATCCTCTACCCGGACCCGGGCTTCCCCATCTATCGCTCGATGATCGAGTTCACCGGTGCGGCCCCCATCCCCGTGCCGATGCGCGAGGCCAACGGCTTCGCCTTCTCCGCCGAGGAGACGCTGTCGCTGATCACGCCGAAGACCAGGCTCCTGATCCTCAACTCGCCGGCCAACCCGACCGGCGGTGTCACGCCACGCGCCGAGATCGAGAAGCTGGTTGCCGGGCTGGCGGCGCACCCGCATGTCGCCATCATGTCCGACGAGATCTACGACGTGATGACCTATGACGGCGAGACCGCCTGCTCGCTGCTGCAGTTTCCAGAAATCCGCGACCGGCTGATCGTGCTCAACGGCTGGTCGAAGACCTGGGCGATGACCGGCTGGCGCATGGGCTGGTCGATCTGGCCGAACGGCGAAGCCGGCAATCACCTTTACGACAAGGTGCGCAAGCTCGCCGTCAATTGCTGGTCCTGCGTCAACGCACCGAGCCAGTTCGCCGGCATCGCGGCCATCGACGGCCCGCAGGACGAGGTCGCGACGATGATGAAGGCGTTCGACCGCCGCCGCCAGGTCGTCGTGGAGGGACTGAACGCCCTGCCCGGCGTCTCATGCATCACGCCGAAGGGTGCCTTCTACGCCTTTCCCAACATCTCGGCGACCGGCTGGAAGGCCAAGAAGCTGGCCTCGGCCCTGCTTGAGGAGGCCGGCGTCGCGCTGATCGGCGGGCCCGATTTCGGCATTCTCGGCGAAGGCTATATCCGGCTGTCCTACGCCAATTCCGAGGAGAATATCCTGCGCGCGCTGGAGCGAATCGAGGCTTTCCTCGCCCGCTCGCAGAACCACACCGGCGAGGCTTAGGCAGACTTTAGAGCCGCGCCGTCGCCAGCTTGAAACCGGCGAACAGGAAGAAGCAGCCGAGCCCGTTCTCGATGTAGCGCCGGGCGCGGCCATAGGCGTTGCGCGCCGGGGCGGAGGACAACAGCACGGCATAGGCGCCATGGCCGACGAACGAATTGAGAAAGACAACGGCGACGAACAGCAGCACCACCGGCAGCGGCGCGTCGCCGACGCCGCCGAGGCTGGCGATCGCCAGCCAGAACATGATCGCCTTGGGGTTGGAAACCTGCAGCGCGAAGCCGGCCAGTCCGGTCCGCCAGGCGCTGACGCGCCCGACCGGCTCAACCAGGACCTTCGAGGCCGAGGCGGCGTTGCGGAACGCCTTGAAGGCGAGCCAGGCGAGATAGGCCGCGCCCAGCCAACGCAGGACCGTCATCAGTTCGGCAACCTGCGCCAGGATGGCGGTCAGCCCGATGATTGTCGCCACCGACAGCACGATCGAGCCACAAGCGACCCCGAAGGCGGTGACCAGCGAGGGCAGCCGGCCGCGGCTTGTCGCCACGCCGAGGATCAGCGCCACGCTCGGCCCCGGCGACATGATCCCCACCGCCTGGATCGACCAGGCCAGCACCAGCTGCGGCAGATAGTCGGAAAACATGGTCGTCTCGCTCCCTGACCGTCGCCCCGGTGACGTCGGCACACGTCGCTGTTAGCACGAACATCCTGCCAGCATCATGGCAGTAGCTTCGTGGTCGGCAGACAATTGTCTGGCATACAAGCACAACGCTGAAAGCGTCTTGCCGGCGGGGCAGGTTTGACTATTGATCACCTCTTGAAAAACAGAGGTGATTTCCCATGCACTACGCAATACTGGCGTATCATGTCGAGGGCGCCATTACGGCCATGACGCCCGAGGAGGATGCAGCCCTCATGGTGGAACTGCGCAAGATCGACCGCCGGCTGACCGAGGAGGGCATGCTCGGGCCGGCGGCGCGGCTCGATTTCACCCGGTCCGCCTGTACCCTGCGCGACGGGCTGGTCATCGACGGCCCCTTTGCCGAAACCAAGGAACAGCTTCTCGGCCTTTACCTCGTCGACTGTGCCACCCGCGACGATGCAATCCAGGCCGCCCGCGACCTTGCCCGCGTCAATCCCACTGCCGTCTACGAATCCGCCCGATCATGCTCTACCTGCCGGGCGCGCCCCTTTTTGCTTCGGCCGACTAGCTGCAGTCCGTAATCGGTCGATTTGGCTGGACCGCGTGGCTTCGGCCAAGCCGTCCATTTCTACCGCCCGATCCCACGCTCAGGTTGGCAGCCGCGGGTGTCGGCACTAGATAGGCCGTGCAAGCGAAACCGCCCTCTCCCGAAAAGGACCAGCCATGACCGACACGATCGCGCTCAACGACGGCAACTCGATCCCTCAGCTTGGCCTCGGCGTCTGGCAGGTGGATGCCGCCGAGACGGCGCAGGTCGTCGGATGGGCCATCGAGGCCGGCTACCGGTCCATCGACACAGCCGAGGGCTACAGGAACGAAGAAGGCGTCGGCGAGGCGATCCGAAGCGCCGGCGTGTCGAGGAGCGAACTATACATCACCTCCAAGCTGCGCAACGGCGCGCACAAGCGCGACAGGGCGCTGCGCGAATTCGACGCCACGATGCAGAAACTCGGGCTGGAACAGCTCGACCTGTTCCTGATCCACTGGCCGATGCCCAAGCGCGACGACTATGTCGAGGCCTGGAAGACGCTCATCGAACTCAGGGACGCCGGCCGCATCCGCTCCATCGGCGTGTCGAACTTCAACCAGGACCACCTCGAGCGCATCATTGGTGAAACCGGCGTGACGCCGGTGGTCAACCAGATCGAGCTGCATCCGCGCTTCCAGCAGCGCGACAAGCGCGAATTCCACGCCCGCCACGGCATCGCCATTGAAAGCTGGAGCCCGCTCGGCAGCGGTCGCCTGCTCGACGACCCGACCCTCCGCGCAATCGCAGCCAGGCACGGCAAGTCAATCGCGCAGACCATTATCCGCTGGCACCTCCAGCAGGAACTGATCGTCATCCCGAAATCGGCAAACCGCGACCGCATCGCCGCCAATTTCGATGTCTTCGACTTCGAGCTCGACGCCGAAGACCTCGGGAAGATTGCCGCGATGGATTCAAGCGACGGCCGGACCGGCTCCGATCCGGCCAGAGCGGATTTCGAATTCTGAGGACCTGGCCTAGCCTCGGCCGACAAACGGCATCTTGGTCGCCATCACGGTCATGAACAGCACATTGGTATCGAGAGGCTGGCTGGCCATGTAGGCCACCGCCTCGGCCACCCGCTGCACGTCCATGACCGGCTCGATGGCCGTCGTCAGATTGGCCTGCGGCACGCCCTTCGTCATGGCGGCCGCCATGTCGGTCAGCGCGTTGCCGATGTCGATCTGGCCGCAGGCAATGTCGTAGGGCCTCCCGTCGAGCGCCAGCGTCTTGGTCAGGCCGGTGATGGCGTGCTTCGTCGCAGTATAAGGCACCGAACGCGGCCGCGGCGCATGGGCCGAGATCGAGCCGTTGTTGATGATGCGGCCGCCCATCGGCTGCTGCTTGCGCATCGCGGCAAACGCGCCGCGCGCGACGAGGAAGGAGCCTGTCAGGTTGACGTTGACGACCTCGGTCCACACCTCGACCGGCACTTCGTCGATGGTCGCGGCCTTGAAGCCCATGCCGGCATTGTTGAACAGCAGGTCGACGCGGCCGAACACCTTGTCGATTTCGGCATAGAGGGCGTCGACCTCGGCGGGCTTGGTCACGTCGCAGGCGATGGCAAGTCCCGTGGCACCGGCGGTAGCGGATTTCTGCGCTTCGGCGACCGCCTCATCGAGCAGGTTCTTGCGTCGGCCCACGAACACGGTGTTCCAGCCCGCGGCGAGAAGCGCGCTCGCGCTCGCCTTGCCGATGCCCGTGCCTGCGCCGGTTACGATTGCAGTCTTGCCGCTGGCCATGAACTAGCTCCTCCCGTTAAGAAGCCACGCTTCGCAAATGAGGATGGAGATGGCAAGGCTCGACAAAAAGGGCGGCCATTAGCGACCGCCCCTGATCTGGACCGTGCTTGGGAGGAGGAGAGCCGATCCGACTGATTAAAATGATGCGCCCGAAGGGTTAACGAAACCTTAACGGGATCGGCGGGCTTGGAAGCCGGCCGGCATCGGCCCTACCAGACCGATCCGGCGGGACCCGCGGAGGGCGCGCGCGAGGGAACGGTCTCGACCCCGCCCTTGGCCTGGGACACCGTCGCCTCGACGTGATCGACCAGCGCGTCGGGCAGGTTCAGACGGCCGGCCAGGAGGTCGAGGTAGCCGCGCTCGGCGCGCGAGTTGGGATCGATCGTGAGGCGGGACGCCGTGTAGAGCTCGACCCGCTGTTCCTCGGTGCTGGCCGACGCGACCAGCGCATCGATGTCGAGCGGCCGCTCGAGTTCCTCGCGCAGGAAGCGCTCGGCATCGGCGTCCATGCCCGCGAGGCTCAGCCGGTCGGAAATCTTGCGCCTTTCAGCGTCGTCGATATGGCCGTCGGCCTTGGCGGCGGCTATCATGGCGCGGACGAGCGCCAGCGTGAATTCTGACTCGCCCTGCGGCGCCGCATGCGGGTCGAAAGCGCTGTCGGCCGGCGGCGCCAGCAGCTCAGGTTCGCCAGAAGAATTTGGATTCTCAGGGTTTTTTCCGTTCTGGTAATTCTGGTAGGCCTTGTAGGCGAGACCGCCGATGGCCGCGAGACCGCCCAGCTTCAGCGCCGAACCGGTCACGGCCCGGCCAGTGCCCGTACCCAGGAGTACGGCAACAAGCGCGCCGGCGGCCAGCGGATTGTCCTTCGCAAGCTGCGTCGCCTGGCCGGCCTTGTCGCGCACGGTCGATTCCGTGCCGGGGATTTTCGAGCCGAGCAGGTCGTCGAGCAGTTTCTTGGGATCGAACATGAGGCCTCCAGAAGTGCGGAAATTCAGACAGTTGCGGTCAGGAAGAGGTAGGTGCCGCTAGCGACATTGCAATGACGCGCCACGAATCCAAGCACGTTTCAGCTGCCGATGTGGCGGCCCCTGCCCCGGATTTCGGCCAGTTCCACCTGTTTCTGGCGCTCGGCAAAGCGCTGCCGGTCGGCCTCGCTGCGGCTGTCGAAGCAGCGTTCGCAGGAGATTCCTTCCTGGAATTTCAATGACTTGCGTTCCTCGGGCAGCACCGGATGGCGGCAGGCGCGGCAGAGTTCGGCCGCACCGACTTCCAGCCCGTGGCCGACCGAGACGCGCTCGTCGAAGACGAAACACTCCCCATGCCAGCGGCTCTCCTCCGGCGCAACCTCTTCAAGATACTTGAGAATTCCGCCCTTCAGATGAAACACCTCATCGATGCCGAGCGACTTCACATAGGCAGTCGCCTTTTCGCAGCGGATCCCTCCGGTGCAGAACATCGCGACCTTTTTGCCTTTGAAATCAGGTGCTTGACGCTCGACCCAGTCGGGGAACTCGCTGAAGGTCGCGGTCTGCGGGTTGATCGCCCGCTCGAAGGTGCCGAGCGAGACCTCGTAATCGTTGCGGGTGTCAATGACGATCGTGTCGGGGTCCGAGATCAGCGCGTTCCAGTCGCCGGCCTCGACATAGGCGCCGACGTCCCGCAGCGGATCGATGTCCGGCTTGCCCATGGTGACGATCTCGCGCTTCAGGCGGACCTTCATGCGATGGAACGGCATGTCGTTGGAATTGCTGTATTTTATCTCCATGCCGGCAAGCTCCGGCATGGCCTCCAGATGCGCCACGAGTGCCGCGATCGCCGCTTCCGTACCGGCGACCGTGCCGTTGATGCCCTCGCGCGCCAAGAGCAGGGTGCCCTTGATGCCGCGCGCCGAGCAGAAGGCGGCGAGCGGCTCGCGCAGTTCGGCGAAGCGCACGAGCCGGCAGAAGCGGTAGAGTGCGGCGACGCGAAACTGCGGGGTCCGGTCCATGGGATTCATGCCGGAACGGGTATAGATTCGGTCCATGGATTTCAACTGACGGAAAACTCTGTCGGATTCACAGGGACTTGCGGGCAATCGGGGCCATTCGAGGTCTGAAACTTATACACAGGACCCGTTCTCCCGCGAGAATTGGCTCGAAACAGGATGGGAGCGCCGATGTTCGATGCCAGTACCGAAAAAGAGATCGCGGCGGCTGCCGAAGCCCTCGGCATCGAGCCGGCCGCCCTCATCGCCATCGCCGAAGTGGAAAGCGGCGGACAGGTTTTTGCCGACATCGAGGGACGCGACGAACCGCTGATCCGCTTCGAGGGTCATTACTTCGACAAGCGCCTTTCGGACGCCGACCGGGCACGCGCCCGCGCCGACGGGATCGCCTCGCCGGTGGCGGGCGAGGTCGCCAACCCGGCGAGCCAGGAGGCGCGCTGGCGGCTTCTGCGGCGCGCCGCCGCGATCAACCGGCAGGCAGCCTATGAATCCGTCTCCTGGGGGCTGGGCCAGGTGATGGGCGCGCACTGGCAATGGCTGGGCTTTGCCGACATCGACGCGTTGGTGGCCGAGGCGCGCGAGGGCGCGGCCGGCCAGGCGCGGCTGATGGCCCGCTTCATCGACAAGGCCGGGCTGAAACAGGCGATCGAGCGGCACGACTGGGAGGCCTTTGCGCGCGGCTATAACGGCCCGGGCTTCCGCCGGCACGGCTACGACCAGAAGATCGCCGCGGCCTATGCCAGGCACTCGGGCGGCGCGGCGCCGGCGCCCAAGCCGCGGCGTGCGGGCGGCGGCGAGGAACTGCTCGGCCGCGGCTCGCAGGGAGCGGCGGTGGTGGATCTGCAGCAGATGCTGACGGCGCTCGGCTACCCGCTCGACGACGACGGACAGTTCGGCTCGGCGACGGAACGGGCGGTGAAGGATTTCCAGCGCGAGAAGGGACTGGCGGCCGACGGGCTGGTGGGCCCCGACACGCGGGCCGCTATCCGCAAGGCGTTGCCGCTCGGGCCGACCTTCGGCGAGATCTGGTCGGCGGCCCTCGGCTGGCTAAAGCGTCGCTTTTCGCCGCGCTGAGGCATGAAGAGCCCCGGTTTCGTGGACTTGCCGCAAGGCTTCTGCTAACCGGTCGAGACATTTTCCCGAGACCGTTTCCCGCAGAATAGAGGCGCCCCAAAATGCCAAGCAAGACCGAGAAACTCCTGTCGCTGCTGGGCGGCCAGCCGGTAATCCCGGTGCTTAAGATCGAGGACGCGGCGCATGCCGTGCCGCTGGCCCGGGCGCTGGCCGCCGGCGGGCTGCCGATGATCGAAATCACGCTGCGCACGCCGGCCGCGCTGGAGGCGATCCGCCGCGTCGCGGGGGAAGTCGAGGCGGCCGTGGTCGGCGCCGGCACCATCCTCAATGCGAAACAGTTCGAGGAGGCCGAGAAGGCTGGCTCGACCTTCATCGTCAGCCCCGGCCTGACCAAGGAACTGGTGCAGGCCAACGACGCGAGCGCGGTGCCGCTTCTGCCCGGCACGATCACGCCCGGCGAGATCATGGCCGCCCTCGAGGCGGGCATCGATTTCCTGAAATTCTTTCCGGCCGAGCAGGCCGGCGGCGCAGCTTTCCTGAAGGCCCTGTCCTCGCCCATCGCCGGCGCGAAATTCTGCCCGACGGGCGGCGTGTCGGCCAAGAACGCGATGGACTATCTCAGCCTGCCCAACGTCAATTGCGTCGGCGGCTCTTGGGTGGCGCCGGACGCGATGGTGCAGGGTGGCGACTGGGCCGGCATCGAGGCGCTGGCGCGCGAGGCAAGCAGGCTGGGCAAGGCCTGATCCCGGAGGGCGCATGGGTTCGGCTGGAGCGCGCAAGAGCGGCGGCCTCGTCATCTTCGGCGGCTGGTACCTCGGCCGGGCCGCGGCCGAAGCCGCGGAACTGGTGGGATGGACGGTCGCCGGGTTCGTCGATCCCGAGCCGATGCAACACGTCACTGCGTTGCAAGCTGTTCCGCACGACGCCTCGGTATTCGTCGCGATCGGCGACAACGCCATGCGTGGCTTCGTCTGCGAACGGCTGGCGGATCACGGACGCCGCCTCGTCTCGATCCTTCACCCGACCTGCGTGGTGAGCCCCAGCGCCACCATCGGGGCGGGCTGTTTCCTCTCCGAAAACGCCGTCGTGCGGAGCCATTCGACCGTCGGCCGCGGCGCGATCCTGAGCGCCGGGTCGGTCGTCAGCCATGACTGCCGGGTCGGCGACTTCGTCACGCTCGGACCGAACGCGGCAACGGCCGGCCATGTCATGATCGGCGACAGAACGACACTCGGCGTCGGCGCGAGCGTCCGGCCGCATGTCAGCATCGGCCGCGACTGCGATGTCGGCGCAGGCTCCGGCGTGATGCGCGACCTTGCCGACGGACAGGCCGCGATCGGCGTGCCGGCCCGGACCGTGCCGCGCGCTGCAGGCACCGGAAGGCAGTCGAACTGGAAGGAAAACCCGGTTTGGTAGACGAGTCAGGCCCGCGCGGACAAAACCCCGATTTCTCGACGCTTTTTCCCGACCGGCGGCGGGATGGCGAAACCACACTGCGGCAGTGCCAACTGGTGATGATCAGGATGCTCGGCATTCTCGACCATATCTGCAGGCAAAACGGCATCACCTACTGGCTGACGTCGGGCACGCTGATCGGAGCGCTACGCCACAAGGCCATGATCCCCTGGGATTGCGACATCGACGTCGCCATGCCTGAAGAAGCCTACCTGGCGTTCTGCGACATCGCCTGGCAGTTGCCGCCCGACATCTTCTTCCAGAACCCGCAAACCGACCCGCTGTTCACCCCGACCATCATGGGCAAGCTTCGGGACCGCTACAGCAACTACTACGAATGGGGAGCCGACAATCCGGATTGCAAATGGCACAACGGATTGCAGGTCGATCTCGTCATCTACAAGACCAACGACGAGAACCGGCTGGTGAACCCGTTTCGCGGCACGGCCTACGACCAGGACGACATCTTTCCGCTGCAGGAGGTGGAGTTCGAGAAGATGCAGCTGCTGGCGCCGCGCCGCGCCGCCAGCTACCTCTTCCGCCGCTATGGCGACTTCAGGAAGTTTCCGCCCCCGGAGGCGCGCATTCCGGGCGAAGGCAAGGCCGATCCGTTCTCGCCCTGCGATCATACAGAAAGCCGTCCCTATCCGCATCCCGCCGGGTAGCGGCGGACGGGTCCGCGCCTAGAATTCTCCGGCCCGATGCCGGGCGACGATCCGCTCGATGATGTCGCTCGAATTTACACCGGCGCGGTATGGCAGGCGGTGCATGACCCCGCGCGCCTCCGCCGGCCGGTAGAAATCGGGCGTGGCGTTGCCGGCATAGACAACGGCGCCGATGCCGTGGCGGGACATGATGTCTTCCATGGTCGAGGCAACCAGTGGCGGGCGGATGATGAACGCCTCGTCGACGCAGCGCAACGCGCTGACGACCTGCAGCCGCTCGTCCTCCGTCATCACCGGCCGGCGCTTGTATTCGAGCACGTTCTTGTCCGACACGACGCCGACCACCAGCCTTTCGCCATGGCTTCTCGCCTCTTCCAGGAAGGCGACGTGGTTGGCGTGCAGCAAGTCGAAGACGCCGTCGGTGAAAACAGCGGTGCCCTGATGTCCCGATCCGGTGCCGATGGCTGGTGTCTCCCTGTGCGACGGGTTTGAGGGACGCGTCCGGTAACGCGGCCCTTCTGCTGCATGATTGGCGCGACGGCGCCGTTGTCAATCATTGCTGCCGGACAAAGAGACCTTGGTCGCCGCGACGTCGCGGCTGAGCCCCAGCGTATGCCTCAGGGCAAGCACTGCAACCGGGGCTGATACCTCACCAGCGATCAAACCACCGACGATCTCCGAGGTCCTGCTGGTTGATCAGGAGGCCAGCAATCAAGCCCAGCACGCCGCCGAGCAGCAGCGCGGTCGATACCGTGCCGGGATTTTCCCTCACGGCGCCTGTCACGCCCCTTGCCTGATTGCCCAGCGTCGAGACCGCGCGCGACGCGCGATCTGCAGCGCTTGCGTACCATCCGCCGACCTCGTCGCCCGCCGCTTCGGCCTGCTCGGCAAGTGTCCTGTTGATCTTGCCGATCTCGCGCCGCAACTGGGCGATCTGCTTTTCCATGGCTTCGACGGCACTATCGCCCTGCGACGAAGTCCTGCCGTTGTTTGCGGTTTCGCTTCTGCTCGATGGTGTGGCCATATTCGCCTCCTTGCTGTTCGTGATTCAGCAACGACAAGGCGTTGGAGTAGGTTCCCGCAAGCATCGTACCCAGTTCCGAATGGCACGAGCATCATCCGCACCCGCGGCCGGCGAGATGCCGACGAAATGTCAGTGCAGCGGCAGAGAGTAGACGCCGATCTCTTCGCCCCTGCCGCGCAGCCTGAGGCGACGGACCCGGCAGCCGGGATAGTCGGCCGCGACTTCTGCGAAGGCTGTCTCGCTGACCAGGATTTCGCCCGACCTGGCCTCGGCCTGAAGCCGCGCCGCGACATTTACCGGGTCGCCGAGGGCGGTGAAGTCGACGAGCTGGGCGCCGCCGACATTGCCGACATAGGCGGTGCCGACATCGATGCCGATGCCGACCGGCAGCAGCGGCTCGCTGTGGCCGTCGAAGCCCAGGGCCAGCATCAGCGCCCGGCCGGCATCGACCGCCTTGCGCTTGAAATCCGGCCCGGCAAAGCCCGGCACGAAGAACGCCATCACCTCGTCACCGATCAGCTTGTCGACGGTGCCGTCGCGGCTGATGAGGGTGTCGGTGGCAATGCCGTAGAAGCGGTTGAGGAGATGGGCGTAGAGAGTGGGTCCGAGCCTTTCGGCCAGTTCAGTCGAGCCGCGGACGTCGCAGAACAGGATTGCGGTTTCGACCTCGGCGCCGCCGAGCGGCAGATCCTCGCAGCAGATCGAGCAGATCCTGGGGTTCTTGCGCGACGGGCGGAATCCGACCCAGCGGCAGATCCCGCCGCCGACGCCGCCAAAGGGATTGTTGCAGACCTTGCACCGTGGTGGTCCGGGAAGCACGCGCATTACGCGCCGCATCAGTTTCAGCGACCGAATGGAGTGGCCGCTCTGCAGTGTTTCGCGCCACTGGTCGCTATGGTCGGATGAATCTGCTTCGATGCGTTGAGCCATCGTCGCCTCACCGAGGCAGTATAGCACAAAAACGGTGCCTTGGCGCGGTTCGTCTGACGCGACCGGTCAAGCCCGCCAGGCGGAGGCAAGAGTGGCTACCGGGCGGCCCGTGCGTTTCATCGCACATGCTGACGAAGCCCACCGGCCTGAGCCAATGGGCTTCGCATTCCCTCGCCGGTCGAGGGACGCCAGATCGGCGTGGGAAACTAGCCGCCGCTGTTGGGCGTTGCGGGCGCTTCGACCGCTGGCGCGTCGATCTTGACGTTGATGTCCTTGCCGCCACCGCCGCCGAGGTCGATGACGCCGGTCATGATCAGCAATATGCCGATGCCGATGACCGCCACGACGATGGCGATAGCGGCGCCGCCGCCACCCGAATTAACGACTACCGGTCCGTCTGCCATGTTCTTCTCCATCTTCACGCTGCAATGAGGCCGAGGCCCAGGAATATGAGGCCAAGGCCGACGATGGGTGCCAGAAGCCATCTCGCTTCGAAAATGCTGTTGTCCATCACGTCCTCCCGCCTGTTTGATAGCCAACTAAACAGAATCGGATGGATTCAGTTCCGTGCCCGGAATGATAATGGTGAACGATCGCGAAAAACGTTGTCGGCCGGCGGCTGAGATGGCGTCCTTCAGGTCTGGGCGGCGAGGCTTCTTAGCCCGCGAGCAGCCGCGCGCCTTTCAGGGCGCCTTGCTTCAGCCCCTTGAATTTCGGCAGCTCGGCGAGCGTCGCGACGAGCAGTTTGTCGGGGGCGTGGCGGCGCTTGACGGCGTGGTAGAGCCTCGAGCGGGTCTGACTGCTGCTGACGAGGTAGAGGCCGTCGTCGAGCTCGACCGCGCCCGCGACGGCCGAGAGATCGGTCGAGGGACCGCGCAGATAGACGAGGTAGAGCGTCTCCCGATCGTTTTCCTGCCTGGTGGCCAAGGCTGATCTCCCGAGGTGAGGCATCCCGGTCAAGATGCGTCACGCGGGCCGGCTGGCAAGGGGCCGGAGGTTCTGCAGGCGTCGGGAGGGTCAGGCCGCTTCGGGCGGCGCGGCGATGGCGACCTCGATGGCGCAGCTGTAGGTGGGGCTGGTCTCGACACGGATGGTGCCGGCATGCTTGCGCTCGACCAGCTGGGCGATCAGCTTGCTGCCGAAGCCGGTGCCGGACGGCCGCCTGTTCTCGGCGCAGACGCTGTCGGTCCAGACGAGCGAGAGGCGGCGCGAACCGTCATCGGCCGTCTTTATCGTCCAGGCGATGGTCACCTCGCCCTCGTCCTGCGAGAAGGCGCCGTACTTGGCCGAATTGGTCGACAGCTCGTGCCAGATCAGGCCGATGTCGAAGCACAGGTCGGCCGGCAGCACGACGTCGCGGCCGGAGAGCTTTATGCGGCTCCTGAACGGCTCGAGCACGTCCTCGGCAAGCGTCGTCAGGCCGGTCTTGGCCCAGCCGCCATGCGAGACGGTCATGTTGGTGCGCGCCATCGCCGCCAGCCGCTGCCCGAAGGTCTGCTTGGCGGTCTCCATGTCGGGCGCATAGCGCAGCGTCTGCAGGAAGACAGAGTGGGCAAGCTGCAGCAGGTTGCCGGAACGGTGCGCCATTTCGCGCAGCAGCAAAGTGCGCCGCTCCGCCGCCTCCTCCTGGCGCCAGCGCGCGGCAATCACATGCGCCACCGAACAGAGGAAATCGACGTCGGCCTGCGCGAAGGCCTTCGGCCTGGAGGTGTGCACGCCCAGAACGCCGAAGGGGCGCACCGAGGAGCCGGCGATGGTGACGCTCATGCCGCTGATGACGCCGTGGTCGATGAGCAGCTGCGGGCCGTCGAAGCGCGTCTCCGTGCGCAGGTCCGCGACGACGATCGGTTCGCCGGCCTGCAGCGTGTAGCCGGCCTGCGACGCGCGCTCGATGCCTACGCTCGCCTTGCCGACGATGCCGTCATGCCAGCCGACGCCGGCCTTGAGATCGAGATGGTCGGCATTGTCGGCGAACTGCAGCACCTTGGCCATCGGGCAGCCGGTGGCTTCCGAAAGCAGCTCGACGATCTGCTGCATCGCGGTGTCGAAATCGCCTTCCGAAAGCGCGATAGCGCCGATGGTGGAAAGCGCCTTCTGCTGTGCGAGGCGGGCCGCCATCTCCTGCGCGGCGCGGTCGTGGTCTGTCAGGTCGCGCGACACGACGAGAAAACCCTCCGGCTTGCCGGCGGCGTCGGGCAGCAGGGTCAGCACCTCGTCCCAGACGGTGACGCGGCCCGAGCTGCTCTCGTAGGAGGCGGAGAAGCGCCCCGAGCCGGTGGCGCGCGCCGAAGCCGCGGCAGCGAGCGCCGCCTCGCGGTCGGCACCCTTCCAGAAGTCGAAATAGGACAGGCCGACGGCCCGGTCTGGATCGTCGATCTCAAGGCTGGTGCAGCCGCAGGCGTTGATCGAGCGCAGCCGTCCGTCGAGGCCGATCAGCTTGATGCAGTCCTGGCTGCTCTCGAGCAGATGGCGCGCGAGCACTTCGCTCTGGCTGCGCGCGCGCTCGGCCTCGCGCCGCTCGGTGACGTCGATGACGGTGTTGACGGCGCCGCGCAACTCCCCGTCGGCCGCGACCAGCGGGCGGGGATTGACGACCACCTGGCGGCGCTGGCCGTCGCGGCGCTCGACGACGATCTCGATGTCGGCCAGCGGGCGGTTCTCCAGCACGCAGACGGCCATCGGGCAGGCGTCATGCGGTACCGGCGTGCCGTCGGGCGTGAACATCTTCCAGGAGCCGCACCAGCGGGCTTCGCCGAGCACCGGCCGGTCGCCCCAGAGCGCCACGGCGGGTTCGTTGAAATAGGTGATCGCGCCTTCGGCATCGGTCGCGTAGATGGCCACCGATGCGAGATCGAGGACGGATTCGGCGGGCAGGTTGGATGCACGCCACTGGTCTACGAACGCCAATCTGTTCATGTCACGCGACTTCGATCTTGCGTTTCGTTATCCCTCGCCCAAAGCCATACGACAAAACGCCGCCCCCGCATAGAAAGATCGACTCGCCCCGCATGCCCCTGCGGCACCCGAAAGCCGCGGCAATGCGGGGTTCCCGGCGCTGCGATCGCAGGGTGGCGCGCCCTGCGCAACTGCCCGCTCGTGCGAAAGATGCGGCGCAGCGCAGATTCCAACTTGTAAATATTTGGAAACAAGCTAGAAAGCCTCCTTACAAATATGAACAACTAGGAGGAGAACATGTTTGTGACCAGATCCATTTCCATCAAGGCACTTGTCCTGGCCGTCGGCCTGGGCACCGCTGCCGCCCCCGCTCTTGCCGCCGAATGGCGCGGCTGGAACATCCACGTCGACGACTACCCGGTGTCCATCGCCATGGAATCCTTCATGAAGGAGATCACCGAGAAGACCAACGGCGAGATTTCGGGCAAGATCTACCACAATGGCGTGCTCGGCGATCAGCCCGACGCGATCGAGCAGACCCGTCTCGGCGCCATCGATTTCGGCGAGTTCAGCCTCGGGCCCATGGGCCAGTCGATCCCCGAGACCAACGTCGTTTCGCTGCCCTTCATCTTCAAGAGCATTCCTGAGATGTACAAGCTGATGGACGGCGCCGCCGGCGAAGCCATCGGCAAGGGCATGGAGGCCAAGGGCCTCGTTCCGGTCGGCTGGTACGATGCCGGCGCCCGTTCCTTCTACAACTCGATCAGGCCGATCAACACGCCCGAAGACGTCAAGGGCATGAAGGTCCGCGTGATGAACAACGACCTCTTCGTCGGCATGATCGAATCGATGGGCGGCAATGCCACGCCGATGGCGTTTGCGGAAGTGTTCCAGTCGCTGAAGACCAACGTGGTCGACGGCGCCGAGAACAACCCGCCTTCCTACGAGTCGACCAACCACTACGAGGTGGCGCAGTTCTACTCGCTGACCGAGCACCTGATCATTCCGGAGTGCCTGTGCGTCTCGAAGGTCGCTTGGGACAAGCTGACGCCGGAGCAGCAGGCGATCGTCAAGGAAGCCGGCCGCACCAGCGCCGAACTGCAGCGCAAGCTGTGGGCCGAGCGTGAGAAGGCCAGCATGGAGAAGGTCATCGCCGGCGGCGTCCAAGTCAACAAGGTCGAGGACAAGGCACCGTTCCAGGCCGCGATGGACCCGGTCTACGAGAAGTTCCTGGCCGCCAATCCCGGCCTGACGGATCTCGTCAACCTGATCCGCAACGCCGACTGACGGCCTGCCCGGCGGCCCGCCTTTCGCGCGGCCGCCGGGCACCCCTCCCCGCACAGAAAGATCCGTAGATGCCCGTCCATGCATCGACCGTCGCGCGCGTCGAGGGCGTTCTCGCCCGTGTCAGCGCCGCCTGCATCTTCCTCGCTTCCTGCGCCCTCGTGGTGCTGATCGTCAGCTTCGGCTGGCTGGTCTTCGGCCGCTACGTGCTGAATGTCACGCCGACCTGGGTCGAACAGCTCGCCCTGGTGCTGATGGGCTACATCGCCTTCCTCGGCGCCGCCGCCGGCATCTACGAAGACAACCACCTCGGCGTCACCATGTTTCGCGACGCGCTGCCCGAGCCGGGCCGCCAGGCGGTGATGATCGCCGTCGAACTGGCGCTGGCAGGCTTCGGCGCCGTCATGTTTCTCGCCGGCATCGATCTGATGCGCTTCGGCTGGGACACGCTGCTGCCGATGCTCAACGTCCCCGAGGGCATACGCACGCTGTCGGAGGTCTGCTGCGGCGGCCTGATCGTGCTGTTTGCCGGTACCCGCGCCATCCTGCGCATCGTCACCTTCCCCCGATACGTGTCGGCCGTGGCCGGCGAGGAGCGCTGATCATGGGTCTCGCAATCCTGCTCGGCGTCTTTGCCGTCGGCGTCGTGGTCGGCATGCCCGTCGCGTTTGCCATGGGCATCGCTGCGGCCTCCGCCTTCCTGTTCGAAGGCTTCCCCACGCTGATGACCTTCCAGCGCGCCATGGCCGGCGTCACGGTGTTCTCCCTGCTCGCCATCCCATTCTTCGTCTTCGCCGGCGAGATCATGCTGCATGGCGGCATCGCCGCGCGCCTGGTACGCTTCGCCTCGGCGCTGGTCGGCCACTTCAAGGGTGGCCTGGCGATGGTCAACATCTTCTCCAGCATGCTTTTCGGCGGGATTTCGGGCTCGGCCATCGCCGACATCTCCGCACTCGGCTCGCTGCTCATCCCGGTCATGAAGGAGCGCGGCTACCGGCCCGACTACGCTGTCAACGTGACGGTGACGTCGTCGATCGCCGGCATCGTCATTCCGCCGAGCCACAACATGATCATCTTCGCGGTTGCCGCCGGCGGCGGCATCTCGATCTCGAAACTGTTCCTGGCCGGCGTGGTACCGGGCGTCCTGATGTGCCTCTGCCTCGCCATCGCGGCCTACGTGCTGGCGGTGAAGCACAAATACCCGGCCGAGCCCTTTCCCGGCCGCGCCGCCCTCGGGCGCACAGCGCTCGACGCCCTGCCCGGGCTGGTCACCGCGGTAATCATCGTCGGCGGCACGCTGTCGGGCGTCTTCACCGTCACGGAGTCGGGCGCTTTCGGCGCGATCTACGCGCTGCTGCTGACCACCTTCTACTACCGCAGCCTGAGCTGGCGCGGCTTCATCATCGCGGTGACCTCGTCGGTGCGCACGACGGCCATGGTGATGATCCTGATCGCCTTCGCGAGTTCCTTCGCCTACCTGCTGGCGCTCTACCAGGTGCCGGCGAAACTCAGCGACCTGCTGATCTCGATCTCGGACAACAAGTACGTCATCCTCCTGATGATCAACCTGATCCTGCTTCTGCTCGGCATGATCATGGACATGGCGGCGCTGATCCTGATCTGCACGCCGATCTTCCTGCCGATCGCCAAGAGCCTCGGCATGGCGCCCGAGCATTTCGGCATCATGCTGCTGATCAACCTCGGGCTCGGCCTGTGCACGCCGCCGGTGGGCACCTGCCTGTTCGTCGGCTGCGCGGTCGGCAAGGTGAAGATCGAGGACGCGGTGCGCACGATCTGGCCCTTCTACCTGGCCATCCTCGCGGCCCTGCTGCTGGTGACCTACGTGCCGGGCTTCTCGATGTGGCTGCCGGGGCTGTTCTGAGCATGCAGGCGCAACAGATCAAACTGAAAGGAAACCCAGTGACAGGGCTGACGGACGAGACTCGCGAGACCCTGATGGGCGTCAGCACGGCGACGCTGACAACGGTGATGTTCAAGCGCGGCTTCAGGAACGTCTTCCTGCAGGGGCTGGGCCGACTTGGCCCCGGCCCCAACATGGTCGGCTTCGCCTATACGCTGCGCTACATACCGGCGCGCGAGGATCTCGACGTGCTGGCTTCCTTCGCCGACCGTGACAACCCGCAGCGCAAGGGCGTCGAGGAATGTCCCCCCGGCGCCGTCTTCGTCATCGATTCGCGCGGCGACGCGACCGCGGCATCGGCCGGCTGCATCCTCGCCGCCCGGCTCGAGGCGCGCGGCTGCGCCGGCATCGTTACCGATGGCGGCTTCAGGGATTCGCCGGAGATTGCGGAACTGGGAATGCCGGCCTATCACCAGAGGCCGAGCGCCCCGACCAACCTGACCAAGCACCACGCCGTCGCGGTCAACGATCCCGTGGCGTGCGGCGGCGTCTCGGTGTTCCCGGGCGACACGCTGGTCGGCGACAATGAGGGGGTCGTCTGCATCCCGGCGCAGATCACCGCCGAAGTGGCGAACGAAGCGGCCGAGATGACGGTCTTCGAGGACTATGTCATGGAGAGGGTGAAGGCGGGCGCTTCGAGCTACGGTCTCTATCCGCCTACCGGGGCCGCAACAATGGATGAATTCAAGGCATGGCGACAGGCAAGAGGCAGGTAGCCGGTGACCCCGCAACAGCAACAAGCCGGCCTGGCCGCCTGCTTCGCGACGGCACGCTGCCCGACTGGGTCTACGAGCGGATCCTGGCGATGATCGCCGAGGGCCGGATAGCGGTCGGCGACAAGATGCCGTCCGAGCACGAGCTGTGCAGCGTGCTGGAAGTCTCGCGCCCCGTGCTTCGGCAGGCACTCAAGCAATTGCGCGCCGACGAGGTGATCGTCTCGCGCCAGGGTTCGGGCTCCTACGTGCTGCGGCGACCGGAAAAGGCGGCACTCGAGTTTGCGCCGCTCGGCTCCGTCGCCGACATCCAGCGCACCTTCGAGTTCAGGGCCGCGATCGAGGGCGAGGCAGCCTACCTGGCGGCGCTGCGCCGGACCGAGCAGGACCTGGCGCGCCTGAAGGTGACGCTTCAGGAACTCGACCGCTGCATCGAGGCCGGCGAACTGGGCGTCGACGCCGACGAGGATTTCCATGTCGCCGTCTGCGAGGCCTCCGACAACCGCTACTTCACCGTCGCGCGGACCTCGATGAAGTCCAACATCCTGACCGGCATGAACATGACCAGGAACCTGTCGCTGACCAAGCCGCGCGATCGGCTGGAACTGGTTCAGCGCGAGCACTACGCCATCTTCGACGCGATCCGGGACAAGGATCCGGCGGCGGCGCGCATTGCGATGCGCAGCCATGTCGAGAACGCCCGCAAGCGCGTTTTCGAGGGCACCAACGACGCGCGCTGAGCGCGCCAGAACGACAATTCAAACCGGAGTGAGAGAATGAACCTCAAGGGAAAGACCGCGATTGTCACGGGCGGCGGACGCGATATCGGCCGGGCCTGCGTGATGCGGCTGGCGGAGGCCGGCGCGCAGGTGGCGATCAACTATCACAGCAGCAGCGAGGGCGCCGACAGCGCCGTGAAGGAAATCGTCGCGGCGGGCGGACAGGCCTTCGCCATGCAGGGCGACATGACCAAGCCGGCTGATGTCCAGGCCTTCGTCGACCGCGCTGTCGCGGAATACGGCAAGATCGACATCGTCATGCCGATCACCGGCGGCATCATCGCGCGCAAGACAATCTCCGAGATGACGCTCGAGCATTGGCAGGCGGTAATGGACCTCAACACGACGTCTGCCTTCCTGCTGATCAAGGCGGCCCTGCCGCACATTCCCGAAGGCGGGGCGATCGTCAACATGTCGTCGCAGGCCGGACGCGATGGCGGCGGCGGCGGCGCTGTCGCCTATGGCGCCTCCAAGGGCGCGGTGCTGACCATGACGCGCGGCATGGCCAAGGAACTTGGCCCGAAGATTCGCGTCAACGCGCTCTGCCCCGGTATGATCGACACCGACTTCCACAACATCTTCACCAAGCCGGAGGTGAGAAAGCACGTTGCCGGCATCACGCCGCTGAAGCGCGAAGGCACGTCCGAGGACGTCGCCAATCTTGCCGTCTACCTCGCCTCCGACCAGGCGGCCTTCATCACCGGCGCCTGCATCGACATCAATGGCGGCCTCTATTTCTCTTGAGGCCGGCAGGCCTTGCAGGCCCTGCCCCCACAGGCTGAAAACGCATGGAACTCCTGGCAGGGCTTTGAGTTGCCCCGCCAGGAAACCAACGCCAAACCGGGCGCCGGGTCTCGACCCGGCCGGACCCGCAAGGGACATACCATGCTGTCGCGCTTGCTGAACTACCACGACCCCGGACAGACCGAGCGCCGCAAGCGCATCTATGCCGCCTACGAACTCTGGTACACGGTCGTCGATGTCGGCGCGGCAATCTGCTTCCTCGCCGGCAGCCTGCTCTTCCTGTCGGAGGAGACGAAGGCTTTCGGCACCTATCTCTTCATTGCCGGCTCCGTGCTGTTCCTGATGAAGCCGGCGATCCGCCTGCTGCGCGAGGTGCGCTACGCGGCCAATGGCGAGATCGACACGCTGGCCCATCGGTCGGGCTGGAACGAGCCGCGCTCCGAGCGGTCCTGAGCGGATGCGCTCCGCCCCGGCGGTCAGTCCAGGATGGCTCCCGGACGCCCCGGAAAATTCCCCCTTTGACCGGTGACGCGAAGCTCTAAAGTCGGGCATTCATGTCAGGTGAAAAGGAGGACCGTGCGATGCCCGACCAACCCCCCTCCGAACTGATCGATGCGCGCCTCGCCGCCCTCGGCGACTGGCGCGGCGAGGCGCTTGCACGCATGCGCAGGCTGATCAGGGAGGCAGACCCGGCGGTCGAAGAGACGGTGAAGTGGCGCAAGCCCTCCAACGGCATGCTCGGCGTGCCGGTCTGGGAGCATGCCGGCATCATCTGCACCGGCGAGACCTACAAGGACAAGGTGAAGCTGACCTTTGCCAAGGGGGCGGCACTCGACGACCGGAATGGCGTCTTCAACGCCAGCCTGGACGGCGGCACGCGCCGGGCGCTGGACATATTCGAGGACGCCGAGATCGACGCGGCGGCCTTCAAGGCCCTGGTCGGGCAGGCCGTGGCGCAGAACCTCGACGCCGAGGCCGCGAGAAAGCCGAAGCGCCGCTAGGCCCGGCCCAAGCCGGGCCGGGTGCGACTAGCCGATGATGCGCAGGTTCGACAACTCGTTGGCGATTTCCTTGAACGTGTCGGCGAGATTGCCGCCCTTGGCGTTCCAGAAGAGCTTCGCCGGCTTGCCGTCGGCGCCCTTGCGGAAGCGCGATTCCGAGGCGCAGCTTTCGAGCGCGTCGATCTGCGCCTTTTCGGTGGAGTTATTGGAATCGAGGTCGAGCGCCACGGTCAGGAGCAGCACATTGCTGGCCTTGGCGTTGGAGCACACCGTGTCGAACTGGGCGTTGAGCGCCTTGGTGTAGTTGGCGTTCGAATAGTCGGTCTTGCTGATCGAGGCCGGCACGCTCTGGAAGATTCGCGGCGCGGAGTAGCCGGTCGGCGTGCGGCCGGCATAACCATAGGCCGAATAGATCGACTTGTTGGCCGCGAGGTCGTTATAGCCGAGCGATGACGGCGTGTAATAGGTGTTGGCGCCGTCGGTGAGCAGGATCACCGCCTTGTCGTTGCCCTTCTCGGTGTCCGGCCGGCCCTCGGTGAACGGTTCGCCACCCGACACGGTGCGCCAGCCCCATGCCAGCCCCTCCGGCGCGTTGGTCGCGCCGCCGGCCGCCATGTCGTCGATCGCGGCCTTGATGGCGGCGACGCCCGCCGCCGTGCCGATGTCGGTCAGCGGCGTGATCGGCTTGGTGGTGCAGCTGGCATTGGGGCCGTTGCTGCCGGTGGCAGCAGCCGTGCCAAGCGGCGCCGGCGTATAGTATTTCGGCGTGTAGGTCTGGCGCGTCGTGTTGTTGGTGCTGGTCGTCAGATCGGACCACCAGTTCGACTCGGCAGACCGGTTGCTGCTGTCCTTGAGGTCGGTCTCGTCGGGCGCGAACATCGGGACGAAGAGCGTTGCCGGCGTGCCCTTGGACGGCGTCGCGTCGTTGGCATTGTAGGGGCTCGGCCGCGCCTCGACGCAGCCGCCCCAGCTGGCATAGGAGGCGTAGGTGTAATCATAGCCGCCGGCCCAGGTCTTGCAGGACCCGTTGCTGTAGGTGGCGGTGCAGGTCTGCTGGGCATTCCAGGTCTGGGTGACGGTCCGCTTCAGGTCGTTATAGAGCTGGAAGCGGGTCACCTTCTGGTTCTCTTCGCTGCCCCAGGCGCTGCCCTTCTTGTAGAACACGCCGCCGATCTTGGTGACCAGCTTGTTGCTCGCGGTGAAGGCCGCCCAGTTGAAATTCTCGTGGTGGATCGGCGAGATGCCGTCCTGGTCCATCCACGACTTGCTGGCCTTGTCGGGTCCGATATTGACCGAGGCGGCGAAGGGCACCAGCGAGAACTGCACCGGCTTGTTGACCTGCTTCACCTGGGCCGCCTGCCCGGCGATCGTGTCGACCAGCTGCTTGGCGGCTTCCTTTAGAAGCACGATGCGCTTCTTGCCCGAACCGGTGCCGATATAGTCCATCGAGCCCGAATTATCGAGCACCATGGCCACTTCGAGCGTGTTCTTCAGCCGCACTTCCGAGGTCACCCGCACGTCCACGTTGGTCGCATGCGAACTGCGGCCGATCATCATCGCCGATGTTGGTAGGAAGATCGGATGATAGACCAGCGTTGCGGTGAGCTTCAGCGTTCCGCCACCGGTGGTGGCGCTCGGGATCTCGACCTCGAGCGTGGTGTTCAGCGGATCGATATGGCTGAGATTGGTCTGGAAGAATTCCTTCGCGTAGACCTTCAGCTGCTCGTCGGTCGCGCCTTCAACGAAGCGACGCGCGGTGGCGACGCCGGCTGTATCGAGGGCTGCGAGGACGGCCTGTTTTTCGCGAGAGAGTTCACTGTAGTCGACTGCAATCGCGAGCGCCCCCATGATCGGGACCATAGCAACGCCGGTCAGCATGAGGAAATTTCCGCGACGGTCATTCCAAAAGCGACTGAACATCTTTGCACACACGTGCTTGAGTGATGATGCTCCAGAATAAGCCGCGAGGTCAGCGAAGGCGGTTAACGGAATCCTGTACGGCGGGGATTCTTCGTAACGAAGGTTAGCAAAAGGTTACGGGCGGCCCGGCCGGTTGTGGCCGAGACCGCCCGAAAAGGGTTTGGAGCGCTCAGACGACCTTGACGGTCAGGCTGCCGAGCCCCTCGATGCTGGCTTCCATCGTGTCGCCCTTCGACACCGGGCCGACGCCCGACGGCGTGCCCGACATGATGATGTCGCCCGGCGCCAGCTCGAAATATTCCGACAGGTAGGAGATCATCTCGGGCACCTTCCAGATCATCTGGTTCATGTCGCCCTCCTGCTTCACCTCGCCATTGACCTTGAGCTCGATGCGGCCGTGGTCGGGGTGGCCGACCTCGGAGGCGGGCCTGAGCGCGCCGACGGGGCCGGAACGCTCGAAGGCCTTGCCGATCTCCCACGGGCGGCCGAGCTTCTTGGCCTCGCCCTGCAGGTCGCGGCGCGTCATGTCGAGCGACACGGCATAGCCCCAGACATGGTCGAGCGCGTTCTCGACGGGAATGTTGGTGCCGCCCGACTTCAGCGCCACCACCAGCTCGACCTCGTGATGCACGTCGGAGGAATGCGCCGGGTAGGGAAACTCTCCCGAAGGATCGAGATTGTCGGGATTCTTCTGGAAGAAGAAGGGCGATTCCCGGTTCGGATCGTGGCCCATCTCGATCGCATGGGCGGCGTAGTTGCGGCCGATGCAGTAGACGCGGCGAACCGGAAACTGGCCGCCGCCAGCCACTGGAATGGACACGACGGGTGGCGTCTGGATCACGTAGCTGGACATCGAAACCTCATGCAGGAGCCATAATTGAGGCCTTGTCATAGGCCAGTGCCGTGCTAAGATCAATCGCAGCCAATACAAAAAATGTCGGACAAAGGCATCGAATTTTCAGGTAATATCGGGTTTTCCGGCAGGTATCTGTAAAAATTGGTCAACCAATCGGAGCAAGTCGTGCTTGCAGAGCTGAAGGCAATCGACATCAACGACCCGGTCTCGCGGCTGCGCTCCTTCATTGCGGAGGGCGGCTACAAGGCCGGCGGCAGGCTGCCGCCCGAGCGCGAGCTGACCGATGAGCTCGGCATGACGCGCAGCACGCTGCGCAAGGCTCTCGACGCACTCGAGCGCGAAGGCGCCATCTGGCGCCATGTCGGCAAGGGCACCTTCGTGGCCTCCGCCGCCAATGGCCGCAGCTCGGGCGGCGCGCTGGTGGAGCTCGGCCGCCAGCTCACGCCCTTTCGCATGATGCGGGCGCGCCTCGCCATCGAGCCGGCCATCGCCAAGGAAGCCGCGATTAACGCCTCCGGCGCCGGCCTGACCCACATGAACGTCGCCATGGAGCGCGCCCATTCGGCGTCGAACTGGCAGGATTACGAGACGCAGGACGACGTCTTTCACCGCGCCATCGCCGAGGCCAGCGACAATCTGCTGCTGCTGTCGCTGTTCGACCAGTTGAACGTGGTGCGCCGCGCCGTCGCCTGGGGCAGCGTCGTGCGCCAGTCGGAGAAGCCGACCGCCGACCATTCGAGTTTTCGCGAGCACGAGGCGATCAGCGCCGCAATCGAGAAGCGCGATCCCGACCTCGCCTACGAGGCCATGCGCAGTCACCTGCGCTCGGTCGCTGCACGTCTTTTCGGGGAGGTTTGAGGCGCACAGCACGCAAATGGAGGCGGACGAACGACAAGCCGCGTCTCCAAAGGACAGACGTTTTCAACAGTGTTCTCAGGGAGGAGAAACATGAAAAACCTAGTCAAGAAGATCACCGGCCTCGCGGCCGTCATTCCGCTGGCCGTCGGCCTGACCCTGTCGACGGCCTGGGCCGAGACGCTGAAGATCGCGCTCGCCGAAACGCCGTCCGACGAGATGGCCGCTTTTTTCGTGGCGCTCGACCGCGCCAAGAAGAACGGCCTCGACTATGAATGGACCGCCTTTGCCGACGAGGAACTGGCGATCCAGGCGGTGCTGAGCGGCCAGATGAACATCGGCTTCGGCACGCCCTACGCCGCCATGCAGCGCTCCAAGGCGCCGCTTCGGATCATCTTCCAGCTGTCCAAGCTGAAGTTCTTCCCGGTGACGACGAAGAAGTACGAGAAGCTGGAGGACCTCGACGGCCAGCCGATCATGCTGCATTCGCGCGGCGGCGGCACGGACTCCATCGCCAACGTCATCGAGGAGCGCACCGGCATCAAGCTCGGCGACCGTTCCTACGTGCCGGGTTCGGCCAACCGCGTGGTGGCGATGATGGCCGGCCAGGCCGAGGCGACCATTCTCGACCTGTCCAACAAGAACAAGATCATGGCCGAGGCCTCCGACAAGTTCAACGTGCTGCCGATGTTCGACGTCGACGCCAGCGACGAGGCACTGTTCGCCAATCTCGACTGGATCAAGGAGAACGAGGACCAGGTCAACATCCTGGTCAAGGCGCTGGCCAGCGTCTGGCAGGACATGACCAAGGACCCGACCATCATCAGCCGCGAGACCGACCCGAACGGCCCGATCGGCCAGCTGCCGGCGGAAATCCTGGCCGAGCTCGACGGCTTCTACAAGGACGCGGTCGAGGGCGGCCTCTACGATGCGAATGGCGGCGGCCGCAAGGCGGCCAAGGCCGACATGGAATGGTACACCGCGGCCGGCCAGCTGGAGGGTGACCCGGCGACCCTCAACATCGAGGACTTCTGGTACCTCGCGCCGCTCGACGCGGCCGCGAAGTAACCCGATTGGCGGCCGCCCGTCGCGCAGCGACAGGCGGCCGCCATGCTTACCCCAGTACCGGACCCGTACATGCAACACAGACCCCTGCTGCTCAAGCTGCTCTCCGCCGCCATCGTGTTCGGCGCCTGGGAGATCGCCGGCCGCATACCGGTGTCCTACGCCTTCCCGACATTCCTGGAATCGATGGAGGCGCTCGTCCGGCTGACGCTCGACGGCACCATGTTCAAGGCCTATGCCGAAACGCTGAAGCCGCTTGTGCTGGGCGTCGCCATCTCCGCCGTGCTCGGCATCGGCCTCGGCCTTTGGATCGGCCTCAGCGCGCGCTTCGAGTGGCTGTTCTCGCCCATCTTCATCGTCATGCAGGCAGCACCGCTCGCCGCGCTGATCCCGCTGCTGGTGATGGCCTATGGCATCGGCCTGACCTCGAAGGTCTTCGTCGTCTGCATCATGGCCATGCCGGTGATCGTGCTCAACACGGCGGGCGCTGTGCGCAACACGCCGGTCTCTCTCAAGGAGATGGGCCGCTCCTTCCTCGCCGGCGAGCGCGCCATCATCTACAAGATCGTCATTCCGGCCGCTTCGCCGGTGATCTTCTCGGGGCTCAGGCTCGGCATCTCGGCCGGCTTCATCGGCGCCATCCTGGCCGAGCTCAAGATCACCCCGACCGGCGTCGGCGACATCATCAGCTACAGCCGCTCGGTGGCCGACTATCCGAGCATGTATGCCGCCATCTTCTCCATCATCCTGCTCGCCGTGCTGTTCCTGAACCTGCTGGAACGACTCGAGAATGTCCTGTTCGAAGGGAACAACCGTGGTTATGCCTCAGACTAAACCCGCCGCCGCATCGTCCGGCGCAGCCCCTCTCGACAGCGCCGTCTCGGTGCGCAATGTGTCGAAGAACTACGGCGCGGTCGAAGCCCTGAAGAACCTGTCGCTGGAGTTTCCGCGCGGCGAGCTTACCTCGCTGCTCGGACCCTCCGGCTGCGGCAAGACCACGCTGCTGAAGATCATCGGCGGCCTGCTCGAGCCAAGCGCCGGCGAGATCGAGGTCAACGGCAAGACGGTCAGCGGGCCCGGCCCCGACCGCGCCTTCGTGTTCCAGGATTTCGCCCTGCTGCCCTGGGCGAATGTCATCCGCAACGTCTCCTTCGGCCTCGAACTGCGCGGCGTGCCGAAATCGGAACGCGAGGCAATCGCCGAGAAATACATCGGCAATGTCGGGCTTTCCGGCTTCGAGAAGAGCTATCCGCACGAACTGTCGGGCGGCATGCGCCAGCGCGTCGGCCTGGCCCGCGCCCTGTCCGTGGATTCCAAGGTGCTGCTGCTCGACGAGCCGTTTTCGGCGGTCGACGAGCAGAACCGGAGAAAGTTCCAGGAGGATCTTCTGGCGCTGGTGCGCAACGAGAACAAGACCTTCATCTTCGTCACCCACTCGATCGAGGAAGCGGTCTATGTCTCCGACCAGATCGCCATCCTGCTGCCGCGGCCAAGCCGCGTCTCGGAGGTGATCCGCCCCTCGGGCTTTCGCGAGAAGGACGTCGAGAACATCCGCCGCGACCCCGAATATCTCGACATCGTCGACCAGATCTGGTCCTCGCTGCGCACCTATGCCGAGTAGGGCCGGGACATGACCGCATTCGGATACAGGCTTCCCGCAATGTCCTCGCTGCTGATCTGGGCGTTGCTGTGGGAGATCATCGGCCAGATGCACCTGACCTTCTTCGTGCCGCCGCTCTCGGAAGTGGTGGTGACGCTGGTCAGGATCCTGCCGACCCCGGCCTTCCTGAAGGCGCTCTACGAGACGGCCTACGCCTTCCTGGGCGGCGTCGCGGTGGCGATCCTGATCGGCATTCCCGTCGGCATCATGATGGGCAAGAGCAGGCTACTCGACGAGCTGCTGCTGCCCTGGGTCAACATCTTCCTGTCGGCACCGCTGACCGCGCTGGTGCCGGTGCTGATGGTGCTGTTCGGCTTCGGCATGACGTCGATCATCATCACCACGACGCTGTTTGCGATCTGGATCATCATCCTCAATGCGCGCGTCGGCGTGATGCAGATCAACCGCTCGCTGATCGACATGGCGCGCAGTTTCGGCGCCTCGCCGCTCGAGGCCTTCTTCAAGATCTATTTCTGGGCAGCCCTGCCCGAAATTCTCGGCGGCGTCAGGATCGGCATCATCCGCGCCGTCAAAGGCGTCATCATCGGCCAGCTGCTGATCTCGATCGTCGGCTTCGGCGCGCTGTTCGAACTCTATTCGAGCAACTTCCTCATGGGCCATTTCTGGGCCGTGCTGATCGTGCTCTTCGGGCTCGCCTTCACGATTTCGGAGTTCCTCGCCTATCTCGAGCGCCGCGTCGCCTATTACGCAGCCAAGCGCTGATCGCCCGCGACGGCCGTCAGTCGATGGCGGCGACCGCGTCCTTCAATCCGGCCAACGGCGCCTCGAAGGACGCTTTGTGGTCGGCTTCGTAGGACAGCCGCACCACGCTGCCGCGGGCGATCTGCTCGCGCAGCCCCGCGCCGAGCCGCGTTATCGCCACGCAGGTGGTCTCGTCGCAGGCCCTGACCCGGACCCTGACCGTGCGCTTGGCGCCGGCATGGCGCAGCTTGATGACACCCGACAGGCCCACCGACGGCGGCGCGCGGAAGATGAGCAGAGGCTTGCCGTCCTCGCTCGCCGCCAGCGTCCAGCTGAAGACCGGGCCGCCTTGCCTGTCCACGAAGGTCTGCGTGACGTTGCAGACCCGCGAGCGCGCCTTGAGGTTCTCGTCGCAGATCAGCGTCCAGTTCGGGAAGGACTGGATGACGCGCCTGATGTCGCCGGGCGCGGCATTGGCAGGGACCGCGACCTCGGCGTCCTTGACCGTGTAGTTCTCGTGTTCGGCAGACGCCGGCTGGGCCAGCATGAGCGCGGCCGCAGCGACCCCGGAGCGAAGGACGGGCATCACCGGTCCCTCAGTTCAGGGTCACGCTGACGCCGGCGCCGCCGCCCCAGTTGCCGTCGGCAACGGTGGTTGCGACGTTGGCGCGCACCCTGCCGGTTTCGCTCATGTAGCCGGCACCGAAGGCGGCCGCGCCCTCGCCGCGCCAGTAGCCGGCACCCATGCCGATGCTGAGCTTGCCGGGCGTGCTGTCGTAGCGGATCGAGGAGGCCGCAAGCCCGATGGCGGCCGCCTGGCGCGCCTCGCTGCGCACGTCGCCGATCTGCTGTTCCATCTGGCCGACCCGGTAGTCGGTGTAGGAGTTGGAGATGTCGACAGCTGTATTGATGACCTCGCTGTTGACGTTGAAGGCGAGCGTGTCTGCGTAAGTATTCGCCGTATTCAACGTAGTGTTCATGCCCTCTTCGAGCTGGGCGACGTTGACCGCGTCGGTCTGGTCGACGCCGGCATCGACATTCTTGACGATGATGGGGGTGGAGGGGTCGCCGCCCAGCAGCGTGACCACATTGGTCTTGTTGCCATCGCCGTCGAGATCGTAGAGCACCGCGTGATCCCGGAGCGCCGCCAGTTCGACATTGGTGTCGTGCAACTGCGAGCCATTGACCGCGTCGGTCGAGGTGGCGTCGATGAGGCCGGGGCGCAGATTGGTAATCAGGCTGCCGGAAGCTCCCTCCAGCGTGATGACATCCTTGGGAGCGCCTTCGGCGCCGTCGTAGCGCACCGCACGGTCGCTGACCTCGTTGATGGTGGTGTCGATGTTGTCGATGCGCACGTTGACGTCGCCGAGCCCCGTATCGACGGCCTCGAAGGCCTCGTAGATCGTCGTGTAGTTCGCCCCCTCGATGAGGTAGGTTGGGCCGGTCACGGTGCCGTCGATCTCGACCGTCGCGGTGCCGCCGAGATGATTGGCGATGCTCTGCGACACGCCGTAGAGCTGCGATCCGTTGACGGCGTCGCTGGAGATCGACGAGACCGTGCCGGCGGATAGGTTGCTGATCCGCGTACCCGACGCGCCCTCCAGGGTTGCGACATCCTTGGCCACCGTGTCGTAGCGCAGCACCCAGTCGCCGAGATCGGTGATCCTGTCGTCGACCGCCTTCAGCTGACCGATATTGGCGGCGTCCGTGTCTGCCGAGCCGGCGGCGAGGTTGGTGATGCGGCGAAATTCCGTGCCGTTGCCGATCGAGACTTCGCCGGCCGCAATGGCGCCGGCGATCGGATCGGTGCCAGGGTTGTAGGCCGGATCGCCAAACGAGCCGGTTGTCGTCGAATTGGCGCCGAGCGCGATGCTGTTGGCGTGCGCGGCACTGGCGCCCTGCCCGAGCGCCAGCGAACCGGTCGCCGCGCCGAGCACCGACGAGCCCTGCCCCATGGCGATGGCACCGGCGGCACCCGCCGATGTGGTCGCGCCGTTGCCGATGGCGATGGAGTCGATCTCGCCGGCATCGGCCTCCTGGCCGTTGGCGCCGAGCCCGGTGATCCGGTTGCCGCCGACGGAGACGCCCTTTTCCTCGTCGAGCGCGATGGAATCCGATGTCGCGACGCAATCGTCGCCCGGGCCGGCGACCACGCCGTTCACGTCGAGCACCGAGAGCGTGATCGGGTCGCCCGACGCCGCGCCGGCCAGGAGTCCCGAGGCATCGATGCTGAGCGGTGCCGGAAGCGGCAGCACCGATAGCAGGTCGACCGCCGAGAGCAGCGGATTGACGACGCCTTCGACCGGCACGACCACGCCCTCGATGACCGGCGTCATGATGTCGGTAACGACGGAGCGGGGAAGACTGACCCCGGAACAGGCGCTAACAACGGATTCTTGCGCATTCGCCGTGGGAACGCTGGGGGAAGAAACTACGACGCCGCAGGAAACAAGAGGCAGCAAAGCGACAGAACGAAGGCCACGCATCATCTGAAAAGCTCCATTTCAACTGAGCTAATCCAGACGATTCTGGGTTAACGATTTGTTACTCGAACCCCGTTCCTCGGATTTGACGGCAATATTGTCCTAAAGTACAAGACTAATCGATATAAATAAGACTGATTTATATATCTGATTTCTGGGTTAGTTTTGAACAAAACAATTTTATTTTGGCAAAACTGCAGGCGACTCAAACCAGCCTGACCCATCCGGTCACGCTGCATCCTGCCTGTGCAAAAGCCCCCGCCGGCCATCGACCGCCGCGCAGCGATGCGTATCGTGTCATCCGGAGACGTGACTTGCCTTATCCCGGGAGCAACGAGTTGACCCACCAAGCCAAGCATGACCCGGAACTGTCGCGGCGCGGCTTCCTGTGCGTCGCGGCCGGTGCGCTTGCCGCACCCTCGATCGCCCGGGCAGAACTCGCCGGCCGCAAGATTTCCTTCCTGATCGGCAACGAGGGATCGGGCGGCTACGAGGCCTATGCGCGGCTCTTCGCCAAACATCTCGCTCTGGCCTTGCCGGGGACGAGCGTGGTTGTCGAGGTCGTGCCGGAGGCCGACGGCCGGCTGGCCGCCAAGCGCATCGCCGAGGCCGGTCCCGACGAACTGACGGTCGGCCTGTTCGAGACGGCCATGCTCTATGCCGAGATCGAATCCGAGGCCGCCGTTCCGGTCAGCCTCGCCGCGTTCAACTGGATCGGCAAGATGGCGGTCGACGAGCGCATCCTGATCGCCAGCAGGCAGAGCGGCATCGAGACGATCAAGCAGATGAAGGAACGCAGCGAGCCGGCGATCTTCCCGGCGAGCACCATCGTTTCGCGCAGCGCCGCGGAAAGCTTCATGCTCAACGCCATGCTCGGCCTGCCGATCAAGCCGGTGCCGGGCTACGACGGCGGGCAGCGCGCGCTGGCCATGCTGAGCGGCGAGGCGCAGGTCATCCTCGGCTCCTTCCCGAGCCAGAAGAAGATGCTGGAGCGGGGCGAAGCCGTGGTGCTGCTGCGGCTGAACGATGTTCCCAACCCCTCGGTGCCGGCCGACGCGCCGCTGCTCAGAGACATCGCGCCGGAAGGCAGCGCCACGCTGGTCGAGCTGATCGACCTGTCCAACACGCTCGGCCGCTGGATCGCAGCACCCCCGGCGATCGGCGAGGACGACCTGGCCGCGCTGCGCCGGGCCTTCGACATCGTGGTCGCAAGCCCGGACTTTCTCGCCGAAGCAAAGGCGCAGGATCTCGCCATCGACCCGCTCGGGGGCGCCGAGGTGCAGCGCCGTGTGAAATCCCTCCTCGGCCGCAAGGACGAGTTGCGCGCCGCACTGGCGGCGGCGCTTTCCTGCGGCCGACGCCATGCGGCGGGCGAGACTTCCTGCTAGAAGCCTGTCCGGCCCGCCCATTCCAACGCGGCAACCGACGAGGTCGCCCCCGACATGCTGCAATCCTTGCAGTTCCTGCTTGACCCGACGCTGCTGGCGGCCCTGCTGCTCGGCGTCGCCGCCGGTTTCCTGGCCGGCGTGGTGCCCGGCATCGGCGGCCGCATCGGCCTGCTGCTCGCCCTGCCTCTGGCGCTTGTATTCGGCCAGTTCGGCGGCGCGATCTTCCTCGTCGCCCTGCACGCGGTGGTGCATACCTCGGGCTCGATCATGCCGATCGCCTACGGCCTGCCGACCTCCGCCTCCGAAGCCGCGACGGCGGTGGACGGCTTCCAACTGCAGCGCAAGGGCAAGGGCGCCGAGGCGCTCGGCGCCAGCCTGTCGGCCTCGGCCGTCGGCGGCGTGCTCGGCGCCGTCGTCTTCATCGCCGCCGTGCCGGTGGTGCGGCCGGTCATATCCAGCATCGGCGCGCCGGAATTCCTCGTGCTCTCACTGCTCGGCCTGGCGCTCGTCTCGGCGCTGTCCGACCGCCAGCCGAGCGCCGGCCTGGCGGTCGCCGCCCTCGGCGTACTCGCCTCCACCGTCGGGCTCGATGCGCTGACGGCCGAGCAGCGCTTCACCTTCGGGCAGCTGGAACTGTGGGACGGGCTGGAGACCATATCGATAATCGGCGGCCTGTTCGTCATTCCCGAGATGCTGTCGCTGGTGGTCTCAGCGCCGCGGACCGGGCTGACGCCGGGATCGGCCGAGCTGCCGCGCATGCTTGCGGGCATGGCCGAGGCGTTCCGACACCGCATGGTGATGCTGCGCAGCACCGTGATCGGCATCGTCATCGGCATGATGCCGGGCGCGGGCTCGAGCGTGGCGGTGTGGATTGCATATGCCGACGCCGCCGCGCGCGGCACGACCGGCACGCCCTTCGGCGAGGGCGCGATCGCCGGAGTGGTGGCGCCGGAAGCCGCCAACAATGCTAAGGAAGGCGGCGCGCTGATCCCGACGGTGTTCTTCGGCATTCCGGGCAGCTCGGCGATGGCGATCCTGCTCGGCGGCTTCGCCATGCTGGGCGTCGATGTCGGGCCGCAGCTTCTGACCACCGGGCTGCCGACGGCCCTGGCGTTCGGCTGGACGGTCATCCTCGCCAACCTGCTGACCATCCCGCTCTTCCTGCTGGTCGTTCCCTTCCTGATCCGCTGGACCACGCTCAGGCCGGCCTCGATCGCCGCCTTCGCGCTCGTCGCCGTGGTGACGGCCGCGCTGGGCTCCTCGTCGAGCCCGCTGGCGCTGCCGCAATTCGCGGCGGGCGGCGCGCTCGGCGTCGCGCTTTATCTGGCCGGCCTGCCCCGCGCGCCCTTCCTGCTCGGTTTCGTCATGGGGCCGTTGGTCGAGACCTCGCTCGCCAAGACGCTGCAGATCTTCGGCCCGGCAGCCATGCTGAGGCCCGGCGTGCTGCTGCTTGGCGGCGCCTTGCTGCTGGTGCTGTGGCGCCTGCGCCGGCCCAAGGAAGGCGCTTCGGCAACGCCGGCCAAGCGCTCGCGGCCGGTGGCGCTGGCGATGCTCGCCTTTATGGCCCTGCTCGGCCTCGCCGCGATGGCGGTCGCCGGCGGCTACAAGGCCACCGCATGGATCGCGCCGGTGATGGCCGCGGCCGTCATGACGGGCGCCGCGTGCTTCGCGGCATGGCGGGTCTGGCGGGAGGCGCCGGCGGCTTCTCCGGCCATCTCGCCGACGGTCGGCGCCGCACTCTTCCTCTACCTTGCCGCGGTACCGGTCGCCGGGCTAATCCCGGCCTCGCTGGGGTTCCTGCTGCTCGCGCGCAAGACATTTGCCAGCCGCTGGGTCTGGCTTCCCGCGGTGCTGCTTCTCGTGGCGCTGCTGCAGGCCCTGCTGGTCGGCGGGCTGCTGGGCAGGCCGCTCAGCTTCGGCTATCTCGACGGCTTCCTGTAGGGCGAGGCGCGGAGCGCTTCAGCTCTTCTCCAGCACGGCGAGCACACGACGGCGCGAGTAGGTCGGCTGGCCGTTGCCACCGATCTCGTTGGCGACCTCGTCGATGCCACGCAGGGCAAGACTGGAGCCTTCGAGAAGCTGCCGCAGTTCGCCGACGTTGCGGAACTCGCCGCTGCGGCTTTCGTCGGCATCGAGTGCTCGATCCAGCCGGGCCAACACTGCGGTTCGATCGGCATCCGTCAGCGGGCCCTCCGCCGCCAGCGCTGCGAAGCGCTCGTTGGCGGACCGCCGCTTGGCCAGATCGGCTGCCGTCTCCTCGCCACTCCTGGTCTTGATCCGGTTGGAGAAGATCATCGCGCCGCCCGGCCTGATCCACGCGGCGAGCCGCTCCAGCACGGCCGGCTGGCGGGCGCGGTCGATGAAGCGGAAGACGCTGTGCAGCACCACGATGTCGGCCCGAAAGTCGCGCGCCGGGTCGGTCAGGTCGCAAGTCGCCCAACTGAAGTCGAGCCCGTGCGCGCGGGCGAAATCCTCGCACAGCATGAGCGGCGTCGGGCAGAGGTCGAGCACGGTGAATCGGCAGCGCGAAAGCGCATCCGGGCCGAGCGTCGCAATGGCATGGGCGACGGTCGACAGGATGCCGGTGTCGGCCGACCCGGCGATGACGATGTCGAGCTTGCCGGTGCGTGCCGACAGGAGCCGGCCGGCGGTTTCGGCAATAGCGACGACAAGCTGCGGCCGGTCGGCATCGATGCCGAGTTGCGCGCCGGCGGCGCGGTGCGCCGCGACTCGAATGTGATAGTCGGCGCAGCCCGGGCAATGCACGGGCGCCAGCGCCAGCGCCCGGTCGAGATTGCCCTGCAGGTCCTCGCCATAGGTCTGCGGATCGAGCAGGGAGGGCGTGTCGGCGGCCGCCGAGCGTGGCGACACTGGCATCATGGTTGCTCCGAGGAACTGTCGACCTGCGGCAGCAACTTGGCATCACCCCGATCATGGCGGCGGCGCAAGAGAAAGGCTCTCGTGAGCCAGATCCAGCGTCGCAGCAATCCCCAGGAACGCGTCTCCAGGAAGCGCCGGTAGGGCTGCAGCGGCATGAAGCGGACCGGCCGCCTGGCCGCCACGCCATCGTCGATGGAGGCGAAGGCCTGGCGAAGCAGCTCGCGGATCAGGTCGCGCCGCTCCGCGCGCTCGGGCGAGCCACCGCGGAAGCGCGGGAAGGTCGGGTTGGTGTTGATCTCGTAGAGCACGAAGCGGCCGTCCATGAAGCCGAAGTCGGCACGTCCGAACTGCAGCTCGCCCGTGTCGAAGGCGTCCATGACGAGCTCCCTGTGCGGGTTTTCGCGCATGTAGGCGAGTTCCTCGGCGACGAGCTCCGGCTGGCGGCCGAGTTCGTTGGATTTCACCACCCAGTCGCGATTGTAGAGGATGTGCTGCGGGATGACGTGGTCGCCAACGCGGAAGACGCCGTATTTGCGGAAATAGCCGTCGGGCTGGGGCACCGCCTCGTAGGAGAGCGCGATGCGGCCCTTGGCCGGCTTGCCGCTGCGCTTCAGCGCGGCGACCGCCTCGACATAGCGCTCGGCATTTTCGATGAGGCCGGTCTCCGGGCCCGCGCAGCCGTCTTCGGAGCGGATGAAGACGGGGTATTTTTCGGGCATGTCCCCGCTGTCGACGCGCAGCACCGTGACCGGCGAGGCGCCCTTGAGCTGCATGCGCCGCAACAGCTCGTAGCGCTCGCAGGCATGCGCCGGATGGTTGAGCACCCGCGTGCCGGGCACGGCCTGACCGATGGTCAGAGCCATACTGGCCGCGACCTCGCGTTCGAGCGGGCTCAGGAACTCGAGATCGGTGAAGATCGCTGTGCCGACGGGCACGGACAGCGTGCGAAACACGTCCTGGTAGATGACCGGCCGCAGATTGGCGAAGGCGCCGCCGGCTTTGGCCAGCCGGCGGATCGTGCGCTGGTTGTTCTCGTGGACGAAGATATTGATCATCGGGACCGGTACTGTGGAGTGACCAGCCATAGCACAGCCGAGGCGCACATACAGGGGCATCGTCGCTGCGCGCAGGACGGCGCCCCGGGGCCAAAACGCCCGCTACCGGACGCTCCTGCATTGGAGTATCAATCGCGCATGCCCATGGCCACGCGCCCACCCGAAATCGCTTCCAGTCCGCCGGCTACGGTCGCCTTCGTCGACATTGCCGGTTTCAGCGCGATTGCCGACGTCTATGGCGACGCCTCGGCCCTCGCCGTGCTCGACATCTTCGAGGCAATGGTACGCGACGCGCTGAGCGACTACGAACCACCGATCAAGTGGATCGGCGACGAGGCGATGCTGGCCTTCCCTGCCCCGGAAACGGCCATCGAGGCCCTGGGGAAACTGCTGCCGGCCTGTCGCAGCGAAGCACGGCTGCCGCTGGTCCGCGCCGGCGTCAACCACGGCCCGGTCGTGCGCAGGGGCAGCGACCTGTTCGGCTCCACGGTCAACGTCGCGGCGCGCATTGCGGCCATCGCCGCGCCCGGCCAGCTGATCGCCACCCAGCCGGTTGCCGACGCGGCGTCGTCACGGGGCATTCTGGTGCGCGACCTCGGCATGACGGCGCTGCGCTCGGTGGCCGGCGAGATGCCGCTCTTCGCGATCGAGCTGGCGCCGGCGGCCGACCCGTCCTGGATCGACCCGGTCTGCAAGATGCACGCGCCCTATGCGCCCTACCGCCGCGCGCCCGACGAGGGCCCGTGGTTCTGCTCCGAGCGCTGCGAGACGGCCTACCACAAATCGCCCGCCACCTATCGACCGGCCGGCCGCTGAGGCTGGCCGTACGGGACTGGGGCTAGCCGTCGAAGGGCGCGTCCGCGACGAATTCGACCGAGGACGGGACGTGATAGCCCGGCACGAATCGATCGCCGAAATCGCGCACGAAATTGTCGTAGGTGGTGCCGGGCACCGTTTCGGCGATGTGGCAGAAACAGCGCGTCATCTTCTTCTTCATGCCGAGGCGCGGGAAGGCCTCGACGATGGCCGCGATCTCGGCCGGCGGGATGTCGCTGTAGCTCAAGCCGATGACATCGAGGCAGATGCCGGCGGTGCAGAGCGCCACCTCGGCCTCCTTGTAGAGGCCGATAGAAGGGGTGGAGTTGAGGGCGACGCTGTCCCAGATCAGTTGCGCCCGGCGCTCCCCGACCCCATTTTCACGCGCGAATTTGCGCGCTAGGTCGGCGCCTTCGACCTCGAAGCGGCGCGGTCCGGCAAAACGCTCGTTGAGCGTGACGTCGTGCAGCAGCGTGCCGACGGCAAGCACCTCCGCGTCGCAGTCGATGGCGCGAATCTGGCCGAGCCGCACCGCGAACAGCCAGGAGCGGACGACGTGGTTGTAGAGATAGGGCTCGCTTGTCGCGCGTGCGTACTCCAGCGCGCGGGCGACAAGCGGCGTGTCGGGTACCGAGACGCCGGCGATCATGTGGGTGGCGGTCATGTCCATGGCAGAGTTCCCATCTGGGGTTGAAGGAAGCGGGTCAGGTCAGCGCAAGGCCGCCGTCTATGGCGATCACCTGGCCGGTGACCCATTCGGTGGCCGGGTCGGCAAGCGCGACGATCCAGCGGGCGACGTCGTCCGGCTTTCCGCGCCGGCCGAGCGGGATCTGCTCGCGCTCGGCCCTCTCGATCGCCGCGGCTTCTTCGGGCGACAGGCCCATCATGCCGGTCAGCGCGCCCGACTCGGTCGGTCCAGCGGCCACTGCATTGACGCGCACGCCGCGCGGCGCAAATTCGAGCGCCCAGCAACGGGTCAGGTGTTCTAGCGCGGCCTTGCTTGCGGCGTAGTGCGACAGGCCCGCCGCCGGCTTGTGGCCGAAGGTGCTCGACACGTTGACGATCGCGCCGCGCGATGCCGCCAGATGCGGCAGGGCGGCGGCTGCAAGCAGGCTCGGGCCGACGACATTGACGGCGAAGATGCTGTCGATCCTATCGGCTGTCGCCTCCTCCAGCGACATGAGCGCGCCCGCGCCGGCATTGTTGACGAGGCAGTCGAGCCGGCCCCAGAGATCAATGGTGTGTTCGACGGTGCGACGAGCGTCCTCGGGCTTTGCCGTGTCGGCAACGAAGCCCGCTATGTTGGGGCTGAGTGCGGCGACTTCCTCGAGCGGCGCCGGACGGCGGCCGGTGACCAGCACCTTCGCTCCCCTGCCGGCGAGGTCGAGCGCGGCGGCGCGGCCGATACCCGAACTCCCGCCGGTGACGATGACGACGCTATCAACCAAACTGGGCATAATGCTTCTCCTCGGAAACGCTGATGCCGATGTCATTCTCGATCAGTGAAAGCAGGCCCTCGTGGCGCATGGCGGCCTGCACGGTCGGACGGGCGGCCATGCGGCGGCGCAATGCGGCAAGCGACGCCGGCAGTTCGATGCCGAAGCGGCGCGCCCACAGCAGCATGACGAACAGGTAGAAGTCGGCGACGCCCGGCCGGTCGCCGAACAGGTAGTCGCCCTGCGGCCAGCCGGACACCTCCTCGAACAGGCCGGAAATCGTTGCGCGCGCGCGCGCCTTCTGCGTCTCGCTGCCGGCGTGCCACATCGGCTTGAAGGCGCGGTGGATTTCGGTCGAGATGAAGGTCAGCGCCTCAAGCACCCGGGTGCGGCCGAGACGGCCAGGCTGGCCAAGCACAGGAAACTCACCGGCCAGCCAGTCGAGGATGGCAATGTTCTCGGTAATGACCTCGCCGTCATCGAGCACCAGGGCGGGCACGTAGCCCTTCGGGGTCACGGCGCGAAAGTCTCCGCCTGACGCCGTCTTCTTGGTGACGAGGTCGACGCTCTCGCGCTCGAAGGCGGCACCGGCCTCGTTGAGCGCAATGTGGTCGGCGAGGCTGCAGGCGAGCGGCGTATAGTAGAGTTTCATGGCATCGCTCCTGGGTGGGGGTGAGGATCGCGAGCAGTGGCTGCGCTAGCGGTAGCCGCAGCCGTTGACGTAGTTGGCGAGCATGCGTTCCTGCATCTCCTCCTGCGCGAACAGCGCATTCATCGCGTCGCGGATATTGAGGATGCCGATCGGGCCGTTCTCGGCATCGACGACGGGCAGGTTCTGCAGGTCGCGCGCCGTCATCACCTGCCAGGCGGCGTGGATCTCGTCCTGCGGCCGGCAGGTGACGATCTCGCGGCTCATGGCATGCGAGACCGGCGAGTCCGCCGAGGCAGAACCGGCAAAGAGCCGCACCAGGTCCGACTTGCTGAGCACGCCCTCGGCGCAGCCCCGGTGGCTGCAGACGACCAGCAGCCCGACGTCGGAGCGCGACAGCAGCGCCGCCGCCGTCTGCAGCGTGGCGTCGGAGCCGACGACGGCCAGGCGCGACGAGGTGACGGGGTAGAGGTTTTCGACAAACATGGTCTCGGTCCTTGTACGATTGGCCCCGCCGGATCCGTCGCCAGCGGGCAGCCGGGACGGCGCCGGGCGGACGGCGGTTCACTCGTCGAAGGGTGTCGTCAGTTCGGTCTCGCCGGTATCGACGACGAACACGGCGAGCAGGCGCGCGGGCTCGGTCTTGCTGGCGTTCTCGCTGACGCCGTGGCGGTCGCCCGGATATTCCGAGAAGCTCTCGCCGGCGCTGTAGGTGGTGACCGGCCCGCCATTGACCTGGCTGCGGATCGCGCCTTCCAGCACGGTGGCCCAGATGAAGGCCGAGTTCGGGTGGGTGTGGCCGGACGAGGTGCCGCCGGGCTCGTACTCGACGAGCACGCCGCGCAGGCTCTTGCCCGGCACGTTGGGCAGCGGGTGGTCGTAAACCAGCGTCACCTTGTCGCCGAAATAGTCGTTCGCCGATGCGCCGGTGGCGAGAAGGGCAGCGAGTGCGGCCGCGCGGAATATGGTCCTGATCATGATCCTGGCTCCAGTAGCGTTCGGGAAGGGAAGATCGCCGGCCGGAGGGGACGGCCGGCGATCCGGCAAGGGCTGCGAGGGGGGGGCGAGCCGATGCCATGGCTTGGAAGGCTTCCGGGAACTCAGTGCGGGGCCGGAGCCTGCTTCAGCCAGTCCTCGAAGCGGGTGGCGCCGAGGCGCGGATTGTCGCCCGGCGTCAGCGAGCGGTCGTCGAGCTCGGCGCCGAAGTAGCGGGCGTGCGTGTCGGCGGTCACCTTGCGCGGGTCCTTGCGGGCGGCGAGGAAGGTGCCGGCGAACTTGTCGAGCGGGATCGGCTTGGGCCCGGCAACCTCGACGGTGCCGTTGAGCGGCTTGCCGAGCGCCAGTTCGGCAAGCACCGCCGCGACGTCGTTGGCAGCAATCGGCTGCAGCAGGGCGGGCGAGAGGCGGATGACGTCGCCGTCGGCTGCCGTCTTGACGATGCCGTCGGCGAATTCGAAGAACTGCGTCGAACGCAGGATCGTGTAGGGGACGCCCGACGCCTTGATGAGGTTTTCCTGCGCCACCTTGGCGCGCAGGTAGCCGCTGTCGGGCAGCCGGTCGGCACCGACGACCGACAGGGCAAGATGATGCCGCACCCCGGCCACCTTTTCGGCGGCGAGCAGGTTGCGGCCCGAGGTCTCGAAGAACTCCATCACCGCCTTGTCCGAGAAGTCGGGCGAGTTGGCGACGTCAACGACGACGTTGGCGCCGACGAGCGCCTGGGCGAGGCCCTCGCGGGTGATGGTGTTGACGCCCGAATTGGGCGAGGCGGCGAGCACCGAATGGCCGGCCTCGCGCAGCAGGTTGACGACATTCGATCCGATGAGGCCAGTGCCTCCGATGACGACGAACTTCATTTCTCTCTCCATCTGGCTGCAACCGCGGTGTCGCGATCGGTGTGGAGAGAGTGGCAGCCCGGCGGCGCAAAGACCTTGTGGCGATCTTGGATTTCGGCGCAGCCTTGCCTGAAAATCCGTCCAAGCGACATGGCGTCTTGCCGATTGCTTGAAGCGGCCGTGCTATCGCGATAAATCACACGCAGCGCCGTGTTAGCCTGGCGCGAGACAAGCTGCGCTGTTCAGGACTTTCCGAAGCGCAGCAGCCACGGGAGCACCAGGGGTGCGTTTCCAGTTCGAAGACTGCCTGCTGGACAATGACCGGCGCGAACTTGTGCGCGGCGCCGAGCCGGTGCAGGTCGGGCCGCAGGTCTTCGACCTTCTCGTGCACCTGCTGCAGAACCGCGAGCACGTGGTCAGCAAGGATGCGCTGCTCGACACGGTCTGGCAGGGCCGCATCGTCTCGGAATCGACGCTGACCAGCCACATCAACGCGGCGCGCCGGGCAATCGGCGACACCGGCCGCGAGCAGCGCCTGATCCGCACCATCGCCCGCAAGGGTTTCCGCTTCGTCGGCAACGTCGTCGGACCCGATCCGGACGCCGCCATGCTGGAGCCCGGTTCGGCCGTGGCCGCCGAGCCGCGCGGCGACCCGTTGCCGCCCGACGACCGGCCGTCGATCTGTGTGCTGCCCTTCCTCAATCTCAGCGGCGACCCGGCCGAGGATTATTTCGTCGACGGCGTGGTCGAGGACATCATCACCGCCTTCTCGCGCAATCGCTGGCTCTTCGTCATCGCGCGCAACTCGAGCTTCGCCTACAAGGGACGCTCGGTCGACGTGCGCCAAGCGGGCCGCGAACTCGGCGTCCGCTACGTGCTCGAAGGCAGCGTGAGGAAGGCGGCCAACCGGGTGCGCATCACCGGGCAGCTGATCGACGCGGCGACCGGCAGGCAGCTCTGGGCCGAGCGCTTCGAGGAGGCGCTCGACGACATCTTCGCGCTGCAGGACCAGATCGCCGAGAGCGTCTCCGGCGCCATCGCGCCGCAACTCGAACGCGCCGAGATCGAGCGCGCCAAGCGGACCCCGACGGAAAGCATGCACGCCTACGACTACTATCTGCGCGGCATCGCCAACCAGCACCGCGGCGACCGCGCATCGACGACCGAGGCGATGGCGTTGTTCTGCAAGGCGACCGAACTGGACCCGAACTTCGCCTCCGCCCATGCCATGGGAGCGTGGTGCCTGTTCTGGCTGAAGGTGAACGGCTGGCTGGCCGATCCGGACAGCGAGATCGCCGAAGGCATCAGGCTGGCGCGGCTGGCGCTCGACCTCGGCCGCGACGACGCGGTGGCGATGACGCGGGCGGGCCATGTGCTCGGCCACCTCGCCCGCGACCTGCATTCGGGGATCGCCTGGCTCGACAGGGCGCTGGTGCTCAATCCGAACCTGGCGGCGGCCTGGTTCCTCGGCGGCTTCCTCAGAACCTGGGTCGGCGAACCGGACAGCGCGATAAGGCATTTCGAGCGCGCCATGCGGCTGAGCCCGCTCGATCCGGAGCTCTACCGCATGCAGGGCGGCATGGCGGCGGCGCATCTCTTCGCCGGACGTTATGACGAGGCGACCGAATGGGCCGAGAAATCCTACCGCGACCTGCCGAGCTTCCTGTTGTCGACCGGTGTGATCGCCGCCGGCCATGCCCTGGCAGGCCGGATGGAGCGCGCTCTCCCCGCCGTTGCGCAGCTGCGCGTCCTCGACCCGTTGCTCAGGACTTCGACCCTCCGCGACTGGCTGCCGATCCACCGCGAACAGGATGTTGCCGTCTTCGCCGAGGGACTGCGCCTGGCCGGCCTGCCCGAATAAGGGCCAGCAGCCTTTGCAATCTGGACATCAGCGGGGAACCTGGTCTGGACTCGGCGGTTTGGGGTCTATAACCGAAAGGCTCTTGGCCGTGTGCCGTGGTCGAATCGGAAGAATACGGGGCCTCAAGGCTTGCGAGAACAGACAAAGACACGGCGCTTCCTCCTGAGAGACAGCACTTCCGCCGCGCACGCCGCGCTCGACGCCATGGTCGGGCCGCTGCACAGCATGGCCGAATACCGGCGCTACCTCGCCGGCATCGCCGGATTTCGCCTCGCCATCGAACCCAGCCTCCGGGACAGCGGCTTCGCCGAGCGCGCCGGAGGATGGCGCCCGACAAGCATTTCCGCGGCACTGCGGGCCGATTTGGCAGACCTTGGAATGTCTGACATGGTTGCCCCCGACATGACGATGCGGATCGGCACGACGGAGGCGTTTTTCGGCTGCGCCTATGTGATCGAAGGCTCGGCGCTGGGCGCCAGGCTGCTCTACGGGCGCGCGCGCGAACTCGGTCTTGGCGCCAGTCATGGCGCTCGCCACCTTGCCGAGCAGTCGGCGACGCTCGACAACTGGCGCGCCTTCACCGAGCGGCTGGAAGCTCTGCAGCCGTTCGATATCGAGGCGGCAGGCGCTGCCGCCGTCGCAGCCTTCGGCCTTGCCGAAGACTCCTTCAGGGCCCTTGCCGATGAGTGAGCCGCTAACCGACCTGACCAATTGCGACCGCGAGCCGATCCACATTCCGGGTTCGATCCAGGCGCATGGCGCGCTTCTGGCCTGCGACGGCAACGCTGTCGCTGTGCTGCGCCATTCGGAGAATGCGGCGGCCATGCTCGGCATCGATGGCGAGATCGAGAACCGGCAGCTGTCTGATCTGGTCGGCGACAGTGTCGCGCACGACCTGCGCAATGCGCTCACCACCGCGGCCGATGCGACGCGCCCTGCCCTGCTGTTCGACCTGAAACTGCCTGGCGGCGGCATCTTCAACGTCGCAGCGCACCGCCACAAGGGCACCGCGATCATCGAGTTCGAGCCGGCCGGCATGCAGGGCCGGCCGCTGCAGCTCGCGCGCAACCTGATTAGCCGGGTCCGCGGCATCGACAGCGTCGACAGGCTGATCGCCCAGTCGGCGCGGCTACTGCGCGGCCTGCTCGGCTATGACCGGGTGATGATCTACCGCTTCGAGGCGGACGGCGCCGGCAAGGTGGTGTCGGAGTCCCGGCGCGAGGACCTCGAAAGCTTCCTCGGCCAGTATTTCCCGGCGAGCGACATCCCCAGGCAGGCGCGTGAACTCTACCTGCAGAACACCATCCGCATCATCGGCGACGCCTCCGCCCAGCGCGTGCCGATCCGGCCGGTGCTCGACAAGGCTGGCGAACCGCTCGACCTGTCCTTCGCGCATCTGCGCAGCGTTTCGCCGGTGCATCTCGAATACCTGCGCAACATGGGCGTCGCCGCCTCGATGTCGATCTCGGTGATTGTCGACGGCAAGCTGTGGGGCCTGATCGCCTGCCACCACTACCAGCTGCGCACGCTGCCGATGGCCGAACGCGTTGCCGCCGAGATGTTCGGCGAGTTCTTCTCGCTGCAGCTGAACGGCCTGAAGCAGAAGCGCAAGCTGGACACCGCCTTCGAGGCGCGCCGGGCGCTCGAGCGTTTCATGCGGCTGACCTCGCACCACGCAAACGTGCAGGAGCTGCTGACCGAAAGCCTGTCGGAGTTCGCCGGGCTGATGCCCTGCGACGGGGTGGGCGTGTGGGTCGACGGCAGCTGGAACGGCCAGGGCTTCGTGCCGCCGCCGGTGGAGATGCCGGCCCTGATGCAGGTCGTGGGCGCGCGCGCGGCGGGCCAGATCTGGTCCACCCACGCACTGGCGAAGGAGCACCCGGGCGCCGAGGCCTATGCCGACCAGGTGTCGGGCGTGCTGGCCATCCCGCTGTCGCAGACCTCGCGCGACTTCCTGCTCTTCTTCAGGCGCGAGATGGTGCAGACGCTGGACTGGGCGGGCAATCCCGAGAAGTCCTACTCGACCGGGCCGCTCGGCGACCGGCTGACGCCGCGCACGAGTTTTGCCATCTGGAAGGAAATCGTGCACCGCCAGGCGCAGCCGTGGGACGAGGCCGACCTCGAGACGGCCGAGGCCGCGCGCGGGGCGATCGTCGAGATCGTGCTGCGCCACAACGAGCTTCTCTCCGACGAGCGCGCCAAGGCGGACATGCGCCAGCGCGTGCTGAACGACGAGCTGAACCACCGCGTCAAGAACATCCTCGCCGTGATCAAGTCGCTGGTCGGGCACCCGGTCAAGGAAGGCCGCAGCCTCACCGACTACGTGACGGCGCTCAAGGGACGCATCCAGGCGCTTGCCCTGGCGCATGACCAGGTGGTGCGCGGCGATGGCGGCGGCATGCTGGCCGAGCTGATCGGCGCCGAGGTGATGCCCTATCGCGGCGGACAGCGCAGCATTACCATCGACGGCCCGGCCGTGCGCCTCGACAGCCGCGCCTTTTCCGTCATGGCGCTGGTGCTGCACGAGCTGGCGACCAATGCCGCCAAGTACGGCGCGCTGTCGGCCGATGCCGGACGGCTGGTCATCGAATGGCGGCTCGACACGGCCGGCGACTGCAGCATCGACTGGATCGAAAGCGGCGGGCCGCCGGTCAGGGCGCCGTCGCGGCGCGGCCTCGGCAGCACGCTGATCGACCGCTCGATACCCTACGACCTGGCGGGCAGCAGCAGCGTGGAGTTCCCGGTCGAGGGCGCACGCGCGCGCATGGTGCTGCCGGCCAAGCATGTCATCATCGACGAGCGCGCCTTCGGCCAGGCGGACCCCGCGGCAAAACCGTCCGATGGACAGGCGACGCAGTTGGCCGATCCGCTCGTGCTGCTGGTCGAGGACCAGATGCTGATCGCCATGGACGCGGAAGAGACGCTCGCCGACTACGGCGCCGGCCGCGTCATCGTCGCCAGTTCGTCGGCTCAGGCGCTGGCCAAGCTTGCCGGCGCTTCGCCCGACATTGCAGTGCTTGACGTCAACCTGGGACACGAGACGTCGATCCCGGTGGCGCGCGAACTGGTGCGGCGCAACATCCCCTTCGTCTTCGCCTCCGGCTATGGCGACACGGTGATGCTCCCGGAAGAGTTCCGCTCCGTGCCGCTGGTGCGCAAGCCCTATGACGGCGAAACACTTGTGCCGGTGATGGCCGAACTGCTGAAGCCCCAGGCCTAGCGTCCCAAGACACGATCCCTGAAGTTCATGACCAGGCCAGCAATGAACCTGGCCCGGCGCTGCGGGTGCCTAGCGGTTGTCGGATAAGGCGGGCCGCGTGCGGCCGGCCCGTCAGTTGGTCTGGAAGCGGGCGACCGGCATGAAGCTGACGGCCTTGCCGGTGAAGCGGCCGGCGTCGGCAACCACCGCATTGCGCTGGAAACCGGCGGCATAGACCTGCTCGGGCACGGCGGCGAGGATCAGGCGCGCCGTCGGCGAGCTTGCCCCGCCATAGGCGAGCTGGCTTTCGCCGTCGTCGAGTGCCCACCGGGCGGCCTCGGGCTGGGCGGCGACGACCAGCGGCTTAGGCGAAGGCCTGGTATCGGCAACGCGGGCGCGCGCCGACTTCTCGGTGGTGCGGACAGCACCCGAGGGGGCCGGCAGCGGACCATCGCCGAGGCGCGAATAGGCAGTCTTGGGCGATGCCGGCGGCGACAGCACGGCAAGCCTGGTGCTCTTGGCCGCAGCCCCGCCGGAATCCTCGAGGCTGGCAAGCAGCAGCTCGTCGCTCGAGGGCCGAGCCTCGGGCAGCGGCGCGGCAAGCGCCACGAGCGCAGACTGGTCGTCCTGGCCGAGATCGGGGCGGAAGGTCGGGAACGGAATGTTGCCCTCGGCAAGATCGCCCTCTTCCTCGCCGGGATCGCCTTCAAGCGGTGTCTCGGCCGCGCCGAAGCGCACGTTTGCGGCTTCAAGCGGCGCCTGGGCCATGCCGAACGGAATGTCGGCCGGTCCGACGTCGACCTGCGGCCGCGGCGCGAAGCCGGGCAGCGGAATGCTTCTGGCCGGCAGCGCGGCGATGATGGTGCCGGGCGTTTCCTCGCGTTCAATCGAGCCGCTGATGTCGGCCGGGTTGGCGAGTTCGGGCGGGACGATGGCGATACCGCCGCCGGAGCTGGCTGCCGTGGCCGTGGTCGAACGCTGCGAGAGGCTCGCCACCGCGACCTCTTCCTCGCCCGAGCTATTGTCTTCTTCCTCGTCGGCGCCGCCGCCGAACAGTGCCGAAAGCAGGCCGCCCGTACGCGTCTTGACGCTCGGGCCGGCGCTGGCGAGCGCCAGGGCGGTGGTGCCGCTCTTCTTGCGCGATTCGTAGGAGGCGACCGCCGTCTCGTAGCCGGGCAGCGGCTTGCCGTCGGAAGGCACATGCAGCGTCTTGCCGTTCGGGAACACGCTGACCAGTTCCTGGCGGCTCATGCGCGGCCAGTGGCGCACGCTGCCGACGTCGAGATGCACGAAGGGCGAGCCGGAGCGCGGATAGTAGCCGACGCCGCCGGTCTGCATCCTGAGGCCGGTATCGCGCAGCTTCTTCAGCGGCACGCCGGGGATGTAGAAGTCCATCGCCTTGCCGAGCGTGTGCTGGCTCTTCTGGGCAACGCCCTTGGAGCGCTTGCGCAGCATCGAGTTCGTGGCCGGCGAGCGGTAGGCGGAAACGACGTGGATGTAGTCACGGGCGCCGACCGACTGGTAGGTTTCCCACACCAGGTCGAGCAGGCGCGGATCCATCTTGGTCGGCTCGTTGCGGCGCCAGTCGCGCAGGAAATTGTTGATCTTCTTCAGGCCGGACTGGTCGTAGCGGCCGTTGCGCTTGAAGGTAATCTCGGCGCGTTCCTTGGTGTGAACGAAATAGAGCTTGAGCGTGCGGGTTTCCGCATTCGCCGCGGGCACCGCCAGAAGCATGGTGGCCAGCGCCAGCATCAAACCGGTCAGCCAAACAGGCCAGACTGAGGCCTTCGAGTTCCGCCGTTTTGTGGGTCGGTCGATGCTGTTCAATTCAAAGGCCTTGCAGAATACGGTGTGTCCCCGAGGACGACGCACGGATGTTTTGGAGTAGCATCCGATCATCAATCCTAATGGTTAATCCCTTCTTATTGAAGTCGAAATGCGGTAAGACCATGGCGATAATCCGGCACAAAACGAACGGTCGGTATCTTGGTAAACCACAGGTTTAAATCAAATCCTAGCCGACCGGGCTTGAGCGTGGCTGTCACTGCATGGTGCGGTCGGGTCGTCCCGTCTCGGGATCGATACCATATTCCTTGAGCTTCCTGTAGAGCGTCGAGCGCCCTATCCCCAGACGCCGGGCCACTTCGCTCATCTGACCCTGGTAGTGGTCGATGGCCAGGCGCACCATTTCCAGCTCGATATCGGCGAGCGTGCGAACATTGCCGCGTTCGTCGAGCGCCCTGAGGATGCCGAAGGACGGCGCCGCCGGCTCGGCAGCACGTGCCGGTGGCGCAACGACCGCCGGTGCTGCCGCAGCCACCGGTGCGGCGTCGAGATCGACGACGCCTTCGACCTGGGCGCGGATCTGCGGGAACTCTTCCTCGGTCAGGATATCGCCTTCGCACAGCACGCAAGCCCGGAAAACCGCGTTTTCGAGCTGCCTGATGTTGCCGGGCCAGTCATAGGCGCCGAGCATGGCGAGCGCGCTTTCCGAGATGGCGTTTATGCGCGTCGCACCCCTGCCGAGTTGCACGCGCGCCATGAAATGACGCACCAGCTGCGGGATGTCGGCGCGCCGGTCGCGCAGCGGCGGCACGACGATCGGATAGACGTTCAGCCGGTAGAACAGGTCCTCGCGGAATTTTCCGTCCTTGACCTGCTGCAGGAGATCGCGATGGGTCGCCGAGATCAGGCGGATGTCGACGCGGACGGTCGACTTGCCGCCGACCGGGTCGACCTCGCCGTCCTGCACCGCGCGCAGCAGCTTGACCTGGACGTCGAGCGGCAGGTCGCCGATCTCGTCGAGAAACAGCGTGCCCGAGTGCGCCTCGACGAACTTGCCGGTGTGCTTTTCTGTCGCGCCCGTGAATGAGCCCTTCTCGTGGCCGAACAGGATGCTCTCGACGAGATTGTCGGGGATGGCGCCACAATTGACGGTGACGAAGGGCTTCGACTTGCGGTCGCCGGCGGCCTGGATGGCGCGCGCGACCAGTTCCTTGCCGACGCCCGATTCGCCCTCGATGAGGATCGGGATGTTCGAGGCGGCCGCCTTCTGGGCGAGCCTGATGACCCGCTCCATGGCCGGGCTGCGGGTGACGATATCCTTGAAGGAGACGCTGCCGGCGCGCTTCGTGCTGCGTCGCTGTTCGACCTCGAGCGCCTCGACCTTGAGCGCGCTGGCGAGCGCCACGCGCAACCTCTCGGGCGAGGCAGGCTTGACCACGAAATCGAAGGCGCCGGCGCGCATCGCCGAGACCACGATGTCGATGCCGCCCTGCGCGGTCTGCACCACCACGGGCAGCGCCATGCCGCGCTGGTGCATGGCTTCGAGCACGCCGAGGCCGTCGAGACCGGGCATCACGAGGTCGAGAATGACAGCGCCGATTTCGCCGCCGGAGGGGCCCTCGAGCACCGCCAGCGCGGCCTCGCCGCCATCCGCCGTCACCGCCGCATAGCCGAACCGGACGACCGCCGCCTCGAGCAGGCGACGCTGCACTGGATCGTCATCGACTATGAGGATGGAAACTGCCATGAGATACTGGGAACATGCGTTGCGCGCCGTCGTTGGCGTATGGATCATCCTGGCACAGGGTTCTAAACAGGGCTTCAAGAAAGCCGGTGAATGAAGTCTTTAGGCCGGAACTGGATTTGTTGCCGAACCGGAAGGCGAGCGTGATGCGGACGATGCTGGGACACAAGACGGATGCGCCCGAGGGTGCGCAGGGCGGCGCTGCCGCGGCGCTCGGCGACCTGCCCGAATGGAACCTGACCGATCTTTATGCGGGCATTCATGCGCCGGAACTGCAGGCCGACCTCGACCGCGCGGCGCGCGATGCCTCGGCTTTCGAAAGCCGCTGGAAGGGAACGCTGGCGGCCGAGGCTGAAAAGGGCGGCGACGGCAAGCTCGGCGAGGCGCTGCGCGACTTCGAGTCGCTGGAGGAACTGATCGGCAAGATCGCTTCCTATGGCGGCCTGGTCTATGCCGGCGACACTTCCGATCCGCAGCGCGCCAAGCTCTATGGCGATATCCAGGAGAAGATGACGGACGCCAGCGCGCATCTGCTGTTCTTCGCGCTCGAGCTCAATCTGATCGACGACGACCTGATTCTCAAGGCGATGGACGCCGACCCGGCCTTCGGCCACTACCGGCCGTGGATTCTCGATCTCAGGAAGGACCGCCCCTACCAGCTCGAGGATCGCATCGAGCAACTGTTCCACGAGAAGTCGATCACTGGGCGCGGCGCCTGGAACCGGCTGTTCGACGAGACGATGACCGACCTGCGATTCGACATAGACGGCGAGCAGCTGTCGCTCGAGCCGACGCTGAACCGGTTGCAGGATGCCAATGGAGAAGTGCGCAAGCAGGCTTCCGAAGCGCTGGCCGCGACCTTCGGCGAGAATCTGCGCACCTTCACGCTGATCACCAACACGCTGGCCAAGGACAAGGAAATCTCCGACCGCTGGCGCGGATTCCAGGACATTGCCGATTCACGCCATCTCGCCAACCGCGTCGAGAAGAGCATCGTGGATGCGCTCGCCGCCGCCGTTCACGAAGCCTATCCGCGCCTGTCGCACCGCTACTATAAGATGAAGGCGCGCTGGCTCGGCATGGATGTCATGAACCACTGGGACCGCAACGCGCCGCTTGCCGAAACCCCGCAGGCGACGATCGGATGGGACCAAGCGAAGGATACGGTGCTGTCGGCCTACCAGCGCTTTTCGCCGGAAATGGCCGACATCGCGCGCACTTTCTTCGACCGCAACTGGATCGATGCGCCGGTGCGGCCGGGCAAGACGCCGGGCGCCTTCGCGCATCCGACGGTGCCCTCGGCGCATCCCTACGTGCTGCTCAACTACATGGGCAAGCCGCGCGACGTGATGACGCTGGCCCACGAACTCGGCCACGGCGTGCACCAGGTGCTGGCAGGGGCGCAGGGGCCGCTGATGGCCTCGACGCCGCTGACGCTGGCCGAGACGGCCTCGGTGTTCGGCGAGATGCTGACCTTCCGCATGCTGCTCGACCAGACCAGGGACCGGCGCGAACGCAAGGCGATGCTGGCCCAGAAGGTCGAGGACATGATCAACACGGTGGTGCGCCAGATCGCGTTTTACGAATTCGAGCGCAAGGTGCACGCCGAGCGCCGCAACGGCGAGCTGACGTCGGACCAGCTCGGCCGGTTCTGGCTGGAAGTTCAGGCCGAAAGCCTTGGGCCTGCGGTGAAGCTGCGCGACGGCTACGAGACATTCTGGACCTATATCCCGCACTTCATCCATTCGCCCTTCTACGTCTATGCCTACGCCTTCGGCGACTGCCTGGTGAACTCGCTCTACGCGGTCTACCAGAACGCCGAGCGCGGCTTTCAGGACAAGTATTTCGAGATGCTGAAGGCCGGCGGCACCAAGCATCACTCGGAGCTGCTGAAGCCGTTCGGGCTCGACGCGACGGACCCGAAATTCTGGCAGATCGGGCTTTCGGTGATCAGCGGGCTGATCGACGAGCTGGAAGCGCTGGACTGACGAGTTCGCGTCCAGCGATCTGGCAAGAATTGAGCACGGTCGCGGGCCTTTCATGATCCTCTCGCCTCCCTACATCCTGTTCCGCGACGATTTTTCGGGTGACGAGCTGCTGTTCGACCGGCCGGTCGAGATCATCACGGCCGAGACGCCGGAGGAATACGACGCGGCGCTGGAACGGGCGGAGGCGGCGCGGCGCGGCGGAAAGTGGCTCGCCGGCTATTTTTCCTACGAGGCCGGTTATCTTCTCGAGCCGAAGCTTAGGCCACTGCTCCCGGAAGGCCGGCGCGTGCCGCTCTGCCGGCTCGGCGTGTTCGATGGTCCCTCGGAGACGAGCCTGCCGGCCGACCGCGTGCCGGCGACAAACGGGCCGATTTTCGGCGTGCGCGAGACCTGGTCCTTCGAGGACTACAGAAGCCGCTTCGAGCGCGTGCACCGGCACCTGCGCGAAGGCGACTGCTACCAGGCGAACCTCACCTTCCCGGTCGAGGCGAACTGGACCGGCGACCCGCTGTCGGCCTTCGACGCGCTGGCCGCGCGCCAGCCGGTGAAATACGGCGCGCTGGCCGAGCTCGGCGGCCCGGTGATCCTGTCGCGCTCGCCCGAACTCTTCTTCGAGACCGACGAGGATGGCTGGATCGAGACCCATCCGATGAAGGGCACGGCTCCGCGCGGCGCGACGCGCGAGGAAGACGAGGAACTGAAGCGCTTCCTGCTCAACGACCCGAAGAACCAGGCCGAGAACCGGATGATCGTCGACCTGTTGCGCAACGACATCTCGCTGATTTCCGAGGTCGGCACGCTCGACGTGCCGGAGATGTTCCGCATCGAGAGCTTTGCCACCGTGCACCAGATGGTGAGCACGGTGCGGGCAAGGCTGCTGCCCGGCCTGACGATCCGCGAGATCTTTGCGGCGCTCTTTCCCTGCGGCTCGATCACCGGCGCGCCAAAGATCCGCGCCATGCAGATCCTGCGCGAGCTGGAGAGCGCGCCGCGCAACGCCTATTGCGGCGCCGTCGGCTGGGTGGAGCCCGGCGGACGGATGCGCTTCAACGTGGCAATCCGCACCATCACGCTCTTTCCCGACGGCGAGGCCGTCTACAATGTTGGCGGCGGCGTCGTCTTCGATTCGACCGCCGAGGAGGAATATGCCGAATGCCTGCTGAAGGCGCGCTACGCGACGGGACGCCCGCCAGCCTCGAACTGATCGAGACGCTGCGCTGGGAGCCGGACGAGGGATTCTTGCGGCTCGAGCGGCATCTGGCGCGGCTGCAGGACTCGGCGCGCGAACTTGGCTTTGCCTGCGACAGGACCGCGGTCCGCGCGGCGCTGGCAGGCGCGGTCAGCGACGCGGAGGCGATGAGGCGCGTGCGGCTGACAATGGCGGCAGACGGCCGGGCGCAGGCGACGGCGCAGGGCTTCAGCCTGCAACCGGACGAGACCATATGGCGACTGAAGCTGGCCGAGACGCAGCTCTGTTCCGGCGATGCGCTGCTGCGCCACAAGACGACACGGCGCGACGCCTATGACAGGGCGCGCAGCGAATTTCCGCTGGCCGAGGCTGACGAGGTACTGCTCCTGAACGAGCGGGAGGAGGCCTGCGAAGGCACGATCACCAGCCTGTTCGTGGATTTCGGCGATGGCGGCGTGCTGCGCACCCCTGCCCTGTCCTGCGGTCTGCTGGCCGGCGTGCTGCGCGGCGAGATGCTGGAGACCGGCGCGGCGGTCGAGGCCGTGCTGACAACCGACAATTTGCGCGCGGCCAAAGCCCTGTTCGTCGGCAATTCGCTGCGCGGCCTGATCCGGGCGAAGTTGGTCTGACCGCCCCTCGGCCGGGCTGAACATGGACTCTCCGCATTGTTCGGCCACATAATTGCGGCGGGTGACCGCGGTCGCCCGATCACGGTAGGGGACAGCAGCCAGATGGAAAACTACCGGCCAGAACAGGTGCTCGAGCTGTGGTTTCCCGACAACGGCCACCAGAACGATCCGCAAAAGCATGCCGCCTTCTGGGAAGAGCGCATGCAGGGCGGCATGCATGAGACGATCGAGACGCGCTTTGCCGGGCTGACCGAGGCCGCCGCAAAGGGCCTGCTCGACCATTGGGCCGGCACGCCGGACGGTCGGCTGGCCCTGCTGATCGCGCTCGACCAGTTCCCGCGCTCGCTGTGGCGCGACACGCCGGCCGCCTACGCGCAGGACATCAAGGCCGCGCGGCTGGCGCTGGAGGGAATCGAGAACGGCGATTTCGACCAGCTGGCGCCGTGGGAACAGACCTTCTTCCACATCGCCATCCTGCATTGCGAGGGACCGGACCATCTCGAGCGTGTCGACAGGATGGGCGCGATCGTCGATCGTGTGAACGCCGCCCTGCCCGAGCCGATCCGCGGCTTTGCCGAGCTGTTCAGCGGGCAGCATCAGAAGGTGCGCGAGATCATCGCGCGCTTCGGCCGGCACCCGCACCGCAACAAGGTGCTGGGACGCATCTCGACGCCGGAGGAAGAGGCCTATATCGCCGCCGGCGACTTTCCGCACCAGCGCAAGGTGAAGACGGACACGGCGGCATCCTGAGCTGCCTGTTTTCCCGGCACCAAGGGTCCGCGCCTGGCATCCGTGCCGCGTCACCGTGGCGGCTTGCGGCGGACAGGCGCCGGCGCTATCGGCGTCAGGCGATCACCCCGGAGCAGGACTTGCCGCAGCACCCGACCCACACGCCCTATGACGGCTCCTCGAAGCTTTTCACCATCGGCCTGAGGCCGCTCGACTTCGCCAACTGGATCGAGATCGACGACGCCTTCGATTTCCAGCTGGCCGAGAAGCGGCGCATCCACGCGGAGCATGCCGCGCAGGTCTTCGTCGCCGAGCCAGGCAGCGAGGACGCGCAGGACGAGGTGCTGGCGCTGCTCGAAAAGCATCTGCCGGCGCGTTTTCCGGAGCGCTACCGCGAGACGGGCGATGGCCTGACGGTGGCCGGGCATCCGGAACTTGACGGTCCGGGGGCCCTGCCCGCCCTGCACCGCGCATCGCTGCTGGTGCAGGAGGACCTCATCATCATGCGGCGCGGCAACGACGGCTGGCGGCTTGCCGCCGGCGCGCTGTGCTTTCCCTCGTCCTGGCGGCTGGTCGAAAAATTCGGCAGGCCGATGTCGGCAATCCACGAGCCGGTGCCGGGCTTCGGGCCGGGCACGCGCAATGCCGGGCTGATCGACCGCATGTTCGACATGCTGCAGCCGGGCAATCCGGTCGAGCGCTTCAACTGGTCGATCCAGGCCGGCGACGCGCTCTACCACCCGCTGTCGCATGTCGAGCGCATCGACCGCGCCACGGGGCGTCCGGTTCGCTTCGGCGACGTCGAGGCGGCGGCGCGTGCCTTCATCCGCGTCGAGCGCCAGACCCTGCGCAAGCTGCCTGCGACGGGCGACATCCTGTTCACCATCCGCATCCATCTCGACCCGATGGCGGCGCTGCGCGGCCATTCCGACCAGGAGGCACTGGCGCAAAGCTTCGCCGGACAGCTGATGGCGCTGGACGAGGCGCAGCTCGACTACAAGGGCATGACGGCCGACCGCGACAGGCTGGTCGCGGCGCTGGCGGCGATGGCGGCGAACTGACCCGACAGGGCCTCGAACAACAGGATCAGATGCCCGAGCCGAACAGTTCCTCGCCGCTTTCGGCGTCCCAGGGTTCGGGCATGGGCGCAGATCCGGCGCCGGGCAGCGGCATCCAGCATTTCAGCTCGGGATCGGCATAGGCGACGATCTGGCCGGGATGCGAGTCGGCCGAGCGCCAGCCCTCGATGCCGTACTGGTCGGCGCGCGCCCAGTAGGCGACATCGACCTCGGCCGGCCCCTGCTCCGACGAGCGGACCGTGACGAGGACCCGCGTCCCGTCCTTGGGCGCGACCTTCATGTGCCGCCAGGCAACCGCTTCGTCCATGGCCAACTCCTCCGCAAACCTATCGATTCAGGTGGAGCAGTCTGCCCGCTTCGGCAAGGCCTGAAAAGCCTAGTCTTCCGGCACCACGCGCACGGCGCCGCGCGCCGCCGAAGTGGCGAAGGCGGCATAGACTCGGAGCGCCGGGGTGACGTTGCGCTTGCGCTTGACGGCGGGCTTCCAGCCGGCGGCGTCCTGCGCGGCGCGCCGCGTTGCCAGTTCTTCGGCCGAGACGGCGAGGTTGATGGTGCGGTTCGGGATGTCGATCTCGACCGTGTCGCCCTCGCGCACCAGGCCGATAGCGCCGCCCTCGGCGGCTTCCGGCGAGGCGTGGCCGATCGACAGACCCGACGTGCCGCCCGAAAAGCGACCGTCGGTGACCAGCGCGCAGGCCTTTCCGAGGCCCTTGGCCTTCAGGTAGCTCGTCGGATAGAGCATTTCCTGCATGCCGGGGCCGCCGCGCGGTCCCTCGTAGCGGATGACGATGACGTCGCCGGGATTGATCTCGTTCGACAGGATCGCCTTGACGGTGGCGTCCTGGCTTTCGAAGACGCGCGCCGGTCCGGTGAATTTCAGGATCGACTCGTCGACGCCGGCGGTCTTCACGATGCAGCCGTCGAGCGCGATGTTGCCCTTCAGCACGGCAAGCCCGCCATCCTTGGAGAAGGCGCTTTCGGGCGCGCGGATGGCGCCGGACTGGCGGTCGAGGTCGAGCTCGGCCCAGCGGTTCGACTGGGAGAAGGCCTGCGTGGTGCGCACGCCGCCGGGCGCGGCCATGAAGAAATTGCGCACCGTGTCGGAATTGGTGCGGCTGATGTCCCACTGGTCGAGCGCGTCGCCCATGGTCAGCGCGTGCACGGTCGGCTCCTCGCGGTTGATCAGGCCGGCGCGGTCGAGCTGGCCGAGGATAGCCATGATGCCGCCGGCGCGGTGGACGTCTTCCATATGCACGTCGGCCTTGGCCGGCGCGACCTTGCACAGCACCGGAACCTTGCGCGACAGCGCGTCGATGTCGTCCATGGTGAAGTCGATGCCGCCCTCGTGTGCTGCGGCAAGGATGTGCAGCACGGTGTTTGTCGAGCCGCCCATGGCGATGTCGAGCGCCATGGCGTTCTCGAAGGCCGCCTTGGTGGCGATGGTGCGCGGCAGCGCGGTCTCGTCGTCCTGCTCGTAATAGCGGCGGGCCAGATCGACGATGGTGTGGCCGGCCTCGACGAACAGGCGCTTGCGGTCGGAATGGGTGGCGAGCGTCGAGCCGTTGCCGGGCAAGGACAGGCCGAGCGCCTCGGTCAGGCAGTTCATCGAATTGGCGGTGAACATGCCGGAGCACGAGCCGCAGGTCGGGCACGCCGCTTCCTCGACGGTTGCGATCTCCTCGTCGGAATAGCTGTCGTCGGCGGCCATCACCATGGCGTCGACGAGGTCGAGCGCCTGCAGCTTGCCCTTGAGCATCGCCTTGCCGGCCTCCATCGGGCCGCCGGAGACGAAGACGGCCGGGATGTTGAGGCGCATCGCGGCATTCAGCATGCCGGGCGTGATCTTGTCGCAGTTGGAGATGCAGACCATGGCGTCGGCGCAATGCGCGTTGACCATGTATTCGACGCTGTCGGCGATGATCTCGCGCGACGGCAGCGAATAGAGCATGCCGTCATGCCCCATGGCGATGCCGTCATCGACGGCGATGGTGTTGAATTCCTTGGCAACGCCGCCGGCCGCCTCGATCTCGCGCGCCACCAGCTGGCCGAGATCCTTGAGATGCACGTGGCCCGGCACGAACTGCGTGAAGGAGTTGACCACCGCGATGATCGGCTTGCCAAAATCGCCGTCCTTCATGCCGGTGGCGCGCCAGAGGCCGCGCGCGCCGGCCATGTTGCGGCCGTGGGTGGTGGTGCGTGAACGATAGGGAGGCATGGCGATATCCTGGAATGCAGCGGCCGCCATTCCGGTGACGGCCTTTCGTCCTTGTAACTAATACGAAAGCCGGCGGCCCGCAACAGGAAATCGTACCGTACGGTACGGTACGGTTGACAGTGCCTGTCAACGATTGACTTTGCGAAAACTTCGTCTTGAAGTTGGCCTCCCGCCAAAAGCACGACCTATCAAAACAATTGCGGGGAGACGGGGACATGAGATTCGCGGGGGTAGCAGACCCGGAAGACCAGGCAATGCTGCAAGAGATATTCGAACGCTACTGCGCCGAAAACAGCGGCCTCGATCAGGTCGAGCGCTCCGACATGGAAGCCATCATCCTGGCGCTCTATCTTGACGGCTTCACGACGCGCGAGGGCCTGCAGAATGCGCTGGCCGGCGCGCCGCGCACGAAACCCTAAGCCGCGGGCACATGGCCAGGGCGCAGCCGGCCTTTGGCCCTGCTGCTCAGATGGCCAGCAGGCCGGCGACCAGAAGCACCGACATGATGGTGAAGGCGGTGACGTTGACGTCCCACCGCCACGCTGCCGGTCCCAGTGGCGGCCGGAACGGCAGGTACCCATTGTCATCGTAGAGCACCCCGCCATAGGCCGGACGCGCCAGCACGGCGAGGAAGAAGGCGGCATAGGGAGCGGCGCCCAGCAGGCCGGCCAGATATAGCCGCTCTGTCTCCATGGGGCCACGTATCCAGATCAGTCCGAGCGCGATCAGCGCGATGCCGGCATAGCTCAGCACCTGCCAGACGACGTGAAAGCGGGCATGCGGCGTCCATAACGGATTGGTGGCATGGGTGGCATTGAAGTCGGCTTTGACGGTGACGAGGCCGTAGCCGAGCGTCGCGAGCGTCAGCAATCCCCGGGCAAGCAAATGGCTGTCATAAGCGAGTTCCATCGCATTCTCCTTCACAAGAATGGGCACGATCCAAAGATTGCGCCTGTGCCCGCAGCCGCATCGGGGCGGCAGGCCGGCGACGGGTTTCAGCCCGACGCCGCGGCCTGCAGCCGGCCCGCTGCGCGGAAAACCTGTCCGTCGGCGAGCCGCGCGTGATTGTGGACGATGCCGTTCTCATGGTCCTGCAACTGGACGATGAAATTGCCATTGTCCTCGACCCAGCTGACGACGAAGACATTGGGCCGCACCATGGCCACTTCGACCTGAACGATCTGGTCGATGCGCGTGCCGCTGATGGTCGCCTCGACCCGGATCCGGTCGTCGGGGTGAAAGGTAAGCCGCGGGGTAAACGCGTCGAAGACACAGTCGAAGGATTGCCCGACAAGCGTCGGAACCGCGTTGAGTGCATTCATAGCCTTCTCCTCAGAGAGCGGCGGCTTGGCCGCCAGCATCCAGTTTCGCATTCTCACGCAATGAAGTTCCGAGGCGCTGCAATGTCCTGAAATTGGAGTTTGGAGCGCTCCAAAGACAAGATGTGCCGTTTTCAGTTTTCTATCAAGAAAAACTTGGAGCGCTCCAAAAATTGTTCTAGGACGGGGGACAATCATGGGATGAGAGAGCAACACACGATGCCGACCCTCGACGATGTCGCCAAAGCTGCAGGCGTGTCACGTGGCACGGTCTCGAATGTATTCAACCGGCCCGAGGCGGTACGTCCGGCGTTGCGGGAACGCGTCGAGGAAGCGGCGCGGTTGCTCGGCTATGGGGGGCCGGATCCAAAGGGACGGCTCCTCAAAGAAGGCAGGTTCAACGCCATCGGCTTCATGCCCCCCGGCGCCTTTGCAATCGCCGACGTGGTGCGCAGCCCGTATGGACGGGAACTGCTATGCGGCGCCGCGCAAGCCTGCGACGCTGCCGGCGCGACGCTCAGCCTCGTCAACGGCACCGACGAGACACGCTTTGCCAGTATCCGCGAGGCCTTGGTCGACGGATTCATCCTTGGCCATGCCATGGACATCGACCTTGTCGTCTCGGCCAAGCGCCGGCGGCTGCCCTTCGTCATTCTCGAAAGCGAGGCCGGTTCGGACGTCAACTCGATCCGGATAGACGCCAGGGCCGGCGCGCTTGCCTCGATCCGCCACCTGACAGCGCTCGGCCACGGCAAATTCGCCATCCTATCAATTCGCCGCACATCCGGCCCGGCAATCATTCACCTGCCCGGCGAAACGGACCGAGCGCTGATGGAGGGCTTCGATCTCGACCAGCAGCGGCTCGACGGATTCCGCGACGCCCTGGCCGAGGCCGGACTGTCGATCGAAGCCATGCCGATCATCGAGACAACGCCCGGAGATCCGGCAGCAGGCGCTGCAGTGTTCGGGCAATGTCCGGATGCCACCGCCATCGTCACCATGTCGGACTGGCAGGCGATCACCGTTCTCGACGAGGCGGTACGGCGCGGTATCGACGTACCGGGCAGCGTGTCTGTGATCGGCTTCGACGGCACCGCCGAGGCGGCCCGCACGGTGCCGCCTCTGACGACTGTGGCGCATGATGTCGTCGGCAAAGGACGGCTGGCGGCCGAGATGGTGCTGGCGGGCGGCCCCGCGCAGCAAGTAGTCATGCCTGTCGAATTGCTCCTCCGCGGCTCGACGGCGGCGCCGCGCGGCTGAGCCCAGGAGCAGAAATGCACGCCGGCTAAGACCATTGCGGGATGGAAATCGGCGGCTCTGGCCCTTTATTATGACAAGGCCTTGTGCTTTGAGCCATGGTGAGTGCGCAACAACAGCGGAGAGTATCGCAAAATGTCGAACACCAACTGGCCCGTCTACGGCGAGATCACCGGCCCGATCGTGATGATTGGCTTCGGTTCGATCGGCCGCGGGACGCTGCCGCTCATCGAGCGCCATTTCAAGTTCGACAAGTCGCGCATGACGGTCGTCGACCCGCGCGACACCGACCGCAAGATCCTCGACGATGGCGGCATCGCCTTCGTGCAGGAGGCGGTGACCAAGAAGAACTACAAGAAGCTTCTGACGCCGCTCCTGACCAATGGCGGCGGCCAGGGCTTTTGCGTCAACCTCTCGGTCGACACGTCCTCGCTGGAACTGATGAAGCTCTGCCGCAAGCTCGGCGTGCTCTACATCGACACCGTGGTCGAGCCCTGGCTCGGCTTCTACTTCGACGACAAGGCCGACAACGCATCGCGCACCAACTACGCGCTGCGCGAGACGGTGCGCGAGGAAGTCAGGAAGAATCCCGGCGGCACGACGGCAGTGTCGTGCTGCGGCGCCAATCCCGGCATGGTCTCGTGGTTCGTCAAGCAGGCGCTGGTCAACCTCGCCAGCGACCTCGGCATGGAGTTTTCCGAGCCGGCGACCGAGGACCGCGAAGGCTGGGCCAAGCTGATGCGCAAGGCCGGCGTCAAGGGCATCCACATCGCCGAGCGCGACACGCAGCGCGCCAAGAAGCCAAAGCCTTTCAACACGTTCTGGAATACCTGGTCGGTCGAAGGCTTCATTTCCGAAGGCCTGCAGCCGGCAGAACTCGGCTGGGGCACGCACGAGAAGTGGATGCCCAAGAACGCCCAGAAGCAGAAGCATGGCTCGAAGGCGGCGATCTTCCTGGAGCAGCCCGGCGCCAACACCCGCATCCGCACATGGTGCCCGACGCTCGGCGAGCAGTACGGCTTCCTGGTCACGCATAACGAGGCGATCTCGATCGCAGACTTCTTCACCGAGCACTCCAAGAAGGGCAAGGTCCAGTTCCGGCCGACCTGCCACTATGCCTACCATCCGTGCAACGATGCGATGCTGTCGCTCGACGAGATGTTCGGCGCGGCCGGCCGCGCCCAGCCCGTGCAGCACGTGCTCGACGAGCACGAGCTGGTCGACGGCATCGACGAACTCGGCGTGCTGCTCTACGGCCACGACAAGAACGCCTACTGGTACGGCTCTCAGCTGTCGCTGGAGGAGGCACGCAAGCTCGCGCCCAACCAGAATGCCACCGGCCTGCAGGTGACGTCGGCGGTTCTGGCCGGCATGGTCTGGGCACTGGAGAACCCGGAGGCCGGCATCGTCGAGACCGACGAGATCGACTACCGCCGCTGCCTCGAGGTGCAGAAGCCCTATCTCGGCCCGGTCAAGGGCTACTACACCGACTGGACGCCTCTCGAAGGGCGGCCGGGCCTGTTCGAGGAAGACCTCGACGAAAAAGACCCCTGGCAGTTCCGCAACGTTTTGGTGCGCTGACCGTTCAGGCAGGGCGCGGCAGGCCCGCCGCGCCTTGCTTTCGCTCCAAAATCGGGCGATTGAGGTTTTGGGGCGGAACGAGGGAAGAGGGATACTCCAATGACGAATGCGCGCAGACTAGTTTCGGCCGGTGCGACGGCCCTTGTTGCGCTGGCGCTTGCCGGCTGCATGTCGGGCGGTGGCCCCAGCAACCCGCCGGTGCAGCGGGCGGCCTCCGGCGTCGAAGGCGCCTGGATCGACGCGCAGGGCACCGGCCTGTCGACCTTCTCGGGCGGCATCTTCCAGACGGTGGCCACAGATACCGGCCAGAAACTCGCCGAGGGCAGCTACTTCCTCAGCGGCTCGACCTCGGTGCAGATTTCGGGCACGTCGCTGATCCGCCAGCAGCCGATCAGCTTCAACTGCCTGCTGATCTCGACCAACCAGCTGAACTGCACCAGCTCGGGCGGCCAGAACTTCGTGCTGACCAGACGGGCCTGACGGCCCGACGCGGCCGGCGGTCACGGGCTGACGGCATCCTGAAGAGGAGCCGACCATGAGCGCTCACTTCGACGAGCTTGAAACCCGCGACCTTGCAAGCCGCGAGGCCGCGTTGTTCGGCCGCCTGCCAGGCTTTCTTGCCAAAGCAACCGCGGGAGCGCCCGGACTGGCGCGCTGGCTCGACGGTGTCGAGCTTGCGGGGGTGAAGGATCGCGCCGCGCTGGCGAGGCTGCCGGTGCTGCACAAATCCGACCTGATGGACGCACAGGCCAAGGAGCCGCCCTTCGGCGGCTTCGCCGACCTGTCCCTGCTTGCCGGCCAGCGCGTCTTCCTGTCGCCCGGACCGCTCTGGGAGCCGCAGGGTCCCGGCGCCGACCCCTGGCAGGCGGCACGCGCCTTCTTCGCCGCCGGCATTCGCGCCGGCGACATCGTCCACAATGCCTTCTCGCATCACATGACGCCGGGCGGCTTCATCCTCGACGAGGGCGCCCGCGCGCTTGGCTGTACCGTGTTTCCAGCCGGCACCGGCAGCACTGACATGCAGGTGGACGCGGCCGCGGCACTCAGGCCATCCGTCTATTGCGGCACGCCGGATTTTCTCAAGGTGATGCTCGACCGGGCGGACGAGATGGGCAAGGATCTCTCCTGCTTCACCAAGGCGCTGGTCTCGGGCGGCGCGCTGTTTCCTTCGCTGCGCAGCGAATACCAGGCACGCGGCGTCAGCGTGCTGCAGTGCTATGCGACGGCCGAATTCGGCGTCATCGCCTATGAGAGCGCAGCAAGCGACGGCACACCAAATCCCGGCATGCTGGTCAACGAAAACCTGATCGTCGAGATTGTGCGGCCGGGCACCGGCGACCCGGTGCCCGACGGCGAGGTCGGCGAAGTGGTGGTGACCGGCTTCAACCCGGCCTACCCGCTGGTAAGGCTCGGTACCGGCGACCTGTCGGCAATCATGCCGGGTGCCTCGCCCTGCGGGCGCGGCAATATCAGGATCGTCGGCTGGCGCGGCCGTGCCGACCAGCGCACCAAGGTCAAGGGCATGTTCGTCGATCCCAGGCAGGTTGCCGAGATCGTAAGCCGGCATCCGGAGATCGCGAAAGCAAGGCTGGTGGTTACCCGCGACGGCGAACGCGACGCCATGACGCTGCATGTCGAACCGGCGGGCGCGGAGCGGCCGGACCTCGCCGCCGTCGCGGCGACGCTGCGCGAAGTGACCAAGCTGTCGGGCACGGTGGAAATGGCCGAAGCCGGCGGACTGCCCAATGACGGCGCCGTCATTGCCGACCAGCGCGACTACACCAAGTAACTTCCGCAGGGCGACCGAAGAACCGGGGCCTGCGCGCGCCGTTTTTGCTTGCATCGCCGAAATTCGGGTGTGAACATTGTTCCGACCCGACTGAGACAAATCCGTCAACAAAAGCGGCTAGACGCTCGGTCGATGCATTCAACGGGAGACACGTATGAAAAAGTTCGCTGCGATCGCCGCGCTTTCGGCTTCGGCCTTTGGCTTTTCGGCGCAGGCGTCCTTCGCCGACTATGAACTGACGATCCTGCACATCAACGACTGGCACAGCCGCATCGAGTCGAACAACAAGTATGAGTCGACCTGCTCGGCCGAGGACGAGACCGAGGGCAAGTGCATCGGCGGCGCGGCACGCCTGGTGACGGCGATCGCCGACGAGCGCAAGAAGCTCGACGGCAAGAACGTGCTGCTCTTGAACGGCGGCGACAATTTCCAGGGCTCGCTCTTCTACACGACCTACAAGGGTGCTGCCGAAGCCGAGTTCCTGAACCTGATGAAGTTCGACGCCATGACCGTCGGCAACCATGAGTTCGACGATGGCGAGGAGGCGCTGGCGCCGTTCCTCGACGTCATCAAGTTCCCGGTCCTGTCGGCCAACGTGGCAGCGAGCGCCGCCTCCAAGGTCGGCGACCGCATCAAGCCGTCGCTGGTCGTCGAGGTCGGCGGCCAGAAGATCGGCATCGTCGGCGCGGTGACCACCGATACGCCCGAGATTTCCTCGCCCGGTCCCGACATCACCATCGAGGACGACATCAAGACGATCACTGCCGAGGTCGAGAAGCTGAAGGCCGAGGGCGTCAACAAGATCATCGCGCTGACCCACGTCGGCTATCCGCGCGACAAGGAAATGATCGCCAAGATCCCCGGCGTCGACGTTGTGGTGGGCGGTCATTCCCATTCGCTGCTGTCGAACACCGACGACAAGGCCGAAGGCCCCTACCCGACGATGATCGACAACCCGGACGGCTACAAGGTTCCGGTGACCCAGGCTGCGTCCTACTCGAAATATCTCGGCGAGTTCACGGTTACCTTCGACGATGACGGCGTGGTCAAGGAGGCCAAGGGCGACCCGATCTTCCTCGACGCTTCCGTGAAGCCCGACGAGACCGTGCTGGCACGCGTCAAGGAACTCGCCGGCCCGATCGAGGAACTGAAGACCCGCGAGGTCTCCGAGACAACCAAGGAGATCGACGGCAGCCGCGACAATTGCCGCGCCCGCGAATGCGAGATGGGCAACCTCGTCTCCGACGCCATCCTCGACCGCGTCAAGGACCAGGGCGTATCGATCGTGTTCCAGAACGGCGGCGGCCTGCGCGCCTCGATCGACCAGGGCGTCGTGACGATGGGCGAAGTGCTGACCGTGCTGCCCTTCCAGAACACGCTGGCCACCTTCCAGCTGACCGGCAAGGACGTCATGGACGCGCTCGAGAACGGCGCCAGCGAGATCGAGGAAGGCGGCGGCCGCTTTACCCAGGTGGCCGGCCTGAAATATTCCTTCGACAAGTCAGCACCCGCCGGCAGCCGCATCAAGTCGGTCGAGGTGATGGAGAACGGCGCCTGGGCGCCGCTCGATCCCGCCAAGACCTATCTTGCGGCGACCAACAACTTCATGCGCAAGGGCGGCGACGGCTACAAGGTCTTCGCCGAGAACGGCCAGAACGCCTATGACTACGGTCCGGGCCTCGAGCAGGTTGTCGCCGACTACCTGACCGCCAACCGGCCCTATACGCCCAAGCTCGACGGCCGCATCACCGAGATCGCCGCGGCCGAGGCAATGCCGGCAGAGGCCGCACCCGCCGAGGCGGCCCCGGCCGAACCAGCGCCGGAAGCCGCATTGCCGGAACTGCCGGCAGGCTCGGGCGACATCGCCAACACGCCGCCGGCGGTCGCCGCCGAACCGGCACCGGCCGAGGCAGCACCGGCCGAGGCTGCTGCCCCGGCTGCCGAAGCCGAGGCACCTGCTGCCGAGGCGATGGCCGGCGAAAGCCATGTCGTGGCGCCCGGCGACTCGCTGTGGAACATTTCGCTGAAATATTACGGCACGGGTACGAAGTGGAAGATGATCGCCGACGCCAACCCGGACGCCAATCCGGACGATCTCAAGATCGGCTCGACGCTGAAGATCCCGCCGGCCGGCTGAGCCGCGGCGGCAACGAACCAGAAAAGGGCCCGCCGCGAACCGGCGGGCCTTTTTCGTCGGCGGCGGGTGCGGCCAGACGCTGCATTGAAATGTGCCGCCTTATCGCTACGTTCCGGCTGTGCGGGAGACAAGCGACATGGATTACGAGACAAGACGCGCGGCGGCGAAGCAGGTCGGCCCGCTGCCGGCCGGGCATCCGCCGGTCAGCACCGGCAAGGTCGGCGTGCTGCTCGTCAACCTCGGCACGCCCGACGGCACCGACTTCAAGCCGATGTGGCGCTATTTGCGCGAGTTCCTCTCCGACAAGCGCGTCATCGAGCTGCCGCGCGCCATCTGGTACCCGATCCTCTATGGCATCGTGCTGACGGTTCGGCCGAAGAAATCCGGCGCCAATTACGCCCGCATCTGGAACCGTGAACGCGACGAGTCGCCGCTCAGGACCTTCACGCGCGCGCAGGCCGAAAAGCTCGGCGTCGCATTGGCCGACCTGCCGGACGTCGTGGTCGAATGGGGCATGCGCTACGGCAACCCGTCGACGGCAAGTGCCGTGCAACGGCTGAAGGACCAGGGCTGCGAGCGCATCGTCTCGCTGCCGCTCTACCCGCAATATTCGGCGACGACGACGGCGACGGCCAACGACCAGCTTTTCCGTGCGCTGATGAAGATGCGCCACGCGCCGGCCGTGCGCACCGTGCCGCCCTATCACGACGAGCCGGCCTATATCGACGCGCTGGCGGCCTCGGTGACGCAGCATCTCGCGACGCTCGACTTCGAGCCGGAGGTGGTCATCGCCTCCTATCACGGCATCCCGAAGGCCTATTTCGAGAAGGGCGACCCCTATCACTGCCATTGCGTGAAGACGACACGGCTCTTGCGCGAAAAGCTCGGCTGGGATGCAAAGAGGCTGATCACCACCTTTCAGTCGCGCTTCGGCGCGCAGGAGTGGCTGCAGCCCTACACGGAGCCAACGCTGGAGAAGATGGCGAAGGAAGGCGTGAAGTCGGTCGCGGTCATCAACCCGGGCTTCTCGGTCGACTGCATCGAGACGCTGGACGAAATCGGCCGCGAGGCAGCGCATGCCTTTCACGAGGCGGGCGGCGAAAATTTCTCCCATATCCCCTGCCTGAACGACAGTGCCGAAGGCATGGCGGTGATCGAGACGGTGGTGCGGCGCGAATTGCAGGGCTGGGCCTGACCGGCAAATCCGGCACGAAACGGAACCGGTCGGGCACAGGCGCGTTGAGCGCCACCCTCCGGAGAAATTCATGTCCCGCAAGCTCGACCTCAGAACCGGCCGACCCGTCTGGTTCGCCTATCGCTCGCCCAAAATTCCGACAGGCGCGCTGACGCGCGACATCAAGACCGACGTGCTAGTGATCGGCATGGGCATCAGCGGCGCGATGATGGCCGAGGCGCTGACAGCGAGCGGGCACGACGTCGTCTGCATCGACCGGCGCGGGCCCATGCAGGGCTCGACGCCGGCGACGACCGCATTGGTGCAGTTCGAGATCGACCAGCCGCTGATCGAACTGTCGAAGATGATCGGGCGCGGCAAGGCCGAGCAGGCCTGGCGGCGTTCGCGACTGGCGGTACAGAACCTGTCGGCGCGCATCGACAATCTCGACATCGACTGCCGGGCGGCCCCGCGCCAGTCGCTCTACCTCGCCGGCAACGTGCTGGGTCCGGGCGACCTTGCCGAGGAAGCGGGCCTGCGCCGCCAGGCCGGCATCCGCGCGACCTACCTGTCGTCAAAGCCGCTGGCGGAAAAATTCGGCATCGATCGCGATGGCGCGGTTGTCTGCGACGGCAACATCGCCCTCGACCCGCGCCGCCTGACCGCCGGCCTGCTCAACAAGGCGCTAGAGCGCAAGGCGCGCTTCTTCGCGCCGGTTGAAGCCGGCAAGATCGAGGATTCAAAGGACGAGGTGATCGTCGGGACCAAGGGCGGCGCGACGATCACGGCGAAGCATGTCGTGCTGGCGACCGGCTACGAACTGACCGACATGGTGCCGCAGGCCGCCCACCAGGTGATCTCCACCTGGGCGATCGCCACCAAGCCGCAGCCCAAGAAGCTGTGGCCGGGGCCGGCTTTCATCTGGGAGGCCTCCGACCCATACCTCTACATGCGCGCCACGGCGGACGGTCGGGTGATCTGCGGCGGCGAGGACGAGGAGTTCACCGACGAGACGAAGCGCGACGCGCTGATTTCCGACAAGACCGCGCGGATTTCGGAGAAGCTCGCAAAGCTGTTTCCGCAACTCGACACGACGCCGGAATTTTCCTGGGCCGGCTCCTTCGGCACCACGACGACCGGCCTGCCCTATATCGGCGCGGTGCCAAGGCATCCGCGCATCCATGCCGTGATGGGCTATGGCGGCAACGGCATCACCTTCTCGCAGATCGCGTCTGAACTGGTGTCGTCGGCGCTCGACGGGCTCGATGACGCGGATGCCGGGATTTTCGCCTTCAACCGCTGAACGGCCAGCCCCCAGAGGCAGTGTTAAGAACGATCACTAACCAATCTGCCACACTATGATTGTATAGGCGTGCTCTGATTCCTATGTGATTCCAGGCGGCCGGTGCCGCTCCAACGGGGGAGAAGCGGAATGTTCACGGGTCTAGACATCATCATACCGGTGCTTGTGGTCCTTGTGCTGCTGGTGATCTTCACCGGCATCAAGACCGTGCCCCAGGGTTTCAACTATACGGTCGAGCGCTTCGGTCGCTACACCAACACGCTGTCCCCCGGCCTCAACATCATCATCCCCTTCGTCGACCGCATCGGCGCCAGGATGAACATGATGGAGCAGGTGCTCGACGTGCCGACGCAGGAGGTCATCACCCGCGACAACGCCATCGTGGCGGTCGACGGCGTTGCCTTCTACCAGGTGCTGAACGCGCCGCAGGCGGCCTACCAGGTGTCGGGCCTCGAGAACGCCATCCTCAACCTCACCATGACCAACATCCGCTCGGTGATGGGGTCGATGGACCTCGACGAGCTGCTGTCCAACCGCGACACGATCAACGAGCGGCTGCTCAGGATCGTCGACGAGGCGGCGAGTCCGTGGGGCATAAAGATGACGCGCGTCGAGATCAAGGACATCAACCCGCCGGCCAACCTCGTCGATTCCATGGCCCGCCAGATGATGGCGGAGCGCAACAAGCGTGCCCAGATTCTCGAGGCAGAGGGCCTGAAGCAGGCGCAGGTGCTGGAAGCCGAGGGACGCCGCGAGGCCGCCTTCCGCGACGCCGAGGCGCGCGAGCGTGCCGCCGAGGCCGAGGCGCGCGCCACCCAGGTGGTGTCGGAAGCCATCGCCAAGGGCGACGTGCAGGCGATCAACTATTTCGTGGCGCAGAGATACACCGAGGCGCTGGCCAAGATCGGCTCGGCCCCCAACAGCAAGATCGTGCTGATGCCGATGGAGGCATCGTCGCTGGTCGGCTCTCTCGGCGGTATCGGCGCGATCGCCAAGGAAGTGTTTCGCGATGGAGGCACTGCCGGTTCGCAGCGGCAGGCAGCGCGCCCGCCGGTGATCCGTCCGGAAGAAAACTAGCGGAGCGCGGTGGCCATGCTGGAACGCATCTTCGGAGAGCTCGGTCCCTGGAACTGGATGGTTCTGGGCTTCGTGCTGCTGGCGCTCGAAATACTGGTGCCCGGAGTCTTCCTGCTGTGGATCGGGCTTGCAGCGCTGATCGTCGGCGCGCTGTCGCTGATGCTATGGGAAGCCAGCTTCTGGGTCTGGGAATTCCAGGTCGTGGTTTTCCTGGCTCTGTCGCTGGTATCGGCCTTTGCCGGCAAGAAGATCATGAGCGGGCGCGGCAATGACAGCGACCAGCCGTTGCTCAACAAACGCGGAGCGCAGCTGATCGGCCGCACGGCGACGCTGAGCGAGCCGATCACCAACGGGCGCGGGCGCATAAAGATTGGCGACACGATGTGGCGCGTTGCCGGGCCCGACCTGCCGGCCGGCACGACGGTGAGGGTCACCTCGGCGGCCGATCTCGATCTGGAACTGGTGGTGGAACCCGTCTGACGGAAACCGTCAGGCTGCGCCGATGCGCAGCAGGTCGTGGAAATGGACGATGCCGACCGGCCTGTCGTCCTCGACCACGACGAGCGCGCTGATATCGTTCTCGTTGAGGATGGCGAGCGCCGCGCTCGCCATGATTTGCGGCCGGACCGTCTTCGGCAGCCGTGTCATGATGTCGTCGACAATGCACTCGGCAAGATTGCGCTCGAGATTGCGCGCCAGATCGCCGTCGGTGACGATGCCGGCCAGCCTGCCCTCCCCGTCGATGACGCAGACGCAGCCGAACCGCTTGCGCGACAGGACTTTCACGGCTTCCGGCAGCATCGTGCCGAGGCCGACCAGCGGCAGGTCGTCGCCATCATGCATGATCTCGGCGACCTGGGTGAGGTTTGCGCCGAGCTGCCCGCCCGGGTGAAGGTCGCGGAAATGATCGGGCGTGAAGCCGCGCGCCTCGAGCAGCGCGACAGCAAGCGCATCGCCCACGACCAGCTGCAGCAGCGTTGAGGTGGTCGGCGCCAGGCCATGCGGGCAAGCCTCGGGCGTGCGCGGCAATTGCAGCACGACGTCGGATTCGCGCGCCAGCGCCGAAGTCTCGCCGGCGGTGATGGCAATCAGCGGAATGCCGAAGCGGCGCGCATAGGCGATGATGCCCTTCAGTTCCTGCGTCTCGCCCGACCACGACATGGCGAGAATGGCATCGTCGCGCGCGATCATGCCGAGATCGCCATGGTTGGCTTCGGCCGGATGAACGAAAAAGGCCGGCGTGCCGGTGGAGGCGAAGGTGGCGGCGATCTTGGCGCCGACATGGCCGCTCTTGCCGACGCCGGTGACGATGATGCGGCCCTTGATGGCGGCGATCAGCTCGACCGCATGGGCGAAGGGCTCGGCCATGCCGTTGCGCAGCGCCGCCTCCAGCGTCGCGACGCCTGCCTGCTCGGTGGCGACGGTGCGAAGCGCCGAGGCAATCGACGCCGCGCGGTCCGGCTTTTTCTTCAGCGATCCCGAATGCATGGCTGATGCGATTAGCGCGTCGCGGCGCGGCTGTCCAACAGTATCGCAGCGTCCTGGGCCCTCCGCTTCAACGCTCCGTTAACCATCCCGATTTACGGTTCGGTAAGCATGGCGTTTCGGCGCCTTCAATCCAGTCAGGTGACGATGTCCCGGGTACGCCCTGAAGCCAGACCACGCTGCCGCACGGGAGCGCTCCCTGCCCTGCTGCTCGCAGCCGGCGTGGCCGGCCTGACGTCGCCGGCCGCCGCACAGCTGCGCGGCACGGTCGCGGGGGACGACAGCACCATCATCTACGCAAACGGCGTCCCACAGGACGGCCAAGAGACAGGCCTGCCGCAGCCGAGTTACCAGCCATTCAGCGCCGGCGCCGTTCCGGACGAGGCGGCAGACGGCGAGAACGATCCTGCCGGCGACGTCAATGCGGAAGCGGAGCCCGCCGATCCGGCGCGGCCGCAGAATGCCGCGCCAGATGGCGAAACCGACGAAACGGTGACCGGCACGGTGCGCGAACCAACCATCGATTCGGTCGAAGACCTGCCGCTCGACGGGGGTGCTGCCCGCGCCGGGGCGATCGAGGGACTGAATGCAGAGCCCGAGGAAGCACCCTTCGAAGCGCCGGGCATCCGCATGGGCAGCTTCGTCCTGCGGCCCTCGGTCGAACAGGGCCTGACGGCCACCTCCAACGCCGATTCGAGCACCACGGGGGGCTCGGCGGTGCTGTCGGAAACGACGCTTCGGCTCAACGCGGTCTCGGACTGGACGAGCAACTCGCTGACCGTCGACGCCTATGGCGTCTATCGCGAGACGCTGTCGGGCGACGAGGTCGAGGACGGCGCGGCCGGCATCGACGCGACGCTGCAGCTCGACCTCGGCAATGACTACCGCGCGTCGGCGAAGCTGGGCTATGCAATGGCGCCGGAATCGGCGGCTTCCCCGGTCGTCATCGTCGGCGCGGCCTCGGAACCGCTGCGCCAGACGGTCACCGGCAGCCTGGCTCTGGAAAAGGATGTCGGCAAGGCGCGCTTCAGGATCACCGGCGGAATCGCGGACGACAGCTACGGCGACGCCGATCTGGAGGGCGGCGGCACGCTGTCTCAGCAGGATCGCGACGCGACGCTCTACACGCTGGCGCTGCGCGCCGGCTACGAGATTTCGCCCGCGCTGACCCCTTTCATGGAGACGGAAATCGGCAGAAATCTCTACGACCTCGAGGTCGACAGCGCCGGCTATGCCCGTTCGTCGGACCAGTTCGCGGTTCGCGGTGGCCTGGCCTTCGACCTCGGCGAAAAACTCTCCGGCGAAGTATCGGCAGGCTGGGTGTCGGAAGATTTCGACGATCCGCGCCTGCGCACCATCTCGACGCCCTCCTTCGGCGGCGAGCTTGCATGGTCGCCAATGCGCGGCACGATGGTCGGCCTGTCCGGGCTGACAACGCTCGAAGGCACGACAACGCCCGGCGAGAGCGGGTCGGTTCTCTATTCCGGCGCGCTGTCAGTGGAGCGCGAGATGCGCGCCAACCTGACAGGCAACGCGATTCTCGGCGCAGGCTTGCGCAACTATTCAGGTTCGGACGGCCGCGACCTGATCTTCAATGCCGAGGCGGGGCTGACCTGGTGGCTGAACCGCTATGCCGGCGTGACCACCCGGGTCAGGCACGAGCGGGTTGAAAGCAACCTGGGCGACCGCGATTCCCAGACCAACAGCGTCTTTCTCGGCCTGAAGGTGCAGCGCTAGACGCGCATCAGCGGGCGCCGGCGCGGCGTTCCAGCGGCTTCAGCTCGTCGAGCATGCGGCCGATGACCTCGGCCATCGAATCGTGCATGTCCGGCCGCCACAGGGCGAAGGCGACATTGGCCTCGACGAAGCCTTCCGGCGAGCCGCAGTCGAAGGTGCGCCCACGGTAGTGGTAGCCGTGGAATTTCTGCTCCTTCTCGAGCTTCAGCATGGCATCGGTCAGCTGGATCTCGTTGCCGGCGCCGCGTTCCTGGTTCTCCAGCACCTTGAAGATTTCCGGCTGCAATATGTAGCGACCGTTGATGTAGAGGTTGGACGGCGCCGTGCCCTGCTTGGGCTTTTCCACCATGCCGGTGATCTCGAAGCCGGTATGCACGCTGCGGCCCTTGCCGACGATGCCGTATTTGTGCGTCTCGGCCGGGTCGCATTCCTGCACCGCCACGATATTGCCGCCGGTCTCGTCGTAGAGCTCGACCATCTCGCGCATGCAGCTCTTTTCCGACTGCATGATCATGTCGGGCAGAAGCAGCGCGAAGGGTTCGTCGCCGACCAGTTCGCGCGCGCACCAGACAGCGTGGCCGAGGCCCAGCGGCTCCTGCTGGCGGGTGAACGAGGTTTGCCCGGCCATCGGCTGCAGCCGCTGCAGATGCGCCAGCTGGTCGTCCTTGCCGCGCTCGGCCAGCGTATGGTTGAGCTCGAACTGGATGTCGAAATGGTCCTCGATGACGCCCTTGTTGCGGCCGGTCACGAAGATGAAGTGCTCGATGCCCGCCTCGCGCGCCTCGTCGACGACATACTGGATGACCGGCCGGTCGACGACCGTCAGCATCTCCTTGGGGATCGCCTTGGTGGCCGGCAGGAAGCGCGTGCCGAGACCGGCAACCGGGAAAACTGCTTTGCGGACTTTTTTCATGCGGACCGGGTTCCGTTACGGGAGGGTGAACGATAGCATGCGCGAGGCCATGATCGCGCCGAAATCCCCAATTATCGACAAATGATAGCTTTTCGGTGCGTCACTTAAGTTTTTTGTCGGGTTTTCGTTCCCGGGACCGGACATGGTAAACTGATTCATAACCGGCATGCGCGATGAATGCTCTTCCTGAACCGAACAAGGAGGCAAAGATGCGATTCTACCGGAGCGCGACCAGACTGGCAGGTGCGGCCGCAGCCGCGGGCCTGTGCCTTGGCCTATTCCTGACACCGGCCTCCGCCGATGCGGGTTTCAAGCGCTGGGTTGCGAGCTTCCGTGCCACCGCCGCCAATGAGGGCATATCCGGCTCGACCTACGACCGCGCCTTTCGCGGCGTGACCGATATCGATCCGGAAGTGCTCGAAAAGGCGCGCTACCAGCCCGAATTTACCGCACCCGTGTGGGACTATTTCGACAACCGGGTGCACGAGGACTCGATCGCCAACGGCCGCGCCATGGCGCGCAAGTACAAGTCCACGCTCGATGCCATCGAAAGGCATTTCGGCGTCGACCGCCACATCCTGCTGGCCATCTGGTCGATGGAATCGAATTATGGCGAGATCCTCAAGAACGACAAGGTGATGCGCAACGTGGTGCGCTCGCTGGCCACGCTTGCCTATGCCGACAAGCGGCGCGCCAAGTTCGGCCGCACGCAGCTGCTCGCCGCGCTGAAGATCCTGCAGAGCGGCGACATCGACGAGAGCCACCTGACCGGCTCCTGGGCCGGCGCCATGGGCCATACGCAGTTCATTCCGACGAGCTACCAGGCCTACGCGGTGGACGCCGACGGCAACGGCAAGCGCGACATCTGGAACTCGGTTCCCGACGCGCTGGCGACCGCCGCCAACCTTCTGGCCAAGAACGGCTGGCAGTCGGGCAAGACCTGGGGCTACGAGGCGACGCTGCCGGGCGGCCGCAAGTTCCCCGGCGGCTCTATGTCGCTCGCCAAGTGGCAGGGCATCGGCGTCGTCAGGGCCAACGGCAAGGGCTTCACGCGGCCGTCGGACAATGCCGAACTGAAGGTGCTCGACGGACGCAGCGGCCCGGCCTTCCTGATGACGAAGAACTTCTTCGTGCTGAAGCGCTACAACAATTCGGACAAATATGCGCTGGCCGTCGGCCTTCTTGCCGACGAAATCGCCGGCTACGGGGGTCTGGTGCGGGACTGGAACCGGCCCTTTACCAAGCTGTCCTTTGCCGAGAAGGAGGAGTTGCAGAAGCGGCTCTTGAGCTACGGCTATTACGACGGCAAGGTGGACGGCAAGATCGGCGAAGGTTCGCGTTCCGCCATCAAGGCATTTCAGGCTCAGGTGGGATTGACGCCGGACGGTCATCCTAGCATGGAAGTGCTGAGCAAGATGAGGCAGCGCTAGGAGCTGGAATTGACGTCGAGTACGGGCCGCGGGTTCTTTGCTTACCAATTCCCGGCCCGGACTCTGGCTTCGGCCGCACTTGCCATCGTCATAGGTCTCGCGGCGCCAGCCGCGGGGCACGCCCAGGAAAGCGAAGCGCCCGCCTGGTCGCTGAAGCGCCTGTTCACCTCCCGAAAGGTAGAGCCGCCCGTCGAGGCGGCGCCCGAGCCCGAAGCCGCCGAGCCGGCCGCCGCGCGCAAGAAGGCCCGCGTGACGCGCGAGCCGATCGACCCGCAATCGACCGTCGTCGTGAAGCGCCCCGATGCCGCTGTCGTCATGGTGGTGGGCGACTTCATGGGCAGCGGCCTCGCTGAGGGGCTGGTGACCGCCTATGTCGACAATCCGCATGTCAAGGTCATCGACCGCACCAATGGTTCGTCGGGTTTCGTGCGCGACGATTTCTATGACTGGCCGGCGCGCATCGGCGAGCTGATCGACGCCGAAAAGCCCGATGCCGTGGTGATCATGCTGGGTGCCAATGACCGCCAGCAGATGAACATCGACGGGTCCCGAGAGGCGGTGCGTTCCGAGGCCTGGGTCCGTGCCTACACGGCGCGCACGCAGGCGCTGGCCAAGGCGGTCGCCGACCGCAAGGTGCCCTTCGTCTGGGTCGGCGTGCCGTCGTTCAAGCCATCGAAAATGCTGCTCGACATGCTCGCCTTCAACGAAATCTACAAGGCGGCGGCGACCGGCGCGGGCGCGGAATTCGTCGATATCTGGGACGGCTTCGTCGACGAGGACGGCGGCTACGTTGCCAACGGTCCCGACCTCAACGGCCAGCCGGCGCGGCTGCGCGCGGCCGACGGCATCAACCTGGCCCGCCCGGGCAAGCGCAAGCTCGCCTTCTACGCCGAAAAGCCGCTCGGCAAGCTGTTGGGCGACGCCGTGACGGCGCCGGCCCCGGCCGACCCGATAGCCGACCGGCGCCACGAGACGACGCCCTTCGGACCGATGATCGCGCCGCTCGCCGAGGAGGCCGAGGTGGTGATCGGGGCTTCGGATCTCGGTCCCATTGACCCGGGCCGACCGATCTCGCTGCGCAGTCCGGCACTCGACGGCGGCGCCGAGCTGCTCGGCCTGGTCGCCGAGCCGCGCCACGATGCGCGCACGCCGGGCGAGAAGCTGACCATCGAGGGCATAGCAGCGGCCGCCCCGGCCGGGCGTGCCGACGATTTCTCGTGGAACCCGCAGGGCCAGACCGAGTTCGCGGCGGCGATCGCACCGGCCCGGCCGACCACCGGCAAGACCCCGCCGCCGGTCCTGCTCTCAGCCCTTGCCGGACCTGACACGCCCGCCGCGCCGCCGGCCACGCTGGAGACCCCGGAGGAGACGGTGCCGCCGCTGCCGATGGTGCCTGGCGAACTGACCGAGGCGACGGAGCCCAAGGCCGGCGAACGGCCGCCGGTGACCGAGCTTGCGCCCGACGCCGTGCCGCAGGACGACCTCACGGCTGTCGGCAAGGGCCGCGTGACGCTGGAGCCCGGGGCGAACGCCACAGACCGGTCGCCGAACCGCGCCTCGCCGGCGGCAGCTCCTGAAATCGCACCGTCCTCTGGCCCCACGGCCGAGGGCGCGCCGACGATCCTGCCCGAGCCCGAGATCGAAGTGGCACCTGTCATCATCGAAACTCCGATTGCCGCCCTGCCGGCGCCGAGCGTGGTTGCGGCACTGCCGACGACGCTGCCGACCGGCGCAAGGACCGGCGTGCCCAACGCGCCGCAGAAGCTCGCCAGGGATGCCGCACCGCGTGCCGCGCCGGCACCGCAAGCCATCAAGCCGCCGACGAGAACGCGCACCATGGCACAGGCCGCCCCTGCCGCACCGGCCGCCCTGCCGCAGGACCGCGCCGAGCCCAAGATCCAGGTCGGCATGGCGCCGGAAATGGCCCGGGAGACCGGGGCGAGACCAGGTGCGCCGACCGACGGCGACACTTTGGCAGAGATTGCCGCGCCCGGCCGCGCAGCGCCCGCAATGGCCGACGAATTGCCGGCCGACACGCGGCCGACAGGCGAAGGCAAGCTGCCCTCCGCGCTGGTGGCCGAGGCGGGCGACGCCGCGCCACAGCAGCTGGCGCCGAGCGAACTCGCCGCGATCGTCGCGCCGGAACCATCCGAGCGGCTCTGGGCCTGGCCGGTCGAACCGGACGCCGTTCCGACGATTGTCGCTACGCCCGCCGCCCTGCCCGCGCCGACGGCGCTGAAGACCGGCGGCGAAACGACGACGCCGGCGCTGGCCCTGCCGCCCGAAACGCCGCGGCCGAAGCTCATCGCCGTGCCGGCCACAGACTTTTCCGCGCTGGTGAGCGTGCCGCCGGACCTCGTGCCCGCCGCGCCGGTCATGGCGACCGAGCCGACCGAACCCGAAACGCTTGCCGCGCTGCAGCAGGAGACGCCTGAAATCAAGCCGGCAACGCCAATGGCAGCGCCGAAAGAGGAGCCCGGCGCGCAGCCCGAGACAGCCCAGGAGCCGCTTGCGACGCCGGCGTCCGTGCCCGAACTGGCCCCCGCCGCGTCGACCGGGCTGGAGGCGGTATCGCCGCCAGAGACCACGGTCGTGGCACCCGTGGCCGCGCCGGCCCCCTCGCCCGCAACCGACCGCGTCGAAGTGCCCGCAACCGACTTTTCCGCACTCGTGAGCGTGCCGCCCGACCTCGTGCCGGCCATGCCTGCGTTGCCGGTGGAGGTGTCCGGGCCCGCGACGGCTCCGGCGAAACCCGAGGCGATCGCCTCGCTGCAGCCGGAGGCACCCGAGCCCGAAAAGCCGGCAGCACAGGCTGCCGCAACGCCCGACGCCGCCCCGTCTGCGCCCGAAACTGCATCGCCCGTGGAAGCTCCGGCCGACGCATCCCCGCCGCTGGCTGAGCAGGTGCCCGCGCCCGCACAGGCCGTCGACGCGTTCACCGCGCCCGAGACGGACATTGCAGCGCTCACCAGCGTGCCGCCGGACCTGATGCCGGCCCTGCCCGAGACTGCACCGGACAAGCCCATGATCAAGGCCGAGCCGGCAGCGACACCCGAGCCCGTAACGGCACCGGTCGCTTCGCAAGAGCCCGGGGCCGCAGTCGAGGCATCGCAAGCCGACAACAGCCCGTCCGGCGAGGAGATCGCCGCGCTGCAGCAGCAAGCGCCGGAGACTGTCGAGAAACCCGCCGCGGCGCCGACGGACGTATCGGCAGCATCCGGGGATGCCAAACCTGCCGTGACTGAAGCGGCCCCCGCCGAACCGCAACCCGCAACCGCCCCGACCCTTGTGCCGGAGACGGATTTTGCCGCGCTGCTCAGCGTGCCGCCGGACCTAGTGCCCACGATGCCGGCTGCCGACCCGGCCATCCCACCGGCCGAAGCCAAGGTGGCGCCGGCGGTTTCACCCGAGACGGAGCCTGAACCGGCCAGCGTGCCCGAACCCGAACCGGCCGTGACACCGGCCGTTGCGCCAGATGAGAAGGCTCAGCCGGAACCGGTCGCCCAGGCGCCTGTTGCCGCCCAGCCGGAACCGGCCGAGCCCGCGCCGGCACCGGAAGCGGCGACGGCGGTTTCAACCCAGACCAGGGCTCAGGCTGAAGCATCGCCAGCGGACGACGAGGCAGGCGGCAAGAAGATCGCCGCGCTGCAGCAGGAAGCGCCCGAAAGCATTGCCGCGCCCGACGCGACAACGGCCGAAAGCGCACCCGCCGCCACCGAAGACCGCGCTGCGCCTGTGGCCGCCCCTCTGGGCGCGGAGCAGGTCATCCTGCCGGAGATTGACATTTCGGCCCTGTCGAGCGTGCCGCCGGACCTGCTGGCGGCACCTCAACCGGATGCGGCCGCGCCGGCCAGCAAGCCGGGATTTCCGGTGTTCGACAGCGTCGACGAGATCCCGGCGCCGCGCCTCGATGCAGCCGGGGCTATGCCCGCCGCCCGGTAACGAGGCGTCGGGTCTGGACTACCCGGCGGAAGCTTTGGCTCAGTAGATGCTCATCAACACCGGGAGGTGGCCGCTCGCCTGCAGCTGCTCGACCAGTTCGATGACCGGGAAGATCGCCAGGAAATACAGCCCGTCGAGGAAGGTGCGCTTGAGCGCCAGCGGCGAGAAGCTGACAGCGGCCGTGTCGTGGTAGCGGCGCGGGTCGGGCCAGAAGATCGGCGTGGCCTTTGCATAGGCTTCGTAGGCGGGGCCAAAACGGCCTGCGAGGAAGGCGGCTTCGCGCGCCGCAGTGACACGGAAAATCTGGTAGGTCGCGATGCCGAGCAGCAGGGCGACGATCAGCGACCCGAACATCAGGCCGATGCCGACTGCGCCGATGGTCGAGGAGACATAGAGCGGATTGCGCGTGACGGAGAACGGACCGGTGGTGACCAGTTCGTCATTCTTGCGACCGCCGATGTAGAGCGTGCTCCACAGGCGTCCCAGGATGCACAGCAGCACCAGCCCCGCGCCGGTGAGCTCGACGAAATCATGGGTCAGGAACTGGTCGTTCCACGCCGGCCGCGTGAAGAGCAGCAGCGCCGCGGCGAGGACCGCGCCGACCTGAACGACGATCAGCCGCTTCTTCTGGTTGAAGGGCAAGGGTCGGTCAGCATAGGCCATGGTCGTGTTCCTCAAGGCACCGCGCGAGCGGTCTCGTCACTTCTTACCTGCATTTCGCCCACAGTATGGCCAAATTTTGTGAAATGTTTCGCATGCGCCTGCCTGCGCGCAGATGCCTCACCCTGTGCAAGGGCTGGCAATTGTCGGCCAGTCGTCTCTGCCGGGGGTCAGCCCGGCAGCACGCTCTCGCCCATCAGCGCCATGTCGATGGCGCGCGCGGCCTGGCGCCCCTCGCGGATCGCCCAGACCACCAGCGACTGGCCGCGGCGCACGTCGCCAGCGGCAAACAGCCTGTCGATGCTGGTGCGGTAGTCGCGGTCGTCGGCCACCACGTTGGTGGACCGGCGCGCATCGGTGGTCGTCTTCAACCGGTCCGCGAGCGAGTCGACGACGCCGCCGGCGATCGGCCCGGCAAAGCCGATGGCGATGAAGGCGAGATCGGCGCGGATGACGAATTCGGTGCCGGCGATCGGCTTGCGCTTTTCGTCGACCTCGCAGCACTTCACGCCGGTCAGCTGGCCTTCCTCGCCGATGAATTCGAGTGTTGCCACCTGGAATTCGCGCTCGGCGCCCTCGGCCTGCGAGGAAGAAGTGCGCATCTTGGTCGCCCAGTAGGGCCAGACCGACAGCTTGTCTTCCTTCTCGGGCGGCTGCGGCCGGATGTCTAGCTGGGTGACGCGCACCGCACCCTGGCGGAACGCCGTGCCAACGCAGTCGGACGCGGTGTCGCCGCCGCCGACGACGACGACGTGCTTGCCGCCGGCGAGGATCGGATCGGACGGCCAGGCAACGGACTCGATGCCCTCGCCGCCAACCCGCTTGTTCTGCTGCACGAGGTAGGGCATCGCGTCGTGAACGCCCTCGAGATCGTCGCCCGGAATGCCGGCCGGACGCGGCGTTTCGGAGCCGCCGCAATAGAGCACCGCATCATGCTCGACCAGCAGCTCGTCGACCGGCTTGTCGACGCCGACATTGACGCCGCAATGGAAGGTAACGCCCTCGCCCTTCATCTGCTCGACGCGGCGGTCGACATGATGCTTCTCGATCTTGAAGTCGGGGATGCCGAAACGCATCAGTCCGCCGGGCCGGGATTCGCGCTCGAACACATGCACATCGTGGCCGGCGCGGCCGAGCTGCTGGGCGGCCGCCATGCCGGCCGGGCCGGAGCCGATGATGGCAACGCGCTTGCCGGTCTTCTGCTCGGGCGGATAGGGCCGGATGTAGCCGGTCTCGTGCGCCTTGTCGGCAATCGCCTGCTCGATCGTCTTGATGGCGACAGGGATGTCCTCGATGTTGAGGACGCAGGCCTCCTCGCAGGGCGCCGGGCAGATGCGGCCGGTCCATTCCGGGAAATTGTTGGTCGAGTGCAGGTTGCGGATCGCGTTGTCCCAGTCGCCATTGTAGACGAGGTCGTTCCAGTCCGGGATCTGGTTGTGGATCGGGCAGCCGGTCGGACCATGGCAAAAGGGCACGCCGCAATCCATGCAGCGCGCGGCCTGTTTCTCGACCTCCTTGTCCGACATCGGCAGCGTGAATTCGCGGAAATGCCGGATGCGGTCGGAAGCCGGCTGGTACTTGTGCACCTGCCGGTCGATTTCGAGAAATCCTGTAACCTTGCCCATACGTTCACTCTCGTCAGTTCGGTTCCCGCGCCTGCTTGCCGGAACCATGTCAGTGCAGCACTTTCAGCATGAAACGGTCCTCCATCCAAGCGATGGAACCGCAACGGGAAGGGAAGCGGCGGCTTACTCCGCCGCCACGCCCATGCGCATGCGCTCCATCTCGATCAGCGCGCGGCGGTATTCGACCGGCATGACCTTGCGGAATTTCGGCCGGTAGGTCGCCCAGTCGTCGAGGATCGCCTTGCCGCGCGTCGAACCGGTGTAGTGCACGTGGTTCGCGATCAGCTGGTAGAGACGCTCCTCGTCGTGGCTGGTCATGTCGCCCGACACGTCGACGCGGCCCTTGTGGTCAATGTCGCCGCCATGGTGGTGCAGCTTCTCCAGCAGGTAGTCCTCCTCGGGAACCGGCTCGAGCTCGACCATCGCCATGTTGCAGCGCTCGGCGAAATCGCCGTCCTCGTCCAGCACATAGGCGACGCCGCCCGACATGCCGGCCGCGAAGTTGCGGCCGGTACGGCCGATGACGACGACGACGCCGCCGGTCATGTATTCGCAGCCATGGTCGCCGACGCCCTCGACGACGACGGCAGCACCGGAGTTGCGCACGGCGAAGCGCTCGCCGGCGACACCGCGGAAGTAGCATTCGCCCTCGACGGCGCCGTAGAGCACGGTGTTGCCGACGATGATGGACTCCTCGGCGACGATGCGGGCGTTTTCAGGCGGGCGGATGACGATGCGTCCGCCCGACAGGCCCTTGCCGACATAGTCGTTGCCATCGCCGACCAGCTCGAAGGAAATGCCGCGCGCCAGGAAGGCGCCGAAGGACTGGCCGGCCGTTCCGGTCAGCCTGACCGAAATCGTGTCGTCCTTCAGGCCCTTGTGCTTCCAGCGCCTGGCGACTTCGCCCGACAGCATTGCACCGACGGAGCGGTCGACGTTGCGGATGTCGGCCTCGATCTTGACCGGCAGCTTCGATTCCAGTGCCGGCATCGCCTGCTCGATCAGCTTGCGGTCCAGCACGTCGTCGATCGGGTGCTTCTGGCGCTCGGTCCAGTGGGTGGACTGGCCGCGGGCATCCGGCTTGTAGAACATGCGGCTGAAATCGAGACCCTTGGCCTTCCAGTGGTCGATCAGCTCCTTCTTCTCCAGAAGATCGGTGTTGCCGATGATCTGGTCGAGGTGGGTGTAGCCCATCTCGGCGAGCAGCTCGCGCACCTCTTCGGCGACGTAGAAGAAGAAGTTGATGACGTGCTCGGGCGTGCCCTTGAAGCGCTTGCGCAGGACCGGGTCCTGCGTCGCGACGCCGACCGGGCAGGTGTTGAGATGGCACTTGCGCATCATGATGCAGCCGGCCGCGATCAGCGGCGCGGTCGAGAAGCCGAACTCGTCGGCGCCGAGCAGCGCGCCGATGATGACGTCGCGCCCGGTGCGCAACCCGCCGTCGACCTGCAGCGCGACGCGCGATCGCAGGCCGTTGAGGACCAGCGTCTGGTGCGTCTCGGCAAGGCCCATTTCCCACGGGCTGCCGGCATGCTTGAGCGAGGTCAGCGGCGATGCGCCGGTGCCGCCGTCATAGCCGGAGATGGTGATGTGGTCGGCGCGCGCCTTGGCGACGCCCGCCGCAACCGTGCCGACGCCGACCTCCGACACCAGCTTGACCGAGACGTCGGCCGCCGGGTTGACGTTCTTCAGGTCATAGATGAGCTGCGCCAGATCCTCGATCGAGTAGATGTCGTGATGCGGCGGCGGCGAGATCAGCCCGACGCCCGGCGTCGAGTGGCGCACCTTGGCGATGGTCGCGTCGACCTTGTGGCCGGGCAACTGCCCGCCCTCGCCGGGCTTGGCGCCCTGCGCGACCTTGATCTGCATCATGTCCGAGTTGACGAGATATTCCGCCGTCACGCCGAAGCGTCCCGACGCGATCTGCTTGATGGCCGAACGCTCGGGGTTGGCGCCGCCGCCCGGCAGCGGCAGATAGCGGTCCGGCTCCTCGCCGCCCTCGCCGGTGTTGGACTTGCCGCCGATCTGGTTCATGGCACGCGCCAGCGTGGTGTGCGCCTCGCGGCTGATCGAGCCGAACGACATGGCGCCGGTCGAGAAGCGCTTGACGATCTCTGCGGCCGGCATGACCTTCTCGATCGGCACCGGCGTGCGGCGGGTCTGCCCGGCCTTGCGGATGCGGAACAGGCCGCGGATGGTCTTGGCCTGCGCGGTTTCCGAATCGATCTCCTTCGAGAACTGCTTGAAGGTCTCCCACGAGCCCTTGCGCACGGCATGCTGCAGGGTGGCCACCGCGTCGGGCGACCACATGTGGGCCTCGCCGCGCATGCGGTAGAGGTAGTCGCCGCCGACTTCCAGCGCGTTTCGCAGTACCGGGTCCGGGCCGAAGGCGTCGGCATGACGGCTGACCGTCTCGGTGGCGATCTCTTCCAGGCCGACGCCCTCGATCATCGTCGCGGTGCCGGTGAAATACTGCTGCACGAAGTCCGACTTCAGGCCGACGGCGTCGAATATCTGCGCGCCGCAATAGGACTGGTAGGTCGAGATGCCCATCTTGGACATCACCTTGAGGATGCCCTTGCCGATCGACTTGATGTAGCGCGACACGACCTCGTGCGCGTCGACCTCGTCGGGCAGGTCGCCGCGCCGGTGCATGTCGAGCAGCGTGTCGAAGGCGAGATAGGGGTTGATCGCCTCGGCGCCGTAGCCGGCGAGGCAGCAGAAATGATGGATCTCGCGCGGCTCGCCGGATTCGACGACCAGGCCGACCGAGGTGCGCAGGCCCTTGCGGATCAGGTGATGGTGCACGGCCGCTGTGGCGAGCAGCGCGGGAATGGCGATGCGGTCCGGTCCGACCTGGCGGTCGGACAGGATGATGATGTTGTAGCCGCCGGCCACGGCCGCTTCGGCGCGCTCGCACAGGCGCTCGACAGCACCGGCCATGCCGGCAGCCTGCTCGGCCGACGAGTAGGTGACGTCGATCGTCTTGGTGTCGAAGCGGTCCTCGGTATGGCCGATCGAACGGATCTTCTCGAGATCGCCATTGGTAAGGATCGGCTGGCGCACTTCGAGCCGCTTCTTGCGCGACGAACCGACGAGGTCGAAGATGTTGGGCCGCGGGCCGATGAAGGAGACGAGGCTCATCACCAGCTCCTCGCGGATCGGGTCGATCGGCGGGTTGGTGACCTGGGCGAAGTTCTGCTTGAAATAGGTGTAGAGCAGCTTGGAGCGATCCGACATCGCCGAGATCGGCGTATCGGTGCCCATCGAGCCGACGGCTTCCTGGCCGGTGGTGGCCATTGGCGACATCAGGAGCTTGGTGTCTTCCTGCGTGTAGCCGAAGGCCTGCTGGCGATCGAGCAGCGAGACGTCCTTGCGCAGCGCGCGCGGCTCCACGGGCTTCAGGTCCTCGAGGATGAGCTGCGTGTTGGCGAGCCAGTTCTTGTAGGGATGCGCCGTCGCGATTTCCGACTTGATCTCCTCGTCGGAAACGATGCGTCCCTTCTCGAGGTCGATCAGAAGCATGCGGCCGGGCTGCAGCCGCCACTTCTGGATGATCTTTTCCTCCGGAACCTTCAGCACGCCGGCCTCGGACGCCATGATGACGCGGTCGTCGTCGGTGACAATGTAGCGGGCGGGCCTGAGGCCGTTGCGGTCGAGCGTCGCGCCGATCTGGCGGCCGTCGGTGAAGGCGACCGCCGCCGGACCGTCCCACGGCTCCATGAGCGCGGCGTGATATTCGTAGAAGGCCTTGCGGTCGGCATCCATCGACTTGTTGCCGGCCCATGCTTCGGGGATCAGCATCATCATGGCGTGCGCCATGCGGTAGCCGCCCTGGAACAGGAACTCGAGCGCATTGTCGAAGCAGGCGGTGTCCGACTGCCCCTCGTAGGAGATCGGCCACAGCTTGGAAATGTCGTTGCCGAACAGCTCCGAATCGACGGACGCCTGGCGCGCCGCCATCCAGTTGTTGTTGCCACGCACCGTGTTGATCTCGCCGTTATGCGCGACCATGCGATAGGGGTGGGCCAGCTTCCACGACGGGAAGGTGTTGGTCGAAAAGCGCTGGTGGACGAGGATAAGCGCCGTCTCGAAGCGCGGATCGGTGAGGTCCTTGTAATAGGCGCCGACCTGGTAGGCCAGGAACATGCCCTTGTAGACGATGGTGCGCGCCGACAGCGACACGCAATAGGCGCCGATGTCGGAGTTGTCGTTCTCGGCGTAGATGCGGCCGGAGATGACCTTGCGCAGCAGGTAGAGCCGTGCCTCGAACTCCTCCTCGTCGGTGATTTCGGCCGGACGGCCGATGAAGACCTGGCGATGGAAGGGCTCGGCCGCCGCGATGTCGGGCGCCTTGGAGAGCGATGAGTTGTCGACCGGGACGTCGCGGAAGCCGATCAGCGGCAGGCCTTCCGAGCGCGCGCATTCGACGATGACCTCGTTGAGGTGCTCGCGCAGCGTCTCGTCCTGCGGCATGAACCAGTGGCCGACGCCATACTGGCCGACCGGCGGCAGCTCGATGCCCTGCGCGGCCATTTCCTCGCGAAACAGCCCGTCTGGAACCTGTACCAGCACGCCGGCGCCGTCGCCCATCAAGGGGTCGGCACCCACCGCGCCGCGATGCGTCAGGTTCTCGAGCATGGCAAGCCCGTCGGCGACGATCTGGTGCGACTTGACGCCCTTCATCTGGGCAATGAAGCCGACGCCGCAGGCATCGTGCTCGTTGCGCGGATCGTAGAGGCCCTGTGCGGAGGGAATGCCGGCGCGTTTGGCGGCCGCAGCGCCCGTCGGGCCGTGCAGCGCTGCCAAAGATGGCGTCAGTTCCGTCATCGCAAAATCCTCCGTTCCGTGCCCTCGCGGGCGCATGCTCTCCGCCGATACTTTTCGCACAGAAGCGGCGGAGGGGCGCGCTGAACTATACGCCACATTCCACCGTGCATCGCCAGATAAATAAGACAGTATTACTGTCCTAAAATTCTTATTGCAGAAAACTCCGGCCGGCACAAGACCGATTCACGATAAACCGGAAGCCGGCAAGCAGCAAAATTTCGCCGGGCGCGCCCGCCGGGCAACTATCTGTCGCGGGTCCGGCTGGGGCCGTCGAGCGCGGGATGACGATTTGTTTCCTGGCGACCTTGATAAGGCTACCGAAAACCGGCCAAGGTCGCGCCCTCCTCCACGCAATCTTCAGGACAAGCGACCGTGATCTTTTCCTCCGACAACTGGGCCGGCGCCCACCCGAAAATCGCCGCCGCGCTGAGCACCCACGCCTCGGGCTTCGAGCCGGCCTATGGCAACGGCGATCTCGATCAGGCCGTTACGCGCAAGTTTTCCGAGATCTTCGAGCGCGAGGTGGCGGTGTTCTTCGTCGGCACCGGCACTGCCGCCAACGCGCTGTCGCTGGTCTCCTATGACAAGCCGGGCGGACTTTCCTTCTGCCACCGCGAGTCGCACGCCATGGAGGACGAATGCGGCGCGCCGGAGTACTTCATGGGCGGCTCGAGGCTTCATGGCGTCGACGGCGCGCTCGGCCGCATGGAGCCGGCCAGGCTCGAACGCGCCATCGGCCGCTTCGTGCCGGAATTCGTCCACACCGGCAGGCCGGCCGCCGTCTCGATCACCCAGGCGACCGAGATCGGCACGCTCTACGGGCTCGACGACATCGCGACCATCTCGGCGATCGCCAAGAAGCATTCCCTGCCGCTGCACATGGACGGCGCACGCTTCGCCAACGCGCTGGTGGCGCTCGGCACGACGCCAGCCGAAATGACCTGGAAGCGCGGCGTCGACATTGTCTCCTTCGGCGGCACCAAGAATGGCTGCTGGTGCGCCGAGGCAGTCATCCTGTTCGATCTCGAACGGGCCAACGACTTCGGCTTCATCCGCAAGCGGGCGGCACAGCTGTTTTCCAAGTCGCGCTTCATCGCCGCGCAGTTCGACGCCTATTTCGAGGGCGGGCTGTGGCTGGAGACGGCGGCCCACGCCAATGCCATGGCTGCGCGGCTGGCCGCCGCGATGCGCGCCTCCCGTACCCTGCGGCTCGCCTGGGAACCCCAGGCCAACGAGGTTTTCGCCATCATGCCGGCGGCAAGGATGAAGGCGCTGCAGGAGGCCGGGGCGCGCTTCTACGACTGGCCCACACCGCATGGTTTCGACGGTGACATCGGCGAGGGCGAGCAGCTTTGCCGCTTCGTGACCAGCTTTGCGACGACGGCCGACGAGGTCGATACCTTCGCCAGCCTCGTTCCCTGAAACGAAAAAGGGCGGCGCTAGAAGCGCCGCCCCGGTTTGACCTGAACAGAGAAGCTTAGGCCGCGGCCTTGGCCTCGATCTGCTTGGTCGACTTGCCGATTTCGATCTTGCGCGGCTTCAGTTCCTCGGGAACCGAGCGCTTCAGATCGATGTGCAGCAGACCGTTCTTCAGCTCGGCGCCCACGACCTCGACATGGTCGGCAAGCTGGAAGCGGCGCTCGAAGGTACGCGCGGCGATGCCGCGGTAAAGCACTTCGGTGCCTTCGCCATTGGTCTCATCCTTGCGCTCGCCCTTGACGCTCAGCACGTTGCGGTGAGCCTCGATGGCGATGTCGCTGTCAGAAAAGCCCGCTACCGCCATCGAGATGCGGTAGGCGTCCTCGCCGGTGCGCTCGATGTTGTAGGGCGGGTAGGTCTGGGCGTTCTCGGGCTGGCCGAGCGAATCCAGCATGGTGAAAAGCCGGTCGAAGCCGACGGTCGAACGGTAGAGAGGCGAAAAGTCAACGTGACGCATGGGTTTGTTCTCCTGTTGAGCAACTGTTTTGCGTGTTTGATCCGATGGCAGAACCCGGTTTGGCGTTCCGTCTGGACCAGCGGCCCCACGAGTGGCGACCGCTCCCAAGATTTGGGTGCCCAATTTCGGCATTTCAAGAGATTTGACGGCAAAATCGCCGTCGTCTCGATGAACCCGAGGTGAACCGCCCCTTCGGACGCCATTCAGGCGCGGCCGGTTAGAGTCTCGTCAAGATCACGGACAAGGCGGGTGCCCGACAGGCACCGCCGACGAGGCCGAGCCGGGTGTAACGTCCCTTCCTCCCGGATCGACAGAGGCCGGAAGACCGCCATGGGCGGCTTCCGGCTTCCCCTTTTCAGGCACAGGCGTATCCGGGAATTCCTTGCTTTTGCCGGCCGCGCTTTCTATCACCGGTCAGGCGTTCCGCTGAGGCACGCAAAACCCCGTCAACAGCGCTCCATGTCCGATCTGTTCCACCAATCCCCCGGCAATCCCGTACCGGAAAAGGCACGCGGCGGCCATTTCACCGCCCGCGACGGCGTCAAGCTGCGCTACGGCCTGTTCTCGGCCACCGGTCGCCCGCTGAAGGGCACGGTGATCCTGCTGACCGGTCGCAACGAATGTATCGAGAAGTATTTCGAGACCGCCAGGAACCTGTCGGAACGCGGCTTTTCGACCGCCATCATGGACTGGCGTGGCCAAGGTGGTTCCGACCGGCTGCTGCGCGACAGGCAGCGCGGCCATGTCCATAGTTTCCGTGACTATGTGCGCGATCTCGACCAGTTCTTCGAGGAAGTGGCTCTGCCTGACTGCCGCGGTCCCTACTACGTCCTCGCCCATTCGACCGGTGCGCTGGTCGCCCTGCTTGCCACGCCCTCGCTGATCAACCGCGTGCAGCGCATGGTGCTGGTGGCGCCCTTCCTCGCCTACAAGGGCGTGCCTTTCTCGATCCGCACCGTCGGCCGCATCACCCGGCTGCTCTGCTATCTCGGCCTCGGCAAGATGTACGGCGCCTGGGGCCCGCGGCCGCGCCGCACGCCGCCCTTCGCCACCAACCGGCTGACCACGGACATCACCCGCTACCAGCGCAACTCGGAAATCTACGAGCAGCATCCCGAGCTTGCGCTCGGCGGTCCGACCATTCGCTGGATCCGCGCGGCGGCCGAGGCGGCAATCGCCGTTACCGACCCGGAATTTGTCTCCCGCATCCAGATCCCGGTGATGTTCGTCGCCGCCGGCGCCGACGACATCGTTTCGAATGCGGCGATCGGCGACTATGCGCGCAAGCTGCGCGGCGGCTCGATCCTCAACATCATCGGCGCGCGCCATGAATTGCTGCAGGAAGCCGACATCTTCCGCGAGCAGCTGCTTGCCGCCTTCGACGCCTTCGTCCCGGGCACCGACAATCTGGTCTGAGGTTGGCGTGCCGGATGGCGCTCAGCCGGCGACCGCCGACGGCGCTTCCTCGTGCAGGATGTGCATGGCCGCGGCGTGCAGTTCCGGCGTTGCCGCCGCAACGATCTCTCCGCCCGCCTCGGCCGGCCCGCCATGCCAGTCCGTGATCATGCCGCCCGCCGCCTCGACGATCGGCACCAGCGCGACGATGTCGTAATTCTGCAGGCCGACCTCGACGACGAGGTCGACATGGCCGGCGGCAAGCATGGCATAGGCGTAGCAATCGGTGCCGTAGCGCGGCAGGCGCACGGCCTTTTCCAGCCGGTCATAGGCGGAGCGCCTTGCGTCCATGAACAGCGCCGGCGTCGTGGTGCAAAGCGTGGCATCCGCAAGCGACACGACCTTGCGGGTGGAAAGCGGCCGCGTGCCGCCCGGCCCCTCATAGACGGCCTTGCCGTCGATAGCGTGGAACAGCTCGCAGGTGAAGGGCTGCGCCATCATGCCGGCAATCGCATCGCCATTGTGTGTCAGCCCGACCAGCGTGCCCCACAGCGGAATGCCGGAGATGAAGGAACGCGTGCCGTCGATCGGGTCGATGACCCAGACATGATCGCTGCCGGGATTTTCCAGGCCGAACTCTTCGCCGAGGATGCCATGGCCGGGATATTCGGCCCGGATCAAGGCGCGGATGGCTTGCTCGGCCTGCTGGTCGGCCTCGGTCACCGGATCGAATCCGCCGCTCAGCTTGTTCGTCACGTCGCCAAACTGACGGAATCGCGGCAACGTCTCTTCCGCGGCGGCACGCGCGATACGCCGCAAAAACTCGACCGAAATAAGCAAAACCCGTCTCCAACTGTTGCCCAAACGCAACATTTTTGTGCGTTCGCAGCCTTTTGCACATGCCAATGAGCTTTAACAAGCCAGAAACAGTTGACATTTGTGCGTTGCACAATAAATTTTGAGTCGAACAGGTTTTCCTGTTCATGCCCTCCTTGGGCGTTTCCTCCCTAGACTTCGACCGCATCGTAGACCGATGCGGTCTTTTTTTATCTGCCGTCGCCCGATTCTCCGCAAGGCTACTCGGCGGCCAGCGGCATATCCCTGAAATGATCGCCGGGCATCCCCATCAGCTCGGCAGAAAACCGCGCCAGGTCGTCGGCCAGCGCGTCGAAGCCCGACGTGCGGGCAAGCGTGCGTTCGTTCATGTAAAGGCCGCGGTTGATTTCGACCTGGATGGCGTGCAGCCCGCGCGCCGGACGGCCGTAATGCTCGGTGATGAAGCCTCCGGCATAGGGCTTGTTGTGCGCCACCGTGTAGCCCATCGACATCAGCAGCCCGATGGCGTGCTCGGTCAGGCCGCTCGCTGCCGAGGCGCCGAAGCGGTCGCCGACGATGAAATCCGGCCGCACCCCTGATTCGCCGATACGGATGCTGGCGGGCATCGAGTGGCAGTCGACCAGCACGGCATAGCCGAAGGCCGCATGCGTGCGGGTGAGCAGGCGCTTCAGCGTGTCGTGATAGGGCTTGTAGACGTTTTCGATGCGGCCGATGGCCTCGGCAAGCGGCAGGCGCCCGGGATAGATGTCGAGCCCCTCGCCGACCAGCTTGGGGATGGTGCCGAGTCCGCCGGCGACGCGCGCCGAGCGGATGTTGGCGAAGGAGGGAACCGGTTCGGCGAACATGCGCGGGTCGAGTTCCCACGGTTCGCGGTTGACGTCGAGATAGGCGCGCGGGAAGTTCGCCACCAGCATCGGCGCCCCGAGCGCCGAGGCCGCGCCGAACAGTTCGTCGACATAGCAGTCTTCCGAGCGGCGGATCGCCAGCCGGTCCAGACGGGTCATTTCCAGGAAGCGTTCCGGATAGCGGTTGCCGCTGTGCGGCGAGTTGAAAACGAAGGGCACGCGCTGTTCGGCGCCGGTGCGGACCTCAAAGGCCGGCACATCGTCAAAATCGTCGGCCGCCCTTGTCAACCGCGCCTCACCCGAAGGACCACTCTCATGCGGCGAAACTGACATCTGGCGGACGACCTGTCCAGCCTGTCGCAAAGTACCGGCTTCGATGCCGCAGGAGCCCCAAACGCAACATTCACTTGATGTTTACCCGCCGCACTTCATATACAGGATGGTTAACGGGCCTGTCGGTGTACAGTCCCGCAATAGCGATTCGGACGGGGTCAGATGGCACGCATACTCCTGGCAGAAGACGACGACGACATGCGCCGGTTCCTGGTCAAGGCGCTCGAACGCGCCGGCTACGACGTCAGCGATTTCGACAATGGGGCAAGCGCCTACGAGCGCCTGCGCGAGGAGCCCTTCTCGCTGCTCCTGACCGACATCGTGATGCCGGAGATGGACGGCATCGAGCTGGCGCGCCGCGCCACCGAGATCGATCCCGACCTCAAGGTGATGTTCATCACCGGCTTCGCCGCGGTCGCGCTGAACCCGGATTCGGGCGCCCCCAAGGACGCCAAGATCCTGTCGAAACCCTTTCATCTGCGCGACCTGGTGAGCCAGGTCGAAAAGATGCTTCAGGCTGCCTGAGCCACACTTTCGGGCGCATCCGGCAAGGTCGGCGAAAAGACCGGCCGGAGGCGTCCGCTGGCTATTGACGCGCCAGCGCAAAAGTGGTGTATGCGCGGCTTCGGATGGGTGTGTAGCTCAGCGGGAGAGCACTTCGGTGACATCGAAGGGGTCGTAGGTTCAATCCCTACCACACCCACCATCCTAAATGATTGAAAACAAAACGTTTTTTGATCTGACCGCTCCATCGAAACCTGAATGATTTTGGCCGCTGTCACACTCCTGTCACAGTGAGAAATCGTCATGGCTACAATTCGGAAGCGAGGAACGAACTGGCAGGTGCAAATTCGCCGCCAGAACATGCCACCAGTTACACGTACATTCCTGAAGAAATCAGACGCGACAGAATGGGCCCGATTTTGGGAGACCAAGGCGGACCGAAACGAGTTGCCCGAAAACACAAGAAACCTGAATCACATATCGCTGGGCGAGCTCGTCCAGCGCTACCTTGAGGAAATTGTCCCAACCAAAAAAGGCGCAGTTAACGAGACGATCGTTCTCAATGCCTTCATGCGTGACCCAATCTGTCAAAAGAAACTTTCGGTATTGGCTACTTCGGATTTCGCGGCGTATCGGGATGGGCGCCTAGAAACTGTTGCGGCCAAATCCGTGGCTCGATGGCTATCGCCACTTTCCAATATGTTCAGAATTGCCAGGGTGGAATGGGGTCTCCCATTGAGCAACCCTCTTGCAGACCTCCGGTTGATTACAACGGACAGGAAGCGGCATAGGCGACTTCGAACTGGAGAACTCGACCGGCTTCTATTTGCGATCAAGAAGTCCCGAAACCGCTACGTCAAACCCATAATCTTGTTTGCGATAGAGACGGCGATGAGGCGCGGGGAAATCCTCGCCATGCAATGGAGCCAAGTGGACTTCGAAAGGCGCTCAGTGGCCATCCCTGAGGCAAAGAACGGGCATTCCAGGGCGATTCCATTGACCCTGACGGCAAGGGACATGCTCTTGGAGTTGGATCGATCACATTTGAAGGTGTTCCCCTTAACACCCGTGGCATTGCGGTTGGCTTGGGATCGATTGACTACGAGAGCTGGATTGGTCGACCTTCATTTCCATGATCTCAGGCATGAAGCGATTAGTCGATTTTTCGAGATGGGTTTGACCGTCCCGGAAGTGGCTTCTATCAGCGGGCATCGAGACATAAGAATGCTGTTGCGCTACGCTCATGCTGACACCAGCCGTCTCACAGCCAAGTTGGATAATCAGCAGTAGCGCTTATGCCCTATAGACCCCCTACGATTACGAATTTCAATCATGCGAAGTGGCTGAAGCGTGGGTTCCGGTTGAGCGAGATATTCGACCCGTTCCTCGATGAAATGACTGATCGGGTGTTGGTCCACTCAGGCCGAACGAGGCGGATTGACAACCTACGAAACATCAAGAACGCGTTGAATGTACTGCTAACTAATTTGTACAGCACACACATTCGAAATGAGAATAGATTCATAATTATTGACAGGAGCAATAACGGGTATTCTCGAGGAGAATTTAATCCCCTGAGATTGAACAGAAATAAGATGAGAGATTGTTTCAATTTCTTGATAAACGCTGATCCACCTTATATTGAAATGATGGGAGGTAACTTTGATAATAATATAGGTCGAGGTTACCCAACAAGGATGAGAGCTTCAGAGAGAACCATCAACGAGATAGAGGGCTATCTATTTCAACTGAGGGAATTCCGGCAGGAAGAACCGCAGGGTATTATTAGGACCACTTTGAGAGACAACCCACAGTCCCCAACTCTCGCTTTTTTATTTAGAGAAGAAAACCTTCCGATCATCCGATTAAGAGGAGAGAAGCCTGCGGATGGTGGCTCTGCTCCACAGTTAACATTCGAACACACTCCCGAAACTCGTCAGATGGAAGCCAACCTTCTAGCCTACAACCAATTCGTGAGTCAGCATCACTGGATTGATATCCTCATCCCGGACAGAGACTTCGATGCATTGTCCCGAAACGTTGACGACGAACGTGATGAGTTTGGTGACGAAGACGACGGTCGATGGGAACTCATGCTGGGTCGAAATCAGCTTTATCGGGTGTTCAACAATGGGCGCTTCACCGATGGCGGAAGGTTCTATGGTGGATGGTGGCAGGGCGTACCGAGTCGTTTGCGTGAACATCTGACTATCAATTGGTACCCAACCTCTGAACTCGACTACTCGAACATGCAGATCGCGATGCTTTACTCGGACTCTGGTTTGCAGCTCGAGGGAGACGCGTATGAGATTGATGGCATCCCTCCCACGCATCGAAAATTGATCAAGCGGACTGTCTTCAAAATCATAAATGCAGCTGGCCAGATACGAGCACCGCTGCGAACTCAACTCCCTGACGGCTGGACATGGAACCAACTCATGGAAGCCGTGAGAGAGAAGCATCGGCCAATCGAACATCGCTTCGGTACCGGTATTGGGATTCAGCTCCAGAAGAGAGACGCCGACATTGCTGAAAGTGTCATGCTGACCATGATGGCCGAGGGGATTCTGGTGCTACCCATCCATGATAGCTTTGTCGTCGAGGAAGGGCGGCAACAGCGCTTGAGAGAAGTGATGATACAGGCCTACAATGACCACCTAGGACACGGGATTGATATAGATGCGAACGTGACATGGCTGGGGCGACTCCCACAAGAAATTCACGTGATGGAAGAGCTAGGCGTCCGAGGGCCTGAAGACGTGCTGGCTGAACAGGAAATGCAGCCGGAGTATGCCAACTACCGCGAACGGAGAGCGGCTTTTCTACGTGAAAGAGGCGAACACTGGGGTCACACGCATCACTTCCATTCCTAATCCGATCCCGGCCACCAGATAGCCTCCATACGCCACATAGAAGCCCGTACAGCGCGTTCTTACAAGATTAGGCACAATCTTATCCAAAAACTACAAATACCTCTGTATGAGCTTCTATTGTATTTCTATAGCGCATAGAGAATATATAGTCTTTCAGATAAAGATTAATACGCACAAAAGATGATGATAAATATTCCCCCTATTTAAATATTATTGCCAATTTTACAACTCAATTTTCTCAAAATTACGGCGAGGTTGTATTAAAGAGATTGTACTCCTGGCGCGGCTCCTGCCCCACCCCGAGCAGGAAATGGGTAATAGTGTACAAATCTCCAAGATCAGGGAGTGGGCAGGTGACATGTACACGAGCCCGAAATTGCCGGATAACTTTACAGACAAATCTCGCAAAAATACGCCGAGGCTGTATCCGATAGGGATACCCCTACCCTTGGCTCCTGCCCCTGTCATGCATTCTGCAGATATACCGCGAGATACGAACCAGACTGACGAAATGCATGCGAGCGGAAACCGACGAACCCGCAAATGCGCTCACTAGGACCGGACCAGAAGCGAGCAGGGCCGCAGTTCAGCTAGTGTATCAGAGTCTACGGAACGGCAAAGGTTGTCGTCGGTGAAACAGTCGTGGGTGCAGCCGTCGTTGGTGGAACCGTTGTGGCTGTTCCAGTCGTGACTGGTGGCGATGCCTGAGCGTGGGCAGGAACAACAATCGATTCTACGATTGGGCGGGTCCACTTTGACGGAAGCGCGATTGTCGCAACCACCACTCCGCCAGCCACCAACTTGATAGCTCGCCTACGGTTGACATTGCGCTTGCTCATGCTGGCTATCCCATGTTCCACGATATCTACTACATTGAAATACCGTCTGCATGCGTCCTGTCAACGCTTGAGCGATTAAACGGCCTTCAGCTACCATGGCGTAATACGCCGCAGATCGAACCCTCTAGGATTGGTTCAATGCCGAAACACGGCGACGAGCGATGATGACCGAAGACCTGAATCTGCGTTTTCCTCACGTCCATTTCTACAATATGCGCCTGACCGAGGTGCAGGAGGGCGTGGAAATCGGGGCTGGAACTCGCGTTGGATCGATGACCCTCATACATAAAGGGGCACACATTGGCACCAACTCAACGATCGGATCACACTGCAACATTTGCGACTGCCGGATTGGCGATAGGGTCTCCATACAGACCGCCTGTCACATCACCAGGGGTGTCGTCATTGAGGACGATGTGTTTGTCGGTCCGGGAGTAATAACGGTCAACGATCCCCTCACGGTAGTGGAATTGGCTTATCCGAGGATTTGCAAAGGGGCCAAGATCGGTGGCGGAAGTGTCATTATGCCAGGTGTGACAATTGGTGCAGACGCCATCGTTGGTGCCGGGAGCGTTGTGACGAAAGATGTTGCGAAGGGTACTACCGTCGGAGGGAGCCCGGCTCGTTTAGCTGCGCTTGGCAGGATTGCCTCGAGAGGGGCGGAGAACGATAGAACCCCATGACCAAACTGCCATCAATCGTATGCCGGACAGCAACTTTTGGGCGTGGGCCCCTCTTAAACGAGGCCGTAGGGTCCTTCCTGCGCCAAGATTACCCAGGCCCCAAGCGGATGTTTATCCTCAACGACTGTCCCGGTGTCGAATATTGGTGCGACCACCCGGACATCCACGTCGAAAATTCGCCCACGCGGTTTCCGACATTGGGAGACAAGTTCAACCACTTATTAGGGAGTTTCAAGTGCGACATCGTGGTCAACTGGCCGGATGACGACATCATGCTGCCCCACGCAATCTCGACCGTCGTCGACAATATCAAGGACCGTAAAGTCTTTGCCGGAGTTGGCTTCTGGTACATGGAAAGCGGTGAAATCAAGAAGTTCGATAGACTGCATTGTGCAGGTGTCCTAGCCTTTCGCCATAAACTCTGGCGGGAATTGGGGGGCTATGCCTCAATGAATAGTGGCGAGGACAAGGAGTTTCTTGCTCGCATTCGCAACCATGTGGACGTGGAATTCTCCCAGCTCTCGCCTGATCAAGCTTACTTCATCTACCGTTGGGCGACTGGCTTCGGGCATCTCAGTGGCTACGATCACGGTTCGACAGATGGGTATGCCGAGTACGGTGAAACGGTCATGGGTAGAAGCGTGCCAGGTCGGTACGAGATAACACCCACGTGGAAATACGACTATCAGGAAATGGTGGAAGAGTTTCTCAATCGCCCTCCCATCTAGTTGGTGCCCTCCCCTGCGAAGCGACGAGACCATCCGAGAGCCAATTGGCTAGGGCCTACAATGCAGGTTGCAACTGATCGAACGAAACACTCCGTTGGGTATCGCTGGAACAACACCGCAGAATTGAGCCGAAAAGGCCAACGTTCCTGCTTCGGGAACTGCTCAGAGTCAGTGCCGCGATTGGACTTGCGCAAGCTGGCAACTGTCATCCGACATGTCCACAAAGGTATACCATTCTAGCACACCAGGATTGACCGTACCTTTTGCGTCCAATATCTAGGTGTCTTTCACTCTCTAGAGGAAAGGGTACAGACATGGGAAGCATCGTGGCATATGCGCGTGTTTCAACAGGTCAGCAGGACAACCAGTCTCAGATTGATCGGCTCATGGCAGCAGGGGCCACCAAGGTCTTTTCGGAGAAGAAGTCTGGGCTCGATGGCGGAAGACCGGAGCTTGCCGAGTGCCTGAGATATGTCCGTGAGGGCGATACGCTGATGGTGACCAAACTCGACCGGCTCGCTCGTTCCACAGCTGACCTCTACAAGATTGTAACTGAGTTGGCCGACAAGGGTGTTGGCTTCAGGGTCCTAGACGATGCTGCTGTTGATACGACGACCAGGACTGGAAAACTTGTCATGGGTATCCTGGCCCTGATCGCAGAGTTTGAGACCGAGATACGCAGAGAGCGTCAGATGGAAGGTATTGCCAAGGCCAAGTCTGAGGGCAGGATGGGTGGACGTCCAAAGCAGGTAACCGACGAGATTGAAGGGCGAATTCGAGATCTCCGGGCGCAGGGAGTTAGCATTCGTAAAATCGCAGCCGAGGTGGAATTCTCGAAAGCCACTGTACAAAAGGTAATAACCTATCGGCTTTGACTCGTGATATCCGATTGTACGGCCCGCATTATTTCAGGTTTTTCCTTATGAATTCGAAGACGCCTTGGCACTCATTTATGCCCACAGCCCAACTGCGCATCAACTGCGATGTCTTTACGAAATTATCCATCTGGATGACTTCATTGAAGAAAATCTCTCTTGTAGAATACCCATAGTTAAATCTTGTGCGATTGGGAGCAATGAGCCACTGCTCCTTCCATGGAGAAGCGAGCATTCCTTCAACGATATGACCAAAAAGATACCAGAGGGTCTGCACAATATCGTCCTTCTGGTAGTGCCACTGGTTGCTCTCGTCTTCCGCTTTCAATGTCGTGAAATCAGCATTCTCAAACAACCTTTTAAACGTGCCATTTCGCACCAGCATCTGGCTTTTTTCTGAATACAAAGACCCATAACTCTTGTACATACAAAACCCCACAAGTTCGGGAAATATGTAAGTGGTTGCGCGGAGTATGACGCCCCGAAGATACTTGTTGTCCCTGTTCAGCTCCTCGTTCTGCTTCTCTCTTGTCGCGCCATCTAAATTAAGACGCGTTACCGCCTCATCCCGATGCTTCTTTGCTGATGGGGCTAGCTTTCGTGCAAGTTCCCTGGCCAAATACGCGGCCAAAAGAGATTTTGGATACGGCGAAACAGGAGTAACATCTCCCAGAACCTTCTTAACATCAAATCGGAAGCCGTAATCACATCCGTGCTTCTCAGGCTGATGGAGGTATATCAATCTATAGAGATCGTCCTCGCGAAAAATATCGGTCTTCTTTTGAACGGCCTCATTTGAATACCCAATATATGCTAGCCAGCATTGACCCAACTCTTCATTATCTACAGTTCTCGGGGTTGCTCCTGAGCGAAAATCGGACGCTTTCTTACCTTGTAAGGTGCCCCATCTCTTCGCGTCACCTCGAAAAGCCGCCCATGCCCCCTCTTTTCGCTCGTAGAACCAGCCCAACTCTGCAAAAAGCCGTTCATAAATAATCTGCTCCCCGTCGTTCGCGCGAAGATTCCTCTGCTGCATTGGATTCTGGTTGTTTGTCGATTTCACAAGGGATCGAAAGTCTCCAACCGCGTTCCTCGCGTGAAGCCGCACGAGCACGGTGCAATCGTCTTCAAACTGCCGCTTCTCTTGCTGATCCAGATCGCCATAAGCATCATTCAAAGATTTAAGTGTCTGCAATCCATTGATTACGCCGGGCTGCCTTATGCGTATCGATGAAATCGATGGATGTCCCTTTTTCTCAAACCCATCGCAAATGACAGTTAGTCCGTTGTTTAAGTGTTTAAACTCTTTGCGTCCCTTGAAACTTTTTACAGACGCTCTTATCGCCTCATTCACGCGGGAACGTTGTATTTCACAGCGAACATTTGGTTCGAATATCTGATATCCGAAATCTTCATACATCCTAACAAGATCTATCGCTTTAATAAAGCAAACAAGAGATTTCGGTTCTTCGATGACGTTTCCATCCACACGAAGGGTCACTGTATCCCTATTATTGCCGTCCTTGTCTCGCCACTGAGTGTTATTTTCCCGCCATTTGTCCTCTACGAGATTAGGTATTAGATATGATTCAAAATTCAGTGATATCGGTACTTCTGAGACGGTAATGAGGTCTCTCTGTGTAATCTCCTTCCAATGCACCGCCGCTTGTTGCGTGGTTTTTCCTGCCAACGCAGCCAACGTAATATTGACGCTTATTTTCCTATCTGAAGGATCTTCTATTTCCCTGACTCTCGACACCAGAGAATGATATTCAATCAAAAATTGCTTCGCTTTATTATTGATTCCTTCTGGAATAGGGTCTTCGCTTTCCAATCTATCAACAATTCGTTTGATGTCGGAGATATCTGAAGGTGCCACAGATACGGACTCATCAACGTATCTATCGTTTCCTTCAAATGCTTTAAACTGCATAACCGTAACATTTCGATCAGTTATATCCCAAAAATCAATTCCGAAATCTCGCGCGCCGTCAGATAGATGACTTGTTCTCCACTCCTCGTCTTTTGAGAACCCCTGATAATCTAAGACGAGCTCGGCGAAACCACGCTCCAGAGGTAGCCCGTCTTCGTCAACCTTGATCCGGAGGTCCGTTTCCACGAGTTCTACGAAATTTGCCCTCTGGGCCACCGGTAAGCTCATTGTTCCACCTTGAATGCTGATGTCGTTGCTCGAATATGATTTTGTTGTCTTCTGCCAGAGGCGGTGACGATTGGGCGGGTCCATACTATTTCGTTTTTTTCGCAGGGTAACTTCGCAACTGCGAAAACGCTACCCAAACATTCTGAACAGCCTAGTTAGAGTACGGATCCAATTTGGCTCCACTGGCCTCTCATAAAGGACCTGAATCGGGTGAACCATTCCTCCTGTTCGTCAACACGCGCTAGAGTTCTCGTTCCCTCGAGATGATATGGTACGGTCAACGAAGCAGTTGATTTTACGCAGTTATTTTTGATTTCAGTTCAACCGGCGATTAGCCAGCGAAGACGTCTCAGGAGACTTCAATTTCCGTAGAAGTTGGTGGAGCGCTTTGGTTTCCGTCGATATTCAGCATCCCGCTTGAGAATGTCGATTCCCAGAGAATGTTTTCCCTCATATGGTCTCCAGGCGAAACTGGATGTCGACCATGCCAAGCAAATCTATTGCCACATTTGCCGCTTGCTTGCTCTTGGTTGCTACACCCGCACAAACGGAAAAAGTTTCAAATCTGTTTGGCGTTGAGCTCCCCTTTGAATTGCCCGACTGGGCAAGTAATCCAACGGAAGCATTTGATCCTTTTTTGAGCGAGGTAATATCAGGCCTACATGTATTACAGACAATGGGGTTTGAGGTAACCATCCTGAAGCTTGAAATGATACCTCCGTCTGCGAGTCTTAGGGTAAGCTCTCGGCTCTCTGACGAGCCCACTGTTGATATCTCGGGTTTGGTTACAGATGACTCCTCTTGGGTTCTGAAGGCGATGGTCCTAAGCGCTGAGAAGGCAAAAAATGTTCAGGGCTTGGTAAAGCTGGAATATGTCGCGTTAGATATGCAGTTGGGTCTAGCCCAAGCACCCGTAATGAAGATGTCGTTGTCAGAAGAACGCGAAGCAGTTATCGACTCCCAGATGGCGCTGGAAGCGTCCTCTTGCATATCCGCACGATGAGGGTACGGGAGATCGCAATCGGCCCTTGACAGTACGACCTCAGCGTATGTTGGCCACCCGGTTACCTGTCACACTGCTCTCAGAACTGGGATAGGAGAATGACGGTAATAGACGGGGCGGCTCTATAGAAGATTGTAAACTGCGTAAGCAGTAGGTTTAAAGCGATCTTTGGTAAAGCATGTTTCGCATGCGCCTGAGAGAGTGCGCTGTTCGCAATGACTTGGTCAGGAGTTTGATCCTCCTCAACGGCATCATCGGATTTGTATGGCGCGCTTATCTGTGACTAACTCCTATGATTCTGGCTCAGTCACCGATGCAGACACAGGTCTGAGGGGCCAGATTGCAGCCGACTCTACGTACTGATCGTGAACCCGAAACCGGCTCCTATGCGGCTCCAATATGGCTCCAATGGCATCTCAGCACTGCACCCAAACAGAGACTCCATTTCATTTGTTGTCGACGCATACCGGAGATCTTGCATAGGCTTGATGGTGTGGTAGAGTGACCGAAGCAGTTGATTTCTTGCGGTTTTTTGGAACTCAGGTCAGCGGGCGATTAGTAAGGCGAAGCCGTCAAGGAAACTTCAGTTTCCATACCAGTTGGTAGAGCGCTTCGTTTACACCGAAGGTGTCAGTTCGACTGGGACCGCTTCGACTTCCAGTAGGTGAACACATTCGGCACTGTCTCAGGTATCCGCCTTGATGCGGTGTCGAGAAGCGCGTCCATCACCTTCTCTTGGGCACCAACAAGGGATTTACCGTCTTCATCGAAGAGATGAGCGAACACCGGGAACATCCAGTCGCGTCCCTGCTCGGTCTCTAACAGCTCGGCCCAGAGTTCCCTGCGGAGCGCTAGGGCTTGCATGAAGCCCTCACACCAGTCCATCGCAATGGCGTGACCCTCAGGGGCTTCCCAGAAGAGCGGCTCAATAGCCGGCGGTTCACCGTTCAGTTCGGAGGCGATCTCGTTGTAGCGCTCCAACACTGCCTGCATAGCCCAGATGTGTGTATCGATGTCGCTCACGTCAGGCTCTGTGCCACCCCACACAACGGGCAGCCACTCGCTGGGCATGATCAACTCGGGGGAGCACACGATGCCCGTGAGAAACCCGTCGAGGTCCGAGAGCAGCATCGAATTCTCGGGGGAGGCTTCGGAACTTAGGTATTTGTCCAAGGCTTCTAGATCTGCCATTCATCACCTATGGGTCAACATTGGGCATTCAAGACCTGTACGCTTATGATCAACACATATGTCATCAATCTCGATCGAGCGAGTGAACGGCTGGCCTATATGCAACGCCAGCTGGATGCCTTGTCGTTACCTTATGAACGCGTCGACGCCATCGATGGATCGCAGCTAATGCGTCCAGTGGCCGGGTTTGACGAGCGTGGCTACCAACTCTTGCACGGCCGCAAATTTAATCCGGGCGAGGTAGGCTGCTATCTCAGCCACATGCAAGCCTTGCGAAAGTTTATGGATAGCGGTGCCGACCATTGCTTGATCCTGGAGGACGATTGCCTATTGCCCCCCGATCTGTCCTCTTCGATCGAGAAAGCGATAGCAGCGGCGGATGATTGGGACATCCTGCGGCTCTCAACCGTCAGCTCTGGTCGCAAGTTCGCCTTTCGCAGTATCGGTGGCGGTTGTTCTCTTGCCATCTCGTTGACACGCGAAAAGGGCTCTGGGGCTTACGTAGTGAGCCGTCGTTGCGCTGAGACCTTCCTGCGCAGGCTCAGGCCAATGCGTATGGCTTGGGACATAGCCTTCGACACGGAGTATCTGATGGGACTGCGATCAGTGTTCTTGCTTCCGCTGCCGGTAAACCAAGTGACCGATATCGCAACCCAGATCCAGGTCAACCACCGGAAATACAAGCTGCCCCGTTGGCGCTATCTGACGGTGTTCCCGTGGCGGGTCTGGGTGGAGGTCAATCGCGTGCTTCATCGCGGATGGCGTTTGCTCATCCTGAAGTCACGTTACCGAGAAACCTGACATTGCGCGGTTCTGATCGTCTGGCAACCTGCCCCAAGGGTCATAAATATCGGCGAGCCGGTCGACAATGGTCAGCTGCCGTATGCTGGAAGGCTTCGTTGGCGCACCCGTACCGAACCCCCATATGTTCAGCGCAATGCATAGGAGAAACCGATGGCTCGTTGGGTAAAATTGACAACTGCTACTGGTGACGAGAAGCGGCCGATCTACGTCAATCTAGACACCGTCACGTACCTGTTTCCCGCCGACCCAGGAACTCGCATCTGGTTCGCTGGTCATGACACGGCCAACGTGGTCGTTGTAGAAGCGCCTGAAGAAGTCGTTGGAATGAGGACACTATAGCCTCGCCCCTCCCCCGAGGTTGCAGTCGACAGACGACAAGCTGCTGTTTGGTTCTCGCGAATGAGCCCCTGAGCCGAACTGAATCTAATTTGCGGAGGTAGGAGCTGGCCCATCATCCGGCATTTACCAAAATTTCCCAAGCCAGAACGATCAGGCATATCCAGGCTACTGTGAATACCAGTGTCCGCAACATGACGACACCGATCCCTGCAATCATGACGATTGCGTGGGCTATACGCGCCCAGAAAAAGACCGCTGCAGCAAGCGCCGTAGCTGCCGTCGATACATTGGCCAAGTGCGCGACAACGACAAGGCCTGCAAAAGCGCCGAACTGTTCGACGAGATTGATGTGTGCCCGGTTGGCCCGCCTGATCCACGCCGGCATTTCGTTCACGTCACGAAGATTCTTGTAGTCGTCGGGGTTTAGTGGACCAATCGTGCTGACCTGTCCCGCGATAAAGGGAATCCACAGCATTGCAAGCAGTACCGATGTGAGGAACAAATACCAGAGTTCGGTAGTCATGGTCCGATCCTTTCGGTGAAAATCTGGGAAATCGCTTGTACGCTCCCCATGCCATTCTACCGTCAAAGGTGGATTGGCCCAAATTCCCTGCGCTTCGGCTGCTTCGGCCGCGAACTATCCTGTGTCCCTTAACCGTTTTGAGAGCCCGCCAACCGGATAGTTGGCCACGGGATTGACGACGACATGAACCCAGGTCCGGGGGCCATTTGTCCACTGTGCGGCCAGCCTTTCCTGTCACACTGGTGTCACAACCAGCCTCAATAAGGTGCCTAAATAGCGAGGATTGTGTGTAGCAGAGAAAGATCGTAGACTGCGTTAAGCAGCTGAATTTCTTCAGTCTTTCGTTTAGAGCGGATGCGATTTCAGCGGGAGAGCACTTCGGTGACATCGAAGGGGTCGTAGGTTCAATCCCTACCACACCCACCATCCGCCTCAGAATCAATGCGTTAGCTTGCGGTTTCGCTGGCGAGACACACCAGCGAGGCATTTTGCCGTGCGGAAGCCGACCTATCTCGAACGGTCACGCCACCAAGTCTACAATCTTCGGTTCCCGTTTCGACCAAATTATCACCGGACGGTCAGTCCATAGGCAGGGTACCGCCTCTAGCCAGTAGCGGCAGTTTCCTCAGCGTGTTTGTAGGTTGCGGCAAACTCGTTTGCCGGCAGGTCGAAAGCGTCCTTCTCGGCCCGGATCTTGGCGTCCGGCCAATCCCACCATCGAATCGCCAGCAAGGCCTAGACGGTTTGACTGTCGTAGCGCGGCCTAATCACCCGCGCCGGATTGCCCGCTGCGATGGTGTAGGGAGGAACGTCCATGGTCACCACGCTACCAGCAGCTATGACCGCACCGTCGCCGATGCTGACGCCAGAAAGGATGATTGCCCGCGCACCGATCCAGACGTCGTTGCCGACCCGTATTGGCCCCTTTGACACCAAATATTCGAGGTCTTTGCGGCGTTTGAACACCTGTGACTGAAGCGGAAAGGTCGATGCGGTGTGCGTCGGATGGTTGGCCTGGCAGAGAAACAGGACCTCGCGTGCAATCGAACAAAAGGCCCCGATCGTTACGGGCGACTGCGGCGAGCAATTCATGAAGCTGTGGCCGCTAACGCCATAGGTGCGCCGGCCGACCGTCGCATCGCGGGGAATATCCGCCGGGTTCTTTTTCAACCCGAGCCAGATGCGCAGTGTCTTGAGTGCCATGAAGCGTTCAGAGGCTGCTGCAGGCAGGCGATCGGATCAAAATCCTACATCGCGGCCTTGAGCGATTTGACGATTTCGTCGGTGGAGCTGTTCGACAGGGTCTTTGCCAGATCGAACGCAAGCCTGTCTTGCACTTCCTTGTGAAGGAGCGGGCGTACCTCGCCCAGCGTATCGGGATCGAGGACCAGGATCAGATCGTCGTATTTTCCGGCATGCGCCATCGAGTAGAGCTGGTTTGCCAGCTGCTTGGAGAACGTGGCCTCCATCGATTCCTTGCCCGACTGTTCGGGCGGGCTTTTTCCTGCCGGGCCGTCATCCGCCATGTCGCCGGCATCGAGATGCCCAGCCGACTGCAGCCTGATGTCGTTGACGTCACCGACGTTGCGGAAGAATTTGGCGCCCTCCCCTGTGCCGACGACGACGAAAGCGTTTTTGCGAACCTTGTTCATGGTCATGAAATTCCTCTGCGTGTCCGGACGATAATTCGTGTCACCCAGACCAACGCACCGATGGCGGATTCGTTCGGAGCGGTTGCCGAAAAGCCTTCGGGGTAGCCATGAACCGAGGGATGAATGGCCGGCAGACGGGTTACATCAGCCGAGTCGGAGCGCGATGACGCCGGCGACGATGAGGAGCGCCGCCACGATGCGCCAAGGCGTCATCTTCTCGCGCAGCACAAACACCGAAATGCCCATGGCGAACAGGATCGAGGTCTCGCGCAGGGCCGCGACCGAGGCGATCGGCGCCTTGGTCATGGCCCACATGGCGATCCAGTAGGCGGCGGCCGACAGCGCGCCGGTCAAGAGCCCGTCCCTCCAGCCGATGGCGATGGCCGGCAGCACGATTTTTCCGCGCAGTACGACCGCCAGCGCCAGCGACCATAAACCGTCGCAGAAGAACAGCCACGCGGCATAGCTCGACGCCGTGGTGGCAAGCCTGGCGCCGTTGCCGTCCGACAGGGTGTAGGCTGCGATGAAGACCGAGGTGACCAGCGCGTAGCCGACAGCATGCAGGTTGAATTTTTCGAGCGCAGCACCACCGCGAAACGACATCAGGAAGGTGCCGCAGGAGAGCAGCGCGATGCCGGCGATCGACAGCGGCGTCGGGAACTCCGAGACCAGCACCATGGCGCCGAGCGTCGTCAAGAGCGGCGCCGTGCCGCGCGCCAGCGGGTAGGTTTGCGCCATGTCGCCAGCCTCGTAGGCGCGGACCAGCGCCAGCTTGTAGCCCATGTGGAAGATCACCGAGGCGATGATCCAGGGCCAGACATTGGGTGCCGGGAAGTCGACGAAGGGCAGCACCGGCAGCGAGGCGGCCATCATGCCGAGGGTCATCAGCGTGACCGACACGAAGCGGTCGAAGCGCACCTTGACCACGGCGTTCCACACCGCGTGCATGGCCGCCGCCGCCATGACGGCAAAGAAGACGGTGAGCGTCATGGCGCGCTCACCGGCCGCCGGGTTCCGGCGTGTCGAGGTCGATGTCGACGAAGAGCGGATGGTGGTCGGAGGCGACCTCGGCATTGTCGACGGTGACCGAGCGGACGCGCGCGGCGAGCGGCGAGCCCACGAAACAATGGTCGAGCTGGCGTTTTCGCGTCTCGCCGGCGATTTGCTTGACGTGGGTGTGGAGCGCACCGGGGCCGTGGCCGGCAAGCCGTGCCGCGTCGGAGAAGCCGCCAACATAGGCGGCCCCTGGATGGTATGGGTTGTCGCCCACGATGCGGTGGTATTCCGTGCTTCCGGGCTCGCTGTTGAAGTCGCCCATCCAGATGGCCAGCTGCGGGCAATCGGGCTCGGCGCCGCCATTCGTCCAGTTGCGTGACGGCTCGTCGTCGACGCCGCTCCACGGCCCGCCCTCGAGCGGCGCGCGACGGTGGCGTTCAAGCAGATAGTCGATCTCCTCGAGCCGCTCCTCGACCGCGATGTGGGCGAGATGGATCGAGAAGAAGCGGACCGGACCGGAGGGAGTGCGGATGAGGCATTCGAGCGCCGCGTTCTGCGTGTTGAGTGGCGTAACCGCGCGGCGCATCGGCAGGAGATGCAGGCGCGACCACAGGATCGGCAGGCGCGACAGGATCATGGTGCCAAACTGCCGGCGGCGGTTGACGATGCCACCGTCGCTGCGGAAACTGGCGTCCATGTCGAAGGCCGGGCCGTAGACCCAGTAGTGGTCGGGCAGCAGGCGGCCCAGTATTTCGGGCTGGTCGTCCTCGTTGCTGCGCTGCCAGAAGCGCTCGACCTCCTGCAGGGCGATGATGTCGGCGCCAGCGACGACGCGGGCGGCGCGCGCCAGGTCGTAACGCCCGTCGCTGCCAAAACCGTACTGGATGTTGTAGCTGACGAGCTTCACGCGAATTTCCCCCGCGCTATCCGAGTAGCTTGCCCTTCGCCGGCTGACAATCGGCCGCTCGCGGCTGGCCGATGGGGCCAGATTCGCGGCGCGCGCGGGACGGCAGCCGTCTGGCCTAGTGAAGCACCAGGAGGTCGGCGGACGAGAAGCTGATCTCGGTTTTTTCGCCGACCTTGGGCGGCGGCTTGGCCGGGTTGTTGAACGTGTCGAGCGACACGGCATCCTTGCCGAGACCGACGCGCACCCGGATCACCGAGCCGAGGAAGCTGACCTCCGAGATCGTGCCGCCGATGGAGGCGTCGCGGCCCGGCTGCTTGCCGAGCGAGATGGCTTCGGGCCTGAGTGCCAGAGACAGCGTGTCGCCAGCCTTTGCGCCGTTGAGCGACTGCTTCATCACGACGTTGTCGTCACCGATGCGGACCGCGCCGGTTGCCGGGTCGGTCACCGTACCGTCAAGCACGTTCAGCGTGCCGACGAAGCCGGCGACGAACTTGCTGGTCGGCTTGTTGTAGATCTCGTATGGCGTGCCGACCTGCTCAGCCATGCCGCCATGCATGACGACGATGCGGTCGGACATCGACAGCGCCTCTTCCTGGTCATGCGTGACGAAGATCGTCGTGATGCCGAGCGCCTTCTGGATGGAGCGAATCTCGTCGCGCAGCGAGACACGGACCTTGGCGTCCAGCGCCGACAGCGGCTCGTCGAGCAACAGGACCTGGGGCTTTCCAGCCATGGCGCGGGCGAGCGCAACGCGCTGCTGCTGGCCGCCGGAAAGCTGGTAGGGATAGCGGTCGCCCAGCTGCGGCAAGCTGATCAGCTGCAGCATCTCGTCGACGCGCGCGGCCGCCTCGGCCTTGGGAACGCCGGCGACCTTGAGTCCGAAGCCGATATTCTGTCCAACCGTCATGTTCGGAAACAGCGCGTAGGACTGGAACACCATGCCGATGTTGCGCTGGTTCGGCTTGAGGCTTGTGACGTCCTTGCCTCCGATGACGACGGACCCTGCACTTGGTACTTCGAAGCCGGCAACGATGCGCAGCATCGTCGTCTTGCCGCAGCCCGACGGCCCGAGGAAGGAAACGAACTCTCCCTGCTCGACTTCGAGGCTGAAATCCTTGACGACGGTGACGTCGCCATAGGCCTTTCGCACATTCTGGATCAACAGGAACGGATCGGACATTCGGCTTGGCTCTTCACAATCAGTGCGGGTTGACCGGCGCCTTCGGCGCGAAGCGGGAAACAATCTGGATCAGCGCCATGCAGCCCCAGGTGATGGCAAAGGCGATCACGGCGAGTGCCGCGGGCTCATAGGCGCGGTTGGCGCCGAGCAGCTGCATGTAGGGGCCGAAGGCGGGACGGTTCAGAAGCGCGGCCATGGTGAATTCACCAAGCACGATGGCCAAGGTAACGAAAGCACCCGACAGGACGGCGACCAGGACATTGGGCAGGATGATGCGCGACAGGATGGTGATCCAACCGGCGCCGAGCGATTGGGCGGCTTCGGTCAGGGTGGAAACATCAATAGTGCGCAGTCCCGTGTCCACAGCGCGATACATGTAGGGCAGCGACAGCGTCGCATAGCCGAACATCAGCAAGGCGTTTGTCCCATGTACCGACCCGGTGAGCGGTAGCCAGCTCGACGTGTTGTAGAGCCGGATGTAGCCGAACACGATGACGATGGCCGGAATGACCAGCGGCAGAAGCGTGATGAACTCGATGTACGGGCGCAGGCGGGGCAGCTTGAGGCGGACCCAGTAGGCGGTGGGCACCACGAGCAGGACGCCGAACAGGATCGTCACCAGCGCCATCGCGACGGAGTAGGTGAACGTCTCCTGGAATTTCGGATCGGCCAGAACCCTGGCATAGGCGTCGAACGAATAGACGCCACGGCGCATCTTGAGCGAGAACTCGGTCATGCCGAGCAGCGGCAGGATGAAGTAGATCATGCCGCCGGCCAGTGCCAGCCATGCCCAGAACCGGCTCATTTGAGCCACCGCTCGGAGCGCGCCCTGAGCCAGATGTAGATGGTATTTGCGATACCGGTAACGACAATCATGCCGAAGGCCAGTGCATAACCGAGATGCGGATCGCCGAGCACATCGCCGCGAATCTGCGCAAAGAGCAGGATCGGCACGATGTTAAGCGACGAACCGGTCAGCGCGATGGCTGTCGCGACCGCGCCGAACGAGTTGGCGAAGAGCAGCGCCAGCGTCCCGAGAAGCGACGGGAACAGGATCGGGAAGGCCACCAGCCGCCAGTACTGAAAACCGGAGGCGCCGAGAATGCTGGCGGCTTCCCGCCACTCGCGCTTCAAACCGTCCAGCGCGGGGGTGATGATCAGGATCATCAGCGGGATCTGGAAGAACAGATAGGTTACCGTCAGGCCCCAGAACGACAGCAGGTTGAAGCCGAGCGACCTCAGGTCGATGCCGACCTGGGTGCGCAGGAAGACAGTGACCAGCCCGATCGGTCCGAGCGTTGCGAGAAAGGCGAAGGCCAGCGGCACGCCGGCAAAATTGGACGCCACGCCGGAGAAGGTCAGCAGAGGCGACCGTATCCACTTCGGCAAACCGCCGAGCGTCACGGCTGCGGCGACAGAAAAGCCGACAAGGCAACCGAGCAGGGCGGAAGCCAGGCTGATCTTGATGGATATCCAGTAGGCGGAAATGATCGAGGGGGTGTTCAGGCCCTGGATGTTGGCAAGGGTGAACTCGCCCGCAGGATTCTGGAACGCGCCGATGACGATGTTCATCGTCGGCAGGAACAGGAACAGCGTGACAAACAGCGCGAACGGCGCCACGCCCAGCCAGTTCAGCGGCAGCCGGCTCATGATGGTCTTCGAGGCTGTTGGCGTCTGGGTCGTCATCCGCTCGCTGCTGTCAGTCGGCTCAGAAACTGCCCGTCCCGCAAGGATGCGGAACGGGCATTGCTTCAGTGACGGACGTTACTGAACGTTGGCACCCACGACGGCATCCCAGCCGGCGGTGACCGCTTCCTTGTTGGCGTTGACTTCCTCAAGCGTCGGGAAGTAGGCGGCTTCGTAGGATGCTGCCGGCGGCAGCTTGTCGAGCAGGTCCTGCGGAACGACGCCGCGCTTGACCATGTCGTTGAAGCGGATCGGGTGGCAGTAGCCCTTCAGCCAGCCGAGCTGACCTTCGTCCGAGTAGAGATACTCCATCCACAGCTTCGCGGCATTCGGGTGCGGCGCATAGGCGCTGATGGCCTGCACGTAGACACCGGCGAGAACGCCAGACTTCGGCACGATGACCTCGACCGGCGGATTGCCCGCAAGCGTGTCCTTGGCGGCAAGCGCGTTGTAGTCCCACATCACCATGATCGGGGTCGAGCCCTGCGCCAGCGTTCCGGCCTTGCCGATGACCGGCACGAAGTTGCCGCTCTTGTTCAGCTCGGCAAAGAACTCAAGACCCTTTTCGCCTGCTTCCTTGCCTGCGGCAGCACCGCCGGCCAGACCTGCGGCCAGGACACCGAGGATGGCCTGGTTCGAAGCGCGCGGATCGCCGGCAAGGGCGACCTGGCCCGAATATTCAGGCTTCAAAAGGTCCGACCAGTCGGCCGGCGTGTTGGGGACCAGATCCTTGTTCACGATGAACGACATGACGCCGTAATAGTCGCCATACCAGTGACCGTCGGCATCCTTTGCGCTGTCCGGGATCGAGTCCCAGGTCGAAACCTTGTAAGGCATCAACAGGCCTTCGGACATTGCCGACGGACCGAAGGACAGGCCGACGTCGATGACGTCAGGCGCCTGCGGGCCCTTGTTGTCCTTGTTTGCCTTGATCGCCTCGATTTCATCAGCCGAGCCGGCATCCGGGTTCAGTTCGTTGATCGTGATTTCCGGGTACTTGGCCTTGAAGCCGGCGATGACATCGCCGTAACCGCACCAGTCGTGCGGCAGCGCGATGGTGGTGAGCTGGCCCTCAGCCTTCGCGGCTGCAACCAGTTCGTCCATGGACTGCGCCGAAGCAAAGGCCGTCGTCAGCATCAGCGACGCCGCCGAAAGGGAAAGCAGCTTTCCCGTGAACTTGAACATATTGTCTCTCCATTGAATTGACGCCATTTGACGCCTGCGATGCGGTTACCGCTATCGTGTGACAGTCCGATGAACCCTGGACTGTCGGAACCCCCGAAGCGATAAAATCTAACTACTTTTGCCGGCTTCTAGCAATCGGCGAGGGACAGATTCTTTTTCCCGGCTAACGAATATCCGGACGCTCTCCTCCCCTGGGAGAGACGCCCGGGCGGCTCAGACTGTGCCGGCGATCGACTTCTCGAGCAGTTCCTGCGCCGCCTTCCTGGTCAGCTTGACCGGATTGCCGCCGGTGCTGGGATCGGCCACGGCCATTTCGGCGATCAGCTTGCGGCGCTTGGCGTCCATGTCCAGCCCCTTGATGAGGTCGGGCAGCGCATGCGGCACCTTGAGTTCCTTGCGCAGCTTGAGGATCGCCTTCATGAAACCGTCGAACCCGCCCTTGATGCCGAGATAGGCGGCGGCGCGCGTGATGCGCTCCTCGACCGCCGGCCGGTTGAAGGCCAGCACGTAGGGCATGAAGACGCCGTTGGTCATGCCGTGATGGGTGTCATAGAGCGCACCGATCGGGTGCGACAGGGAGTGGATGGCGCCGAGGCCCTTCTGGAAGGCAGTGGCGCCCATCGCGGCAGCCGCCATCATGTTGGCGCGCGCAGTGATGTCCTTGCCGTTGGCGGCGGCCTTCGGCAGGTTTTCCAGCACCAGCCGCATGCCTTCGAGCGCGATGCCGTCGGCCATCGGATGGTATCCCGGCGCGCAATAGGCTTCGAGGCAATGCGCCAGCGCATCCATGCCGGTGCCAATGGTGATGAAGGCCGGCATGCCGGTGGTGAGTTCCGGGTCGGCAATCACGATGGCCGGCAGCAGCTTGGGGTGGAAGATGATCTTCTTGGTGTGCGTTTCCTCGTTGGTCAGCACACCGGCGCGGCCGACTTCCGAGCCGGTGCCGGCCGTGGTCGGCACGGCAACGATCGGCGCGATGGCGTCGCTGTTGGCGCGCGTCCACCAGTCGCCGACATCCTCGAAATCCCAGATCGGACGGGTCTGGCCGGCCTGGAAGGCGATCAGCTTGCCGAGATCGAGCGCCGAGCCGCCGCCGAAGGCGATGACGCCGTCATGCTTGCCCTTCCTGAACACCGCGACGCCGGCATCGAGGTTGGCGCCGACCGGGTTGGCCTTGACGTCGGAGAAGACGCCATAGGGAATCTTCGCGTCGTCGAGGATCTTCAGCGTCGAGGCGACGACCGGCAGCCTGGCCAGGCCCGGATCGGTGACGAACAGCGGCCGCTTGATGCCGGCAAAGGCCAGCGCGTCCGGCAGTTCCGAGATGCGTCCGGCGCCGAAGCGCACGGTGGTTGGGTAGTTCCACTTGGATACGAGTTTCGACATCGGGTGCTCTTTCGGGGATCAGATTGCTTCGCGCAGATGATAGGATTTCGGCCGCGTCAGGTTTTCATACCCGACGACCGACATGGCGCCGCCCTTGCCGGTGTCCTTGACGCCGGTCCAGACGAGGCCCGGATCGACATAGTCGCAGCGGTTCATGAACACGGTCCCGGTCTCGATGCGGTCGCCGATGGTGGCCGCATGGCCGGTGTCGGTCGTCCAGATCGAGGCGGTCAGTCCGTAGGGGCTGTCGTTCATCAGCGCGATGGCTTCCTCGTCGTTCTTCACCTTCATGATGCCGACGATCGGTCCGAAACTTTCCTCGCGCATGACGCTCATCTGGTGATTGACGTCGGTCAGCACTTCCGGCGCGATGTAGGGCGAACCGGCCTTGTCCTCCGCGACCGTCATGTTGATGTTGGCCCTCGCGCCCTTGCGCAGCGCCTCGGCCTTCTGCTCGCGGATGGCGTCGGCGAAACGCGCCTGCGCCATCGGGCCCATGGTGGTGGCGGCGTCGAGGGGGTTGCCGACGACGTAGTTCTTCGTCTCGGCGATGAAGCCTTCGATGAACTCGTCATAGACCTTCTCGTGCACATAGACGCGCTCGATGCCGCAGCAGCACTGGCCCGAATTGTAGAAGGCGCCGTCGACCAGATTGGCCACGGCATGGTCCATCTTCGCGTCGGGCAGCACATAGGCCGGGTCCTTGCCGCCGAGCTCGAGGCCGAGCGTCATGAAGGTGCCGGCGGCAGCCTTCTCGATGGCGCGCCCGCCACCGACGGAACCGGTGAAGTTGCAATGGTCGATCTTGCCCGAGCCGAGCAGCTTCTCGGTTTGCGCGTGGTTGAGCACGATGTTCTGGAACAGGCCTTTGGGCAGGCCGGCCTTGTCGAAGGCAGCTTGAAAGCGTTCGCCAACGAGCAGCGTCTGCGCGGCATGCTTGAGGACCACTGCGTTGCCGGCCATCAGCGCCGGCACGATGGTGTTGACGGCGGTCAGGAACGGGTAGTTCCACGGCGCGATGACGAAGACGATGCCAAGCGGCTCCTTCTTGAGGTAGCGGCGGAAGCCCGGGCGCTCCTCGGGATAGAACGGCGCGAGTGCCTTTTCGGCCAGCGCCACCATGTAGCGCGTGCGCTCCTCGACGCCGCCCTTTTCGCCGCCGTAGCGCGTCGGCCGGCCCATCTGCCAGGCAAGCTCCGGCACGATCTCGTCGTTCATGGCGACCAGCGCCTCGAGCATGGCGAGGAGATACTTGCCGCGCTCGGCGATCGGCGTCTCGGCCCACGAAGCCTGCGCGCCCCTCGCGCGCTCGACCGCGGCGTTGATGGCCTGGTCGGTGGCGACCGGGCGCTCGAGCCAGATCGAGCCGTCGATGGGGGAAGTGAGCTTGACCGTTTCGGTCATGATGTTTCCTCGTCCGTTTCCGTGTTCTTGCTCAGTACCGCTCGAAGCCGCGATGCAGCTCCCAGTCGGTGATGCGGCGGTCGTATTCCATCTGCTCCCAGCGGGCGGTGTGCAGGTAATGCTCGATGACGTCCTCGCCGAGCGCCGCCTTCAGCATCTTCGATTTTGCCATCGTCTCGGTGGCGTCGCGCAACGTCTTCGGTATCTCCGGCAGCTTCGCCGCCTGGTAGGCGTCGCCGACGAAGGGCTTCTGCAGTTCGAGCTTCTCGTCGATGCCCGCGAGACCGGCGGCGATCAGCGCCGCAAAGGCGAGATAGGGGTTGAGGTCTGCGCCGCCGATGCGGCATTCCATGCGGATGCCCTTGGTGCCTTCGCCGCAGAGCCGGAAGCCGGCGGTGCGGTTGTCGCGGCTCCAGATGATGCGGGTCGGCGCCCAGCTTCCCGACTGAAACCGCTTGTATGAATTGATGTAGGGCGCCAGCAGCGCCGTGTATTCCCGTGCGTATTTGAGCTGGCCGGCCGCCCACTGCTGTCCAAGCGTCGACAATGTCCAGTCGCTGTTCTTGTCGTAAAAGAGCGGCGTCTTTCCATCCATGCTCCACAGCGAATTATGGACGTGGCTGGAATTTCCGGCGTGGTTGTAGTGGTACTTGGACATGAAAGAGATCGCCTTGCCTTCCTGGCTGGCAATCTCGCGGGCGCCGTTCTTCAGGATCACATGGCGGTCGGCCGCCTCAAGCGCTTCGGCATAGCGGACGTTTATTTCTTCCTGACCCGGCCCGGCTTCGCCCTTGGAGTTCTCGATCGGGATGCCGGCCGCCTGCATCTCGTTGCGCAGCCGGCGCATCACGCCTTCTTCCTTGGTGGTGATGCCGATCAGGTAGTCACCGATATAGGGCGATGCCGTTTCGAGGTTCTGCCAATGCTTCGCACGCGCTGAATCGTACGTCTCGTTGAACAGGTAGAATTCGAGTTCGGAGGCGAAATAGCCGAGATAGCCTCTTTCCGTGAGGCGTGCGACCTGGCGGCGAAGGATGCCACGCGGCGAGTGCGCCAGGTCGGCATGTGTCTCCGGATCCTGCAGGTCGCAGAGCAGCATCGCAGTCTTCTCAAGCCACGGCACGACCCTGATCGTCGAAAGATCGGACTTCATGACGAGATCGCCATAGCCCTTCGCCCAGCTCGCCGCCTTGTAGCCGGGTACCGCCTCCATATCGATGTCGTTGGCCAGCAGGTAGTTGCAGCCATGCGACTCGTCATAGGCGGACTCGACGAAAAAGCTGGCGAGGAACCGCTTTCCGATGAGCCTGCCCTGCATGTCGACGGCGCAGCTGAGCACCGTGTCGATCTCGCCCGAGGCGACAGCCTTCTTCAACTGCTCGAACGTCATGTTTCCAGCCATGCTTTTCACTCCGCCGCGCCGCCTGGCGCCCAATTCGTGACCGGCAGCCACAAGGCCGCCGAATAAATTTCCTGCCGCGGCTCAGGCCGCCGGCTGTCCCGTCTCCGCCGCGCCCGACAATAGCGGTTCGAGGCGCGAAAACATCCCCCCGAGCAGGTCGGCCCATTTACCCTGGCCGGCTGCGTCGGAAATCTCGTCGTTGCGGATCTCGATCATGGCGCAGGGCAGGCCGCGCGAGCGCGCATGGCGCTCCAGCGTGAAATAGACCCGGTCGGCCGGCGAATAGGGTTCGTTGACGCCGACGGTAAGGCCGGGCACCTCGCGCAATGCCGCGACCAGCGGATCGGCGACGCGCCGGTCGTCGTCATGGATGATGCCGATCTCCCAGGGCCGGCTCTTGCCGCGGTAGACCGGCGTGAAGGAATGGATGGAAACCAGCACCGTCGGCTGGCGGCGCGCCAGGCGTTCCTCGACCACCGCCTCGATGGCGTTGTGGAAGGGTGTCCAGGAAAGTGCGATGCGCTCTTCCCTCTCCTTCGGAGAAAGCCCGGCATTGGCCGGGATCTCGGTGGTCTCGCTGACCGCCGGAATGAGGTCGTGCGCGTCGAGCGGCCGGTTGCAGTCGATCAGCAGCCGCGAGACGCCGGATTCGACGAGCGGCGCGTCGAGCGCCTCGGCCATCAGGCTCGCGACCGGCAGCGCGCCTGGGTCCCAGGCGATGTGGCGCGTCATGTCGGAGCCGGCGAGGCCGAGCGTGCCGAAGGAGGCCGGCAGCCAGTTCGAAGCGTGGTCGCAGAGAATCACGAAGGGCGAGCCGCCACCGCGCCGGGTGATCCGGACGGGCTCCCTGCCGAGCGTGGCGCCTGACTGCGTGCCGTTCATGCCTGCCGTTTCGGACGATGCCGTACCGTATGATACGATTTTTGTTTTCATCCGCCCTCATGAATGATTTCATACGCCTTCGGCGGCTTTGTCAAACGTCTTTTACGGAGGACGGAAGGCGGCTGCGGAGAGAGGCGCAGGGCGCCCGGAGGCAAGGCCATGGCAAGCAGCATTTCCGAGCGCATCGCCGACCGTATCGATGCGATGCCGGCCGGCGAGCGCCGCGCCGCGCAGGCGCTGATCGCCAGCTACCCGCTGGTCGGGCTGAAGACGGTGGCCGAGTTCTCGCAAGCCGCCGGTGTCAGCTCTCCGACGATACTGCGGTTCGTCGCGCGCATCGGCTTTGCCAACTACCCGGAATTCCAGTCGGCGCTGCAGGACGAGCTTGCCGCGCAGTTGCAATCGCCGGCCTCGCGCACCGTGACGGCGCCCGACCAGGACGGCGCGCTGTCGGCGACGGTGGAAACGACGCTCGAAAACATCCGCGAAACCTTCCGGCACGTCTCGGAGAGCCAGATCGCAGACATCGTCACGCTGCTGTCCAACCCGCGCTCGAAGGTGCTGCTGGTCGGCGGACGCTTCACCGACCCGCTTGCCGGCTACATGGCGGCGCACCTGGCGATCGTACGGCCGAACGTTCTGCATCTGGCCGGTCAGGAGGGCAACTGGCGCGACCGGCTGATCGATGTCGGCAAGCGCGACGTGCTCGTGGTCTTCGACATCAGGCGCTACCAGGACGGCCTGCTGCGCTTCGCAGAAGCCGCCCATGCCCGCGGCACGCAGATCCTGCTTTTCACCGACCAGTGGTTGTCGCCGATCGCCCGCTTCGCCAGGCACACCATCGCAGGTCGCACGGGGGCGCCCTCCCCTTGGGATTCCTCTGCGGCCCTGTTCGTCGTTGCCGAAACGCTTGTCGGTGAACTCAGCCGCGGCCTTCCAGGCAGCGCCGATCGCATCCGCGAAATGGAAAGCCTGCGCGAAACAAGGGCTTAGGGGAAGCTTGCAGCCCCTCAACCTTACCTAGATTTAATGATAAACTAGGTGCGCAGGGACAGTAGAGTTGTCATAACGCAAGCTTGGAAAATCCCCTGCGGCCCAGCTCGGGTCGCTGGCGAAGCCAGGGCGCCGATGGGGCGCCGATCTCTGGAGTGACAATGGCAGCCTGGAAACAGTTCCTCGTCGTGCTGGTGCTGCTCGTCGCCGCTGCCGCGGCGTGGGTGAAGTTTTTCCCCGGCGCGCCGGACGTGCTGGCCCGCTGGGGCATCGACTGGGCAAGCGCCGCTGTCGCGCCAAAGCAGGACGGTTCCGGCGAAGAGGGCTCGCGCCGGCAGCGAGGCCCGCAGACCGCCGTCGTCGTCGCCCCGGTGATAAACGCCACCATCAACGACAAGCTGTCGGCTATCGGCACGGGACGCGCCAACCGCTCGGTCACGGTCAATCCCTATGATTCCGGCAGGCTGACCGAAATTCTCGTCGAGTCCGGCCAGACCATCGAACAGGGCGGCGTCATAGCAAGGCTCGACGCGGAAGCCGAGGAGATCGCTGTCGACCGGGCCAGGATCGCGCTGGACGACGCGCAGGCGCGCATGAAGCGCATCACCGCGCTGAGAACCTCCAACACCGCCACTGCGGTGCAGGTGACCGAGGCCGATCTCGCGCTCTCCAATGCGCAGCTTGCGCTGCGCGATTCGGAATTGGCGCTCGACCGCCGCTCGGTCCGCTCGCCGATCTCCGGCATTGTCGGCATCGTTCCGGTCGAGGCCGGCAACTACGTGACGACGCAGACCGCAATCGTCACCATCGAGGACCGTTCGACCATCATCGTCGATTTCTGGGTTCCCGAACGCTACGCCAGCGGCATTGCCGTCGGCGCGCCCCTTTCCGCGACGCCGATCGCGCGGCCCAACGAAGTGCTCGAGGGTACGGTCAGCGCCGTCGACAACAGGCTCGACGAGGAAAGCCGCACGCTGCTCGTCCAGGCCAAGCTCGACAATGCGCGCGACACGCTGCGGCCCGGAATGTCCTTCCAGGTCTCGATGCGCTTTCCCGGCGACACCTATCCCTCGGTCGATCCGCTGGCCATCCAGTGGGGTACCGACGGCGCTTTCGTCTGGGCGGTGCGCGACGGCAGGGCCGTGCGCGTCAGCGTGCGCATCGTGCAACGAAACACCGAGAGCGTGCTGGTGTCAGCCGAGCTGACGGAAGGCGACAGCGTGGTGACCGAGGGCGTGCACGTGGTGCGCGACGGCGCCGAGCTGCTGATCGCCTCGAACCGGGCACAGCCCGCAGGCATCGGGGCGAATGCCCCGGCGGCCACCGGCAGCGGCACGTAGCGCCATGGCTGAGTCCCACAACGACACGTCCAAGCACGGCATGACGGCGCTGTTCGTGCGTCGGCCTGTGCTGGCCTTCGTCATCTCGACTTTGATCGTCGTGGCAGGCCTTGCCGCGCTGTTCGGCGTCGAGGTGCGCGAACTGCCCGATGTCGACCGGCCGGTGATCACTGTGACCGCCGACTACCGCGGCGCCTCGGCCGAATCCATCGGCCGCGAACTGACCGAGGTCATCGAGGGCGCGGTGTCGCGCGTCTCGGGCGTCAAGTCGATCTCGTCGTCATCGTCCTATGGACGCGCCCGCATCACCGTCGAATTCAACGACGGCGTCGACCTCAATGTCGCGGCCTCCGACATGCGCGATGCCGTCTCTCGCATCACCAACCAGCTGCCCGACGAGGCCGACGCGCCGCGCATCGTGAAGGCCGACGCCAATGCCGACGCGGTGCTGAGGCTGGCGGTGACCTCCGACACCATGTCGGTCGAGGACATGACGATCCTGGTCGAGGAGCAGGTGCTCGACACGCTGTCGGCGGTGCCGGGCGTTGCCGACGTGCAGGTCTGGGGCGACCGCGAGAAGATCTTCCGCATCGACATCAACCAGGCCAAGCTCGCCAGCCTGGGCTTTAGCGTCGCCGACGTGGCGCGCGCGCTGGCGTCGATCTCGATGGACACGCCGGCCGGCGCGCTGACCACCAACGACCAGAACATCATCGTGCGCGCCACGGCCTCGGTTTCCTCGCCCGACGCCTTCGAGAACCTGATCATCGGCGGCCGCACGCGGCTTGGCGACGTCGCAACCGTGACGCTCGGGCCCGACACCGGCGGCACGTCGCTGCGCTCCGACGGCAAGACCGGCATAGGGCTCGGCATCATCCGCCAGGCGCAGTCGAACACGCTGGAAATCTCGGACGGCGTACGCAAGGCCGTAGCCAACATCCAGCAGAACCTGCCCGAGGGCACCAGCATCCGGGTGACCAGCGACGACGCCACCTTCGTCAACGGTGCCGTGCACGAGGTCGAGATCGCGCTCGCCATCTCGGTGTCGATCGTGCTGCTAATCATCTACCTGTTCCTACTCGACTGGCGCGCCACGCTGATCCCCGGTTTGGCCATGCCGGTGGCGCTGATCGGCACCATCGCGGCGATCTACCTCGCCGGCTTCTCCATCAACATCCTGACGCTCCTGGCGCTCGTGCTGGCGACCGGCATCGTCGTCGACGACGCCATCGTGGTGCTGGAGAACATCGTGCGCCGGCGCAACGAGGGCATGGGCCCGCGCGCCGCCGCCGTGCTCGGCACCAAGGAAGTCTTCTTCGCCGTCATCGCGACGACGGCAACGCTCGCCGCCGTCTTCATCCCGCTTTCCTTCCTGCCCGGCCAGACCGGCGGCCTGTTCCGCGAATTCGGCTTCGTGCTCGCCATGGCGGTGCTGCTGTCCTCGGTGGTGGCGCTGTCGCTCTGCCCGATGCTCGCCTCGCGCATGCTGACCGCGCATGTCGGGGAGAAACGGACCGGCATCATGGGGCGCGTGGGCAACACGCTCTCGGAAATCTACCGGCGCTGCCTGCACGTCTGCCTCGACGCGCCGCTGGTGGTCATCGTTGTGTCGGTGCTGTTTGCGGCCGCCGCCTACGGCGCCTTCGGCATGATCCGGCAGGAACTGACGCCGACCGAGGACCGCTCGCGCGCCATGCTGCGCGTCTCGGCGCCGCAGGGCGTCAGCCTCGACTACACGACACAGCAGATGCGCCGCATCGAGCAGCTGATGCAGCCGCTGCGCGACTCCGGCGAAGTGGAGAGCACCTTCGCGGCGACCGGCATCGGCGGATCGGTCAACAGCGGCTTCATGGTGATGTCGCTCGCTCCCTGGGACGAACGCACCCGCAGCCAGCAGGAGATCGCCGCCGACATCAGCCGCTACCTGACCGACGTTCCGGGCGTGCGCGCATTCCCCATCTCGCCCAACAGTCTCGGCATCCGCGGCGCGGGCAACGGGCTGCAGTTCGCCGTCGTCGGCTCAAACAGCTATGCCGATCTCGGCAAGGCAGCGACCGCCATCGTCGCCGAGTTGGAGAAGGACGAGCGCTTCCAGCAGGCGCGCCTGTCGACCGATGCCACGCAGCCGCAGCTCTCGGTCAAGATCGACCGCGAGCGCGCCTCCGATCTCGGCATCGACATCGCCGGCCTCTCCGAGGCCGTCCAGGCGATGCTGGACGGGCGCGAAATCGACGAGGTGTTCATCGACGACCGCAGCTACGCGGTGAAGCTGGTGTCGACGACCAACCCGATCAACGATCCGACCGACCTCGAGAACATCTTCATGAAGACCGGCGACAACCGCTTCGTGCCGCTGTCGACCATCGCCACGCTGACCGAGCAGGCGGTGCCGCCCTCGCTGTCGCGCGAGCAGCAGCTGCGCTCGGTCGCCGTCACCTCCAACCTCGCCCCGGGCTTTGCGCTCGGCGACGCGCTGGCACGCGCCGAGGAGATCGCCGCGCCCCTGCTGCCGCCGGGCAGCCGCATCGAGCCGCTGGCCGAAGCGGCGACGCTCGGCGAGAGCAATTCGAGCATGCTGACGATCTTCGCCTTCGCGCTGGTCATCATCCTGCTTGTGCTCGCCGCGCAGTTCGAGAGCTTCGTCAGTGCCGTCATCATCATGGCGACCGTGCCGCTCGGGCTCGCCTGCGCCGTCTTCGCGCTGCTCCTGACCGGCACGAGCCTCAACGCCTACAGCCAGATCGGCCTGGTGATGCTGGTCGGCATCATGGCCAAGAACGGCATCCTGATCGTCGAATTCGCCAACCAGCTGCGCGACCGCGGCATGAGCGTGCGCGAGGCGATCGAGCAGGCTTCGAACATCCGGCTGCGCCCGGTGATGATGACGATGATCTGTACAGTGCTCGGCGGCCTGCCGCTGGTGCTGGCGTCAGGCGCCGGCGCCGAGGCGCGCATCGCGCTCGGCTGGGTCATCGTCGGCGGGCTGGGCCTTGCCACGCTGTCGACGCTTTTCCTGACGCCGGTAGCCTACCTGCTGCTCGGCCGCTTCGTCACGCCGCATGTCGAGGACGCGGCGCGGCTGAAGCAGGAACTGGATCACGCCACGGGCTCTCGCGTGAGCCCCGCCGAATGAGCTGCTAGGGCTTGATGAAGACCTTGCCGTTGGGTTTCGCCAGTTCGTCCGGAACCCGGGCGACGGCTTCGGAGAGCGGCACGATGGCGGTGACGTCGGTCGCCCAGCGGCCATCGGCAAAACGCATCTGCGCCTCGATGACGGCTTCCTTGCGCCGCTCGCCGGCCTGACGCATCCATTCGGTCAGCCAGAAGCCTTCGATACGCTTGTTCATGAAGATCAGCTGACCGGGCTCAGGTATCAGCGTGTCGCCGAGATCCATGCGGCCGTATATGATCCAGCGTGCACCGCGCGGCATCGCCGCGAAGATCGCGGAGGCCAGCGAGCCGGTGACGGCGTCGAGGAAGATGCGCGGCTTCTCGGCCTTCATGACTTCGCGCAGCTTCTCGTGGAAGTCGTCGGCCGTAGCGTTGAGGACATGCACCGCGCCAGCTGCTTTCAGCGCTTCGATCTGGTCGTCGCGTCGTACCGTGACGATCGGGCGGTAGCCGGCCTCCTTGGCCAGTTCGAGGATCAGCTTCGACAGCTGGCTGGCGCCGGCGGTCATGACGAAGGCCTTTTCGCCGGCCTCGCGCACGATGCCGAACATGGCGATCGCCGTCAGTGGATTGACGATGAGTGCCGCGCCGTCCTCATCGCGCACGCCGTCGATCAGCGGGATGCAGGCGCCGGCCTCGGCGAGGGCATAGTCGGCCCACGAACCCCAGCCCGACTGGCCGGTGGCGAAGGCGATGCGCATGCCTGCGAGCGGCGCGGCAGCCTCGCCCGCGGCGACCACGGTTCCGACGCCCTCGAAGCCGGCCGGCTGGCCCTTTGCGCGCGGCTGGCCGTACTGCCCCTTGATGAACATCACGTCGGAGGGATTGATGGAGGCGAGAGACACCTTGACCAGCACCTGGCTCGGACCGGGCCGCGGCACGCCGATGCTGGTCAGCGTCACATAGGGATCGAGCGCTTCCAGCGCGCTGCCCGATTTCTTCAGGGCGAATCCGTCATTGTTCAGGACCAGCGCCTGCATGTCGTCGGGAAGTGTCATCAGAAAAGCTCTCTCGGTTGGGGATGCATCGCCAACGGGCTGTACGCAGCCCGGGTTCCGCCAGATTGCCTGTCGGTGCAATCAGATCTTTTCCTGCGTATACTTTCTCAGCTCCGTCCTGGCTACCTGCCTGCGGTGCACGGCATCCGGACCGTCGACCAGGCGCAGCGTCCTCAGATGGGTCCAGGAGCGGGCGAGCGGCGTGTCCTGGCTGATGCCCTGGGCACCGAACATCTGTACCGCCTCGTCCGTGACCTTGAGCGCAACGCGCGGCGCCACCACCTTGACCTGGCTGATCCAGGGCGCGGCGGCGCGGGGGTCGCCCTGGTCCATCATCCATGCCGCCTTGAGGCAAAGCAGCCTCGCCTGCTCGATTTCCATGCGGCATTCGGCGATGATGTCGAAATTGGCGCCGAGTTCGGCGAGCCGGCTGCCGAAGGCCTCGCGCCACAACGAGCGCTGGCACATCATCTCCAGCGCCATCTCGGCCTGGCCGATGGCGCGCATGCAATGATGGATGCGGCCGGGCCCCAGCCGGCCCTGCGCAACCTCGAAGCCCCTGCCCTCGCCGAGGATCAGGTTGGCCTTAGGCACGCGGACATTGTCGAATTTCAGGTGCATGTGGCCATGCGGCGCGTCGTCGTCGCCGTAGACCTGCATGGCGCGCAGCTTGGTGGCGCCCTTGGTGTCGGCTGGCACCAGTATCATCGAATGCTGGCCGTGCTTCGGTGCGCCGGGGTCGGTCTTGACCATGACGATGTAGATCGCGCAGCGCGGGTCTCCGGCGCCCGACGACCACCACTTCTCGCCATTGAGCACGTAGTAGTTGCCGTCGGCCTCGCAGCGCATCGAGATGTTGGTGGCGTCCGAAGAGGCGACGTCCGGCTCGGTCATCAGGTAGGCCGAGCGGATCTTTCCCTCGAGCAGCGGTTCCAGCCATTTCTTCTTGTGCTCGGGCGCACCGTAGCGCTCCAGCACCTCCATGTTGCCGGTGTCGGGCGCCGAGCAGTTGAAGGTCTCCGCGCCGAGATGCGCCTTGCCCATCTCCTCGGCGAGATAGGCATATTCGACGGTGCTGAGGCCGTAGCCGCGGTCTGAGCCAGTGAGCCAGAAGTTCCACAGACCACGCTCGCGCGCCCTGGCCTTCAGCCCTTCGAGAATCTCGGTCTGTCGCGCCGTGTAGGCGAAGCGGTCGCCCTCCTTGCCGACCTCGGCGAGGAATTCATGGTCGAGCGGGATGATCTCGTCGCGCACCATGCGCTCGACGCGTTCGTGGATCGGCTTCAGCCGCTCCGTCATTCCAAGCGCCATGTCGGACATCGGACTTTTCTCCCTCGGCACTTTACCCGCGGCAAGGATGACCGTACTTCCGGTGACATTGTCAACGCGACCGGTGGTCCAAGGGCGGCGAAGATCATGAGTTATCTCGAGGAACTGTTCTCGCTGGGCGGCAAGACGGCGCTGGTGACCGGCGGCGCCACCGGCATCGGCCGCATGGCGGCGACCGCGCTGGTCAGGGCCGGTGCGACGGTGCTTGTCGCCTCGCGAAAGGGCGCCGACTGCGAGAAGGCGGCAGCCGAACTGAATGCGCTCGGAGCACCGGGCAAGGCCGAGGGCTTTGCCGGCGACGTTTCCAGCGAGGACGGCGTTCTGGCGCTCGCGGCGGCGGTCAAGGCGCGGACCGACCGTCTCGACATATTGTTCAACAATGCCGGCACGTCATGGGGCGCGCCCTTCGCGGAATTTCCCTATGCCGGCTGGACCAAGGTGCTGGCGGTCAACGTGGTTGGCCTGTTCCATCTGACGCGCGAACTGGTTCCGCTGCTGGCCAATGCCGCTAGCGACGACGACCCTTCGCGCATCGTCAATCTCGGTTCGGTCATGGGCACGCAGCCGCTTGCCGACGACGCCTATTCCTACACCGCCTCGAAGGCGGCGGTTCACCACCTGACGCGCACGCTGGCGGTGGAACTCGCCGGCCGACGCATCACCGTCAACGCCTTCGCGCCCGGCCCTTTCCAGAGCCGCATGACGGCCTTCGCCACGGCCACAGAGGAAGGCGCGCAGAAGGTCGGCAGCCATGTGCCGCTTGGCCGCATCGGCCGGCCGGATGACATTGCCGGCGCAACGCTCTATCTGTGCAGCCGCGCCGGCGCCTATGTCACCGGCGCCATCCTGCCGATCGATGGCGGCCAGTCGGTGCAGCACGGCATGACGCTGTTCAAGGACTGACGCCGCCCGCAACCGGAGACGCCTGGCTTGAAATCCATCACCCTTGACGAAATGCTGGCCGCGGTCGGCCAGGAGACCGGCGTGTCGCCCTGGCGCACCGTGACGCAGACGATGATCGACCATTTCGCCGACGCCACGGACGACCACCAGTTCATCCATTGCGATCCCGCGCGCGCCGCCGCCGAGACGCCGTTCGGCGGCACCATCGCGCATGGCTTCCTGTCGCTGTCGCTGCTTTCGGCCTTCTCCTACGAGACTTTGCCGCGGCTGGAAGGCGCCGACATGGGCATCAACCACGGCTTCGACACCGTGCGCTTCGTGACGCCGATCAAGACCGGCTCCAACATCCGCGCGCGCTTCAGGCTCGCCGACGTCAAGGCGCGGCCTTCCGGCTGGATCCAGATCGCCAACGACGTGACCATCGAGATCGAGAACTCGATCAAGCCGGCGCTGACCGCACGCTGGCTGACGCTGACCTTCATCCAGCCCAAAGAAGAGTGATGGAAGACCCGAACGCTGTCGATGCGGGCGTTCTGGCGCCCTACCTCGAAGCCGAGATTCCCGGCTTCCTTGGCCTGCAAAGCATCGAGAAATTCACGTCCGGGCAGTCGAACCCGACCTACCTGCTGCGCGCGAAGAGCGGCCGTTACGTGCTGCGCGCCAAGCCGCCCGGCGAACTGCTGAAATCCGCTCACCAGGTCGACCGCGAATTCCGCGTGATGAAGGCGCTTGGCCCCACCGCCGTGCCGGTGCCGAAAATGCTGCACCTGTCGGGCGAGGCTTCCCCAATCGGCCGCATGTTCTATGTCATGGAGTTCGTCGAGGGTCGCATCTTCTGGGACCCGGCGCTGCCGGAGCTTGCCGGCAAGGATGAGCGGGCAGCGATCTATGGCGCGATGAACCGGACACTCGCCGTCCTGCACGACGTTGACCTTGCCGCCGCCGGCCTTGCCGATTACGGCCGGCCGGGCAGCTATTTCGAGCGGCAGCTGGCGCGCTGGTCGGCGCAGTACCGCGCCGCCGAGACCACGCGGATCGCAGACATGGACCGGCTGATCACCTGGCTGGAAGAGCATCTTCCGGCCGACGACGAGCAGACATCGCTGGTGCATGGCGACTATCGGCTCGACAACCTGGTGTTTGCGCCGGACCGGGCCGAGATCGTCGCCGTGCTGGACTGGGAACTGTCGACGCTCGGCCATCCCTATGCCGACCTAGCCTACCAGTGCATGCAGTGGCGCCTGTCGCACGATTTTGGCTTCGGCAATCTCGGCGGGCTGGCCGGCATCGACCGCGGGGCAATCGGCATCCCCGGCGAAGCCGCTTATGTGGCGGACTATTGCCGCAGGCGCGGAATCGGCGGCATTGCCGGGTGGAACGCCTGTCTTGCCTTCTCGTTCTTCCGGCTGGCGGCGATTTGCCAGGGAGTCTACAAACGCGCTCTTGACGGCAATGCCTCCAATCCCGAAAGGGGGATCAGGCATGGCGATCTGGTGCCCGTGCTGGCCGGACTTGCCGTCAGGCTGATCGACGAAGGAGAGTGACGTGCCCAAAGTGACCGTGATCGTGGAATTCGAGGCCAATGAGGGCTGTCAGGACGAACTGGCCGCAAGCCTGCGCGACCATGCCCGGCGCACGCTTCACGAGGAACCAGGCTGTCTCCGCTTCGAAGTGATCCAGCAGACCGACGAAGCCGGCAACCCGGTCGCCAACAGACTGCTGGTCAACGAGCTCTATGCGAACGCCGCGGCCTTCGAGGCCCATAAGGCCAATCCGCGCATGCCGGGGCTGGCGGCCAAGAATGCGCCGCTGCTGAAGTCGCGCCGGCTTATCACCGCCATCTCGCTCGATGCAGAGCCAGAAGATGAGGGCCTGCAGCCGGAAGAACTGAACGCTGCCAACGACGGCTGAAAGCCCGCCGCGCTGGTTGCGCGGCAGGCTCTCGACCTGAACATTCCGGGTTTGCTGGCCTAGCGGCGCAGCAGTAGTGCTGCCGCGAGTCCAACGACGGCGAGGCCCAGAAAGGCCGTGGTCGCCGGGTTGTCGCGCGCCACTTTCTCGGCGGCACGGGCGCGCTTGCGCATAGCGGGCAGGGACTCTGCGAAGCGGTCCCACAACTCGCCATAAACCTCCGAGGCGCCATCGCGGGTGTCCTGGTACGCATTTGCGCCCCGACGGGAGACCGACTTCTTGAGCGCCGACAGCTCCTTGGTCAGAGCGGCGACCTGATCTTCCAGATCGCTTTCCATACCGCGAAGTTTCGAGATTGTTGAAGCCATGGTGTTTCCTCGATCCGTTGAGTTGGGGATGCTGCTCAACGGGCCGGCGGCACATAGGTTCCTGCCCGCGACAATGTGCTGAAGGCCGCGGGGTCCCGACGGCGCCTTGGCTTTCCGCCGCAGACACATCTGTAAGGTTATCTGTTCGTTGCTTGCCGCGTTAAGGATAAGCTTTTTCAAACTGTCCCAGTTGACCTAACGCTTCTTCAACGGGCGGCAGGGTATGAGCAGTCCCCTAGTTAAGGGGATGCTCTATGAAGGATGCGACGGCCCAGCCATGGCCGGGGCAAAGACAACAGGATAGCGGACCACGCCGAAACCCGGTTTCCGGCTGGCTGGCAGTCTGCATCGCGCTTTCCGCCGGGGTTGGCTTCTTTTCCGCGGACCTGGGCAAGATCTTTGAAAGCAGCAGCTTCGGCCGCCGCACCACGGCGATCGCTGTCCGCTTCGCCAACGACATCCAGCAACGCGTCGCTTCCAGCACCACGCCGGCACCGAAGGTCGTGAAGTCCGAAAAGACCGTGCTGGTTGCCAGTTCTCTGCGTGCCGCACCCATCGATTTCGAGATTTGCGGGCCCGGCAAGCGCCTGAACTGCGTCGTCGACGGCGATACTTTCTGGTACGACGGCGAAAAGATCCGCATCGAGACCATCGATGCGCCGGAGATCCTCGGTCGCTGCAGCCAGGAGAAGAAGCTCGCCGTCAAGGCGACGCAGCGCCTGGCCCAGATCCTGTCCCGCAACAGCTTCACCATCGAGCGCAGCGGCGTCGATCGTCATGGTCGCACACTGGCAAGTGTCTCTGGCAGTTCCGGCGAGGCTGGCGCCATTCTGGTGCGCGAGGGCCTGGCCAGGCCATGGCGGGGCCACAAGGAAGTCTGGTGCCGGAGCTAGGCCGACGGGCCGGTCAGCCGGACTTCTTGCGCTCGGCCTTGGGGCCGCCCGGGATCGAGGTCGAGGTCACGGAAACAGGGTCGCTGGCCGGAAACGTGTCTTCCAGACCCTCTTCCAGTTCCTCTTCCTTGAGTTCCTTGAGCTTCTGCTTCTCGCGGTCGAGGGAACGGACCGCCGGGGATGTTTTTGGGGCTTGAGCCGGCTTCGTCTGGTCGGGCATGAATCACCTATGCGTTGGATCAGCTTCGCAACGCAGGCCTGCTTGCAAGGTTCCGGGTCAGGCTGCGTCGGTCGCCGCGTCGGTGAGAAAAGCTAGCACGTAATCCGAGAAGGAGCGCCAGCATTCGACGCGAAAGCTGTCCTCGGCATTGCGCAGAAGCACGATTTCGGCCTTGCCCAGGATGGTCCGCGAGCAGGCGCCGACCGGAAAGGCGGCGAGCGACAGGTCCTGCGGGCATCCGGCGTTGAGCGTTTCGGCAGCACGCGGGCCGGTGACCGAGAGGCCGACATTGCGGTGCGAGACGCCGACCGCCGAGTGCAGCACCTTGACGCGGGCGCAGTCCTCGAGCGGGTCCTTGCCGCCGTCGTCGATGACCAGCCATTCGTCCGGACCGAGCCAGAGCGCGCTGCGGCTGCCCTTGGTGACTGAACTCTTCGGCGACGCCGGCAGTTTCAGGCCGAGTGCCTTTGACAGGGCGGCAAGCGACTTTTCCGGCGCGCGCAGCGCCAGGCGATGCGACGGCGCCAGCACGGCGATCCTTGCGCCATCGGCGGAAAACTCCCGTCCGGCGAAAATCGGGGAACGGGCGGCGGTGGCGATCTTTGCGGCCTTAGCCATTGAGGCGGCCTCCCTTCTCGTCGAAGAATACCGGCGAGCAGACCTCGACCTCGATCGGGCCCTCCGGCATCGGAACGAACAGCGTCTCGCCCATGCGCTCGCGGCCGCCTGCCAGCAGCGCCAGCGCGATGGAGCGGCCGCAATTCTCCGACCAGTAGCTCGAGGTGACATGGCCGATCATGGTCATCGGGATCGGTTGCCGCGGATTGGCGACGATCTGCGCGCCCTCTTCAAGCACGGTCTTCGGGTCCTTGGTCTTCAGGCCGACGAGCTGCTTGCGTCCCGGCGCCACGAGATCCGGGCGGGTCAGGCCGCGAATGCCGACGAAATCGGTCTTCTTCTTGCCGATCGCCCAGTCGAGGCCGGCGTCGTTAGGCGTCACGGTGCCGTCCGTGTCCTGGCCGACGATGATATAGCCCTTCTCGGCGCGCAGCACGTGCATCGCCTCGGTGCCGTAGGCGCAGGCGCCATGCTTCTGGCCCTCGGCCCACAGCGCTTCCCATACGGCCTGGCCGTAATCGGCCGGCACGTTGACCTCGAAGCCGCGGTCGCCGGTGAACGACATGCGGAAAAGCCTAGTCGGCACGCCGCAGATCGTGCCCTCGCGCACCGACATGTGCGGCATGGCCTCGTCCGACATGTCGATGCCCTCGACCAGCGGTCCGACGATCCTGCGTGAGTTGGGGCCCTGCACGGCGATGACCGCCCACTGTTCCGAAATGGAGGTCAGCCAGACGTCGAGCTGCGGGAACTCGGTCTGGAGGTAGTCCTCCATGTGGTTCATGACGCGCGCGGCACCGCCGGTCGTGGTGGTGACGTGAAAACGGTCGGGCGCCAGGCGGCCGACAACGCCGTCATCATAGATGAAACCGTCCTCGCGCAGCATGATGCCATAGCGGCAGCGGCCGGGCTCGAGCTTCTCCCACGGGTTGGTGTAGAGCAGCTCCATGAACTTTGCCGCGTCCGGGCCGACGACCTCGATCTTGCCGAGCGTCGAGGCGTCGAACAGGCCGGCCGTCTCGCGCACCGTGCGGCATTCGCGGTTGACCGCGGCTTGCATGTCCTCGCCCGCCTTGGGGAAATACCAGGCGCGCTTCCACTGGCCGACATCCTCGAACACGGCGCCGTGTTTCTGGGCCCAGTCATGCGTCGCCGTGCGCCGCGTCGGGTCGAACAGGGGACCGCGGCCATGGTTGACGATGGTGCCGAAGGTGACCGGCGTGTAGGGCGCGCGGAAGGTGGTGAGACCGACCTCCGGGATGTCCTTGCCGAGCGTCTCGGCGGCGATCGCCAGGCCGTGCATGTTGGACGTCTTGCCCTGGTCGGTAGCCATGCCGTTGGTGGTGAAGCGCTTGACGTGCTCGATCGAGCGCATGCCCTCGCGCACGGCGAGCCGGATGTCCTTGGCGGTGACGTCGTTCTGGAAGTCGACGAAGGCCTTGACCGTCTTGTCGGCTCCCGCGCCCGGACCGGCGCCGAGCATGCCGCCCGAAAAATTCTCGCCGGAATCGACCTTGGGCTTGGTTCCCTTGGTCACGCTGCCGCCCGCTTCCTTGGCCGCCTTGGCGCCGGCCGCCCAGGCCTGGTCGAGCGTCGCAGAGAGGCTGTCGGTGCCGTTGCAGGCGCCAACGGAGACGCAGTCCTGTGCATAATTGCCCGGCAGGAAGCGCTTGGTGGCGTCGTCGAAGACGACCTTGCCGCGCGACTGCGAGAAGAGATGCACCGACGGGGTCCAGCCGGAGGACACCAGAAGCGCGTCGACCGGAATGGTGCGCGCAACACCCCCGCCCTTGGGCTGCACGGTCATCGACGAGACGCGGAGCTTGCCGCCGACGCCGACGACACCACGGCCATGATGGATGTCGATGCCGAGCGAGCGCGCCTCGTCGACCAGCGGGCCGGCGGGGTTGTCGCGCAGGTCGACGATCGCCGCGATGCTGACACCCGCCTTCTTCAGGTCGAGCGCCGCGGCATAGGCGGAATCATTGGCGGTGTAGACGCCGACATTGCGGCCTACGGTGACGCCGTAATGGTTGAGATAGGTGCGCGCCGCCGAGGCCAGCATGACGCCCGGCCGGTCGTTGTCTGCGAATACCATGTGACGCTCGATGGCGCCGGTGGCAAGGATGACGCGCCTGGCGCGCACCTGCCACAGCCGTTCGCGCGGCAGGCCCTTCGGATCGGCGAGATGCTCGGTGACCCGCTCGGCGAGTCCGACGAAGTTCTGCGCGTAATAGCCGAAAGCGGTCGTGCGCGGCAGGATGGTGACATTGTCCATGGCCGCGAGTTTCGCGACGCTGGCCTGCGCCCAGGCCCATCCGTCCTGGCCGTCGATGGCGGCACCCGCCTCGTAGCGCATGGCGCCGCCGAGTTCGGCCTGCTCGTCGCAGATGACGACGCGAACGCCGGTTTCTGCCGCCGCAAGGGCTGCCGCGATCCCAGCGGCGCCGCCGCCGAGCACCAGCACCTCGCAATGCGCGTAGCGCGCCGCGTAATGGTCGGGGTCCGGAAGGTCGGGCGCGACGCCGAGGCCCGCCGCAGAGCGGATCACCGGCTCGTAGAGGCTCTTCCATGCCGCCTTCGGCCACATGAAGGTCTTGTAGTAGAAGCCGGCCGAGAACATCGGCGAGACCACGTCGTTGACTTCGCCGACGTCGAAGGCGAGCGACGGCCAGCGGTTCTGCGAGCTTGCCGAAAGTCCCTCATAGAGTTCCTGCACCGTGGCGCGGACATTGGGCGTCTTGCGCGCCGCATCGCGCTCGACCGAGACCAGCGCGTTGGGCTCCTCGGCACCTGCCGACAGGATGCCGCGCGGCCGATGATACTTGAACGAGCGGCCGACCAAATGCACGCCATTGGCAAGCAGCGCCGATGCCAGCGTGTCGCCGGAAAGACCGGCATAGGGCTTGCCGTCGAAGCTGAAGCGGGCGGTGCGCGACGACAGGCGGCCACGGCCGGCGATGCGGAAGCTCGCCGTCATTTCGCCTCTCCCTTGCTGGCCGGCTTGCGGCGCGGGCGCTTGACGTTGAGCTGATCCGGCGGACGGTTGGCATAGGCCGCGGGGCCGCTTGCCGATTTCGGCATCGACGGCTTCGGCGCTCCGGCCTTGTAGGTGGTGATGAAGCGATCGGTGACGGTGTCGCGCGCCGCGTTGAAGAAGCGCGCGCAGCCATGCACGTGGCGCCAGCGCTCGAAGATCACGCCCTTGGGGTTGGAGCGGATGAAGAAGAACTTTTCGAAGTCCTCGCCGCTCTCCTCGGCAATGCTGGGCGAGCGCGCGATATGGGCCTCGCCGGCGTTGCGAAACTCGAGTTCCGGACGCTCTTCCTCGCAATAGGGGCAATGGATGAGAAGCATGTTCTTTCCTCAGAGCTCGTCCGGCTGGGGCGAAGCCTCGTCGCACAGGGCGAGGCCCATCTCCTCGAAGGGAGCAAGGCGCCCGACGAGTGTCTCCAGCGTGTCGAAAGGCAGATAGAGCGCGCGGTCCTCGAACGAGGCAAGCAGTGCCAGCGGATTGGTCGATACCACCGCCATGCGCGGAAGCGTCATGTTGCCGAGCTCCTGCGGCACGTCATCGCGCCACGGCTCGGCAAAGAAGACCATCTCCCTGCCGTTGAGCGAGACGCAGCTCAGCGTGCCGGAATCGACCGAGAAGGGCCATTCGTGCTCGCTCGTCGCCCGGTTGATCTCCAGCTCCGGAAAGGTGCTGACAAGACGCAGCGCGTCGCCGTGTACGCCCTGGGCGATGGCGAGTGGCGCGGCAAAGGCAAAGGTTGCGGCGGCCAGATGCATCAGTGCGCCACGGCCGCGGCGGCGGCCTCGTCGATCAGGCGCCCGGTGCGAAAGCGCTCCAGTGTGAAGGGAGCGTTGATCTTGTGCGGCTCGTCATTGGCAATGGTGTGCGCGAAGACATGTCCCGAACCCGGCGTCGCCTTGAAGCCGCCCGTGCCCCAGCCGCAATTGACGTAGAGGCCAGGCACCGGCGTCTTGGCGAGGATAGGCGAGCGGTCCGGCGTGACATCGACGATGCCGCCCCACGAGCGCAGCATCTTCATGCGCGTGAACATCGGGAACATCTCGCAGATGGCGTCGAGCGTGTGGGTGAGGATATGGAGCCCCCCCGTCTGCGAGTAGGAAATGTACTGGTCGGTGCCCGCGCCGATGACCAGTTCGCCCTTGTCGGACTGGGAAATATAGGCGTGCACCGTGTTCGACATGACGACGCATGGAAACACCGGCTTGACCGGCTCCGACACCAGTGCCTGCAGCGGGTAGGATTCGAGCGGCATGCGCACGCCGGCCATGTTCATGATGACCGAGGAATGGCCGGCAGCAACGACGCCGACCTTCTTGGCACCGATGAAGCCGCGCGTCGTCTCGACGCCGGTGACCGCGCCGTTCGGCGCGCGCTTGACCCCGGTGACCTCGCAATTCTGGATGATGTGGACGCCGCGCGCCGAGGCGCCGCGCGCATAGCCCCAGGCGACAGCGTCGTGGCGGGCAGTGCCGCCGCGCCGCTGCAGGGCGGCGCCGACGACCGGATAGCGCGCATCGCGCGAGGTGTTGAGCGGCGGGCAGAATTCCTTGGCCTGCTCGCGGGTCAGGTATTCGTTGTCGATGCCGTTCAGCCGGTTTGCGTGGACGTGGCGCTTCAGCACCTGCACGTCGTGCACATTGTGCGCCAGCATCATGACGCCGCGGGCCGAATACATGACGTTGTAGTTGAGCTCCTGCGACAGCCCGTCCCACAGCTTCAGCGCATGGTCGTAGATGCCGGCCGATTCGTCATAGAGGTAGTTGGACCGGATGATGGTGGTGTTGCGGCCGGTATTGCCGCCGCCGAGCCAGCCCTTTTCCAGCACCGCCACATTGGTGATGCCGTGCACGCTCGCAAGATAATAGGCCGTCGCCAGGCCATGGCCGCCGGCGCCGACGATGATGACGTCGTATTCCGCACGCGGCTCGGGCGACGACCACTGCTCGTCCCAGCCCTTGTGGGCGCGCATCGCTTCGCGGGCGATGGCAAATACCGAATATTTCCGCATGCTTCCCCTGGCCTCGTGACTGCCGGGACGGGATCGGTCCGTCCGAGGGCGTCATGTACCACTAGCGAAAAGCCCGTGTCACCCTTGCTTTATTTGCGACGGGGGCTGCCGCTTTGGGCTGCGGCTATGTAGCCGACCGCGCCGAGCCGGTGCTGGGAAGCAGGATCGTCAGCAGCCCGACCAGCGGCAGGTAGGAGCAGATCTGGAAGACATACTCGATGCCGCGGGCGTCGGCGACGACGCCGAGAACTGCCGCGGCGATGCCGCCCATGCCGAAGGCGAAGCCGAAGAAGATGCCCGCCACCATGCCGACCCGGCCGGGCACCAGTTCCTGCGCGAAGACGACGATCGCGGAAAAGGCGGACGACAGGATCAACCCGATCAGGACAACCAGCACGTTGGTCCAGACCAGGTTTGTATAGGGCAGTGCGAGCGTGAAGGGCAGAACGCCGAGGATCGAGAACCAGATCACCGTCTTCGGCCCGAAACGGTCGCCGAACAGGCCGCCGAGCAGGATGCCGAGCGCCGAAGCGCCGAGGAACAGGAACAGCATGACCTGCGAGGCCTGCACCGAGACGCCGAACTTCTCGATCACGAAAAAGGTGTAGTAGCTGGCGATGCCCGCCGTATAGCCGTTCTTTGTGAAGGTCAGCAGCGCAAGGATGACAAGCGCCGAGGTCACCTTGGAGCGCGGCAGGCCAGGGAAGCGCGAGGCCGCCGGCTTGCGCAGATGAGCCGTCTTGAGGTGCGCGCTGTACCAGGCGCCGACCCGCCTGAGCACGACGATGCCGACGAGCGCGCCAAGCGCAAACCAGGCGACGCTGCCCTGGCCGTAGGGCACGACGATGAAGGCGGCGAGCAGCGGTCCCATGGCCTGGCCGAAATTGCCGCCGACCTGGAAGGTCGACTGCGCAAGGCCGTAGCGGCCACCCGAGGCCAGCCGCGCGACGCGCGAGGATTCGGGGTGGAAGATCGCCGAACCGAGGCCGATGCAGGCGGCGCCGATGAGCAGCATGACATAGCTGTGCGCGGTGGCGAGCAGGATCAGGCCGATCATCGAGGAGGTCATGCCGACTGGCAGCGAATAGGGCATCGGGCGCCGGTCGGTATACATGCCGATCGCCGGCTGGAGAAGCGAGGCCGTCACCATGAAGGCCATGGTGAGCAGGCCGATCTGCCAGAAGTCGAGCTGGAAATCTTCCTTCAGCATCGGATAGAGCGCCGACAGCAGCGACTGCATCACATCGTTGATGAAATGGCAGAAGCTGACGGCCAGGATAACGGCAAACACGGTGCCATCGGCAACCGCCGGCGAACGGACAGTGGTATCGGTCAATGCATGCTCCCTGCCCTGCTGGCGCAGGTGACAGATATTCGCTTTTGCCCTTAAACCCGCAAGCTGCAACGCGAATGTGTCAGATCGGGCTAGTTCTCGGACCAGTTGCAACGCCGCATGGCGCAATCAGGCCGATTTCCGCACGCTTTCAGTACCGGCAAACTTACGGCCCGCATCGAGCGCGAGGCCGAGCCCGACGCTGCCGAAACGGTCGCCGGCCACGACCTTGGCGCCCGGGAACAGGCCGAGCATCGCCGTCCTCAAGACGGGCACGGCAGTCGACCCGCCGGTCAGGAAGATCGTGTCGATGCGCGACGCCGGCAGCTGTGCCTGGGCGAGCATGGCGCGGACCGTGTCGGCGACGCGGCCGACGGCGTCGGCGACGGCGCTTTCGAACTGCGCGCGCGAGACCTTGACGGCAAGATCGCCGTCGGAAAGGCCGAGCCTGATACCGGTTTCGGCCTGCTCGGTGAGGTCGATCTTGGCCTGCTCGACTGCGCCGGCCAGCGCGTGCCCCTGTCGGTGCGTGACGATGTCGATGAGACGCTCGACGAGTTCCGGCTTGGCCGCCTCGTAGCGCATCTGCCGCAACTCGGTCATCGCCTTCGGCGTGTAGAGGAGATTGATCCGCTGCCAGGTCGAGAGGTCGACGTAATAGGCGGCGGGCAGGTTGCGCTTGCCGTCGCGCGTCGGCGTCAGGTAGCCGAGATCGCGCATGACACTGGCGAGCGACAACAGCCGGTCGAAGTCGGTACCCCCGATATGCACGCCGGCATTGGCAAGGATGTCCTCGCGTCGGTCCGCGGCATTGCGGCGTTCCGGCGACACCCGCACGATCGAGAAGTCGGAGGTGCCGCCGCCGATGTCGACGATCAGAGCCAGTTCCTCGCGCGTCACCGACTGCTCATAGTCAAGCGCCGCGGCAATCGGCTCGTACTGGAACTCGATATGCGCGAAGCCCTGGCGGCGCGCGGCCTTGCCGAGCTCCTCCTGCGCCGCGGCATCGGCCACGTCATCATCGTCGACGAAATGCACGGGGCGACCGAGCACGACATTGTCGACCGGTTCGCCGAGGGCCGCGTCAAGCTTCGACTTCAGATGACCGATGAATTCGCCGATAATGTCGGAAAACGGCACCGAGCGCGACTTGATGCGCGTCTTTTCGTGGATCAGCGAGGATCCGAGGACACTCTTGAGTGCGCGCAGCAGCCGCCCCTCGGCATGATCGGTATAGTCGGCGATAGCGCGGCGGCCGAAGCGCGTCGCATTATCCTCGAAATTGAAGAAGACGGCGCTCGGCAGAGTGGTCTGCTCGCCCTCCAGCGCAACGAGGCGCGGCCGACCGTCGGCGAGGATGCCGACGGTCGAGTTCGAGGTGCCGAAGTCAATTCCACCGAAGGCCGGGGGCATCACATATCCCATGGGTTGGGGGGGCGCGCCGAAGCGGCGGGGAGTGGCCGCATACACAAGCCGGGCGGCAATGTCGAATGCAAAAGACCGCATCGGGCTGGCCCACGCAAACTGCCACTCGACATCGGTCGCCGATTCTGCTAAGTGCCGCCGCAATTCGCGGTGCAGGCTACCGCGGGGGCTTTAGCCTATACGGCTTGGCCATTGGTCTTTTGAACACGAACAGGAACGCCCGTGCAGGTACTCGTCCGCGACAACAATGTTGACCAGGCGCTCCGCGCGCTCAAGAAAAAGATGCAGCGCGAAGGCATCTTCCGCGAAATGAAGATGCGCGGCCACTACGAGAAGCCGTCCGAAAAGCGCGCCCGCGAAAAGGCCGAGGCCGTTCGCCGCGCCCGCAAGCTGGCCCGCAAGCGCGCGCAGCGCGAGGGATTGCTGCCGATGACGCCGCGTCCGGCGGCTACCGGAGCAGGCGCAGGCCGCCCGGCGCGGTAACTATCGCCTATCTTTCGTCTTTTTCCGGCAATACCACGAAGGTGGGGCGATGCGAATCGCCGCCACCTTTCGTTTTTCGCCGCGTGCGAGGGAATGCGGCGCAGACGGCAAGAATTTGGCAGTGCAAGGGGATAGTCTCGTAATGAATGCAGCCACTGGCGACCGCAGGCTCTCGATGCGGAGCGGCGCGATGATGGCGGCAGTCCTTGCCGCGGGCCTTGCCCTTACGGCCTGCCAGAGCAGCGGCCCGACGGGCGAGTTGGCCACAATCGACACCGCGCAGGGCTCCGAGCAGAACATCGCCTCGCTGACGGCCGTGATCGCGCGCAACCCGCAGGATCCTGAAGCCTACAATGTGCGCGGCTCGGCCTATGGCCGCGGTGGCAAGTACAACGAGGCGCTGAAGGATTTCGACACCGCCATAAAGCTGCGGCCGAATTTCTACCAGGCCTATGCCAACCGGGCGCTGATCTACCGCTTCACCGGGGACCAGACACAGGCGCTGGCCGACTACAATCGCTCGATCCAGATCAACCCGAACTACGACGCCGCCTATATCGGCCGCGGCAATCTCTACCGCAAGGCGGGCGCAGTGTTTTTTTTTTTTTTTTTTTTTTTTTTTTTTTTTTTTTTTTTTTTTTTTTTTTTTTTTTACGATGCGCCAGGCCAGGAAAAAAAAAAAAAAAAAAAAAAAAAAAAAAAAAAAAAAAAAAAAAAAAAAAAAAAAAAAAAAAAAAAAAAAAAAAAAAAAAAAAAAAAAAAAAAAAAAAAAAAAAAAAAAAAAAAAAAAAAAAAAAAAAAAAAAAAAAAAAAAAAAAAAAAAAAAAAAAAAAAAAAATTTTTTTTTTTTTTTTTTTTTTTTTTTTTTTTTTTTTTTTTTTTTTTTTTTTTTTTTTTTTTTTTTTTTTTTTTTTTTTTTTAAAAAAAAAAAAAAAAAATTTTTTTTTTTTTTTTTTTTTTTTTTTTTTTTTTTTTTTTTTTTTTTTTTTTTTTTTTTTTTTTTTTTTTTTTTTTTTTTTTTTTTTTTTTTTTTTTTTTTTTTTTTTTTTTTTTTTTTTTTTTTTTTTTTTTTTTTTTTTTTTTTTTTTTTTTTTTTTTTTTTTTTTTTTTTTTTTTTTTTTTTTTTTTTTTTTTTTTTTTTTTTTTTTTTTTTTTTTTTTTTTTTTTTTTTTTTTTTTTTTTTTTTTTTTTTTTTTTTTTTTTTTTTTTTTTTTTTTTTTTTTTTTTTTTTTTTTTTTAAAAAAAAAAAAAAAAAAAAAAAAAAAAAAAAAAAAAAAAAAAAAAAAAAAAAAAAAAAAAAAAAAAAAAAAAAAAAAAAAAAAAAAAAAAAAAAAAAAAAAAAAAAAAAAAAAAAAAAAAAAAAAAAAAAAAAAAAAAAAAAAAAAAAAAAAAAAAAAAAAAAAAAAAAAAAAAAAAAAAAAAAAAAAAAAAAAAAAAAAAAAAAAAAAAAAAAAAAAAAAAAAAAAAAAAAAAAAAAAAAAAAAAAAAAAAAAAAAAAAAAAAAAAAAAAAAAAAAAATTTTTTTTGTTTTTTTTTTTTTAAAAAAAAAAAAAAAAAAAAAAAAAAAAAAAAAAAAAAAAAAAAAAAAAAAAAAAAAAAAAAAAAAAAAAAAAAAAAAAAAAAAAAAAAAAAAAAAAAAAAAAAAAAAAAAAAAAAAAAAAAAAAAAAAAAAAAAAAAAAAAAAAAAAAAAAAAAAAAAAAAAAAAAAACTTCGACACCGGCATGATCTCCAAGCTCGGCGTCGACCTCGGCAAGACCCACCAGGGCTCGCTGCAGTGGGCGGTACTTGCCGTCAGCCGCAACTATGACGAGGGCCAGCTGGCCGGCAACTACTTCGGCGTCAATGCCGAGGCGAGCGTCGTCACGGGCGGCGGTGCGAACCTGCTGACCGGCGGTTTCCGCGACTCCTTCACCCTGCAGCCGCTCAGCGTGCAGGCACAGACCGGCCTGAACGTGGCCGTTGCCGTGACCTCGATCGAGCTCATTTCCTCGCTGAAATAGCGACCCAGGACGGGTGGCCTGAACCAGGCCGCCCCATCGGCTCAAACGAAGCAGGAGATTGACATGAAAAAGACGATCGCTACTGCCCTCTTTGCCCTTGCTGCCGGCGCGGTATCGCCGGCGCTTGCCCAGCAGCCGGGCGTGGAACTCGGCGTGCTTGAGTGCCAGATCGACGGCGGCGTCGGGCTGATCATCAGCTCGTCCAAGGACATGAAGTGCAACTTCTCGCCGAGCGACAACACTTTTGCGCCGGAGCCCTATTTTGGCGTGGTCAACAAGTTCGGCATCGACATCGGCGTCACCGAGGCGACCACGATGAGCTGGCTGGTGCTGGCACCGAGCAGCAACATCTATGCGCCCGGCGCGCTGGCCGGCGACTATGTCGGGGCAAGCGCCGAGGCCTCGGCCGGCATCGGCGGCGGCGCCAACCTGTTGATCGGCGGCACCGGCACCAACTTCACGCTGCAGCCGCTCAGCCTGCAGACGCAGACCGGCCTGAATCTGGCCGTCGGCGTCACGCAGTTTCAGTTGCGCAGTTCGTCCAACTGAATATTTCCCGGGAAACCGGGAGCAGGCACAAGGCCGGCGGTAACTCCGCCGGCCTTTTTTTTTGCGCCCGATCCGCAGGGGCCGGAGCAATGCGGACTGACTGGACCCATCCCTAGCGCTTGCTGACCGGCGGAGCCTTGTCTATTCGCAGGCACCATGGAGCATCAGGCTGCAAACCGGGCTGACTGGCGAGCGCTATGGGCAAGCGGCGACCTCGCGCGCTTCTGCTTCATCAGCCTGGGCATCATGCTGCATGCCACCAACGAGACCATGGTGGCGACGATCATGCCGGCCATGGTCGCCAACCTCTCCGGGGTGGAACTCGTCGGCTGGGCACTGGCGATCTACGAGCTCGGCGCCATCGTCGCGGGCGCCGCCGCAGGGCGCATGATCAGCTACGTGCCGCTGCGCACCAACATGGCCGTTGCCGCCGGGCTCTATGCGGTGGGTGCGCTGATCTGCGCCACCTCACCCAACATGATCGTCTTCCTCGCCGGCCGCCTGATTGAGGGTCTTGGCGGCGGGGCGCTGGTGGCGCTCGCCTTCGTCTCGGTCGAGCGGCTCTTCCCGCGGCGCATCTGGCCGCAGCTCTTCGGCGTGATGTCGGCGATCTGGGGCGTGGCCGCCTTCAGCGGCCCGCTGCTCGGCGCACTGGCTGCCGAGATGCTGTCGTGGCGCTGGGCCTTCGGCATGTTCACGGCAGCCGGCCTGGCGATGGCGCTGGCCTGTTTCGCGGTACTGCGCAGCCCCGAGGCAACCAGGCGGCGCGCCGGCGCGGTGGCGCCGCCCTTCCCGCTGCCTGCGCTTTGCGTTCTGGCCGCCGGCGTGGTGCTGATCGGGCTTGCCGGCGTCGGCATCGCGCCGTTGCGCTCCAGCCTCTTCCTGATCTGCGGGCTGGCCGGACTGGTGCTGTTCTTCGTCATCGATGGCTGGCGGCCCGCTTCGCGGCTGTTTCCGTCACGCCCGTTCAGCTGGCGCACGCCTGTCGGCAGCGGCATGACCATGGTGCTCGCCTTTTCGGTCGCCACCTGTTCCTTTGCCGTCTACGGCCCACTGATCATGACGACGCTGCACGACATTCCGATCCTGACGGCCGGCTACATCATCGCAGCCGAATCGGTCGCCTGGTCGATTCTGTCGATCATGGTCGCCAATGCGCCGCCGCAACGCGAACGTCTGATCATCGTGACCGGCGCGCTGATGATCGCCGGCGGGGTTGCCGGTTTCGCCTATGCCATGCCCGTCGGCTCGATCCCGCTGATCCTCGCCTGCGCCATCCTGCAAGGGGGCGGCTTCGGCATCGCCTGGCCCTTCGTGACGCGGGTCATCGTTGCCGTCGCCGACCCGGCCGAGAGCACCATTGCTTCCTCGGCCATCCCGACCATGCAGCGCATCGGCTACGCCGTGGGCGCGGCCCTTTGCGGCATCATCGCCAATGCCAGCGGATTTTCCCAAGGCCTGTCGCCGGAGACCGCGCAAGGCGTGGCGCGCTGGCTCTTCCTCGCCTTCCTGCCGCTTGCGGTCCTCGGTTGCGTCGCGGCCGTCAGGCTCTCGCGGCCGGTCCCCGGCAACTCGCTCTAGCTTTCCAGACGTCGGCCGAGATCGACAGCGTCGCGCAGCACCTCGAGATGGCTGCGCCTGATGCCGGCGGCAGCTTCCACCTCGACGCCCTCGGCATCGAGGGACCAGTAGAGCGTATGGGTGAAGGTGCGGCCCAGCCGACCTTCCAGGCGCACCTGGACGTTTTCGACGCCGCCGCCGAAATTTTCCGTCATGTCGCCGGAGATCGGATCGCCGGTCGAAAGCAGGTTGCCGATGTCGTAAACATTCGTCCAGCGCGTCGCGGCAAAGCAGGCACCGTGATGCATGGCGCGCACCCTCGGCCTCTCGTAATACATCACGTCGGGCTCGCTGGCGCTGTCCGACAGCGGCGGGCAGATCGAGAAAAGACGCTCGGCCACTCCTTCGCGGAAGGCGTCCTCGTTCTTTGCCATCAGGAACTCGGCATGCGTGAGCGGGCTGCCGAGGGTAACGAAATCGCTGATCTTCCAGACTGGCTGGTCGCCGTCGCGCGCCCTCAGAAGCGTGTGCAGCCTCCACTGCGCGGCTCGGAACGCAGTCCTTTCCTCATCGGCAAGTTGCCTGGGAAAAGCGCCAGGCAAGGCGGCATGAGCGCCGGCCTCGCGGATTGCCGCGATGAGGGCCCTGTCACCTCGCATGGTCAGGCCGCCCGGACGGCGCTCGGCCCACAGTATCTGCAAAAGGTCATAGGCGAGGATGGAGCCAAGGCTGTGGCCAACGAGGACGATGCGGTCGTAGCGCGGGTCGTCCGACAGTTCGCGCAACAGCTTCAGGCCGCGCTCGCGCACCTCGGCCCGCTGGGCGACGGTTGTCGGCGTTGCCTGGACGTAGGAGGCGACGTCGCCGAAATAGGGCACGACGAACTGGTCGAGAAACCAGAACAGCACGGCGCCGACCGCCGCGATGATGGCGGCGAGCAACGGGTTCCAGAACGAGCCGAGCGCGACCAGGAAAGCGACGACGGCAAACAGCACCGTCACGACGGCGGTGGCGATGTAGAGGCGCCTGGCGTCGGCGGGAATGTCGTCCGGCTTGCGCCAGAGAAGCTCGAGCACCCAGGCGACGAGGCGCGAGCGGGTCGTGCCGCGCGTCACATCGGCCCAGTAGAGCTCGTAGAAATCGGTCCGGATACCGTTCACGTAGGGCGTGGTGATGCGGCGCAGCTCATGCGAGCCGGCCCGCTCGTCGGGCGTGATCCAGGTCTTGTTGGCGTTCGGGTGGCCGGCCTCTCGCCGTAGCCTGGCATCGCGCGACCACACCGCCTCGACAAAGCTCCGCAGCGTCGACATCGGCCGCTGCTCGCCCATGCCGTGGACGATGACCACGGCCTGGCTCCGGCGGCCAGCGTCGGGCTTGCCGGGCACGGCATCTGCGACCTTCTTCTTGTCCTGCCTGGCTACGGGTTTTCTGGGCATGGAAGTCTCCCTGTCCAAGAAAATTCTGCCTCGCCGACATGAGGCTTCGGCTTTCAACCATAGCACGAATGAAAAAGCCCGGCGCGCGGGCCGGGCTTTTCGAACATTGTCTGCCTTGGCAGGTCAGGCCTCGATAGCCTTGACGATCTCCTCGGTCATCTTCTTGGCGTCGCCGAGCAGCATCATCGTGCCGTCCTTGTAGAACAGCGTGTTGTCGATGCCGGCATAGCCGGAGCCGAGCGAGCGCTTGACGAACAGGCAGGTGCGCGCCTTGTCGACGTCGAGGATCGGCATGCCGTAGATGGGGCTGCTCTTGTCATCACGCGCGGCCGGATTGGTGACGTCGTTGGCGCCGATGACATAGGCGACGTCCGCCTGCGCGAACTCCGAATTGATATCCTCGAGCTCGAACACCTCGTCATAGGGCACGTTGGCCTCGGCGAGCAGCACGTTCATGTGGCCCGGCATGCGGCCGGCGACCGGGTGGATGGCGTACTTGACCTCGACGCCATGCGCCTTGAGCTTGTCGGCAAGCTCGCGCACCGCATGCTGCGCCTGCGCCACCGCCATGCCGTAGCCCGGCACGATGATGACCTTCGAGGCGTTGGCCATCAGGTAGGCGGCGTCGTCTGCCGAGCCCTGCTTGACCGTGCGCTCGATGCCGTCGTCGGCAGCAGCCGCCGTCTCGCCGCCGAAGCCGCCGAGAATGACCGAGATGAAGGAGCGGTTCATGCCCTTGCACATGATGTAGGACAGGATCGCGCCAGACGAGCCGACCAGTGCGCCGGTGATGATCAGCGCCAGGTTGCCGAGCGTGAAGCCGAGTGCCGCGGCTGCCCAGCCGGAATAGGAGTTGAGCATCGACACGACAACCGGCATGTCGGCGCCGCCGATCGGGATGATCAGCAGCACGCCGAGAAGCAGCGAGGCGGCGACGATCAGCCAGAAGACGGTAAAGCTCTCGGTGGTGACGAGCAGCACGATGAGCACCACGAGCGCGATGGCGAGCGCAGCGTTCACGACATGGCGCATCGGCAGCATGATCGGCTTGCCGGACATGCGGCCGTCGAGCTTCAGGAAGGCGATGACCGAGCCGGTGAAGGTGATGGCGCCGATGGCGACGCCGATCGACATCTCGACCAGCGCCTGGCTGTGAATGTCGGCGACGGTGCCGATGCCGAAGCTCTCGGGCGAATACATTGCCGCCGCTGCAACCATCACTGCGGCGAGGCCGACGAGGCTGTGGAAGGCGGCGACGAGCTGCGGCATCGAGGTCATGGCGATGCGCCGCGCGGTGACCGCGCCGACGCCGCCGCCGATGGCGAGCCCGAGCACGATCAGCGCGAAGCCGCCGAGGCTGGGCGTAGCCAGCGCCAGCGTGGTGGCGATGGCGATGGCCATGCCGATCATGCCGTACATGTTGCCCTGGCGGCTGGTCGTCGGATGCGACAGGCCGCGCAGCGCCAGGATGAACAGGATGCCGGAGACGAGGTAGAGGAAGGAGGCGAAGTTGGCGTTCACGTCACTTTTCCTTCTTCTTGTACATCGCCAGCATGCGCTGGGTGACGAGGAACCCGCCGAAGATGTTGACCGAGACCAGCATCAGCGCGACGAAGCCGAAGCCGGTGGCGAGGCCGGATGCCGAGATGCCGACCGCGAGCAAGGCACCGACGACGATCACCGACGAGATGGCGTTGGTAACGGCCATCAGCGGCGTATGCAGCGCCGGCGTGACCGACCAGACGACGTAGTAGCCTACGAAGATCGCCAGCACGAAGATGGCGAAGCGGAAGACGAAGGGGTCGATGGCGCCGCCAGACAGCGCATGTGCGGCGTCGCCCGCGGCGTCGGCAGTGCCCGGCGCGTTGGCGAGGTCCTGGACGCCCAGCCGGACGGCCGCGGCGGCCCGGTCCAGCTGGTCGAGAGCCTGTTCGAGAGCGGTCTTTTCCATCACGCGGTCCCTTTCGGTGCGGCTGGTTTCTTCGCGGCGGCCTTCTTCGGCGCTGGCTTCTTGGTTGCGGCCTTCCCGGGCGCTGCCTTCTTCGGCGCGACATCCAGGCCGGGCTCCGTGCCCTTGGCCGCCTTGGCAACGGCCTTGTCGGCCGGAGCGGCTGCGGCCGGCGCTGCCTTGGCGAAGTTCGCATGCACGACCTTGCCGGCGTCGGTCAGCATGGTCGCCTTGACGAGTTCGTCATCGCGGTTGATCGCGAGTTTCTTTGCTTCCTTGTCGACCAGCGTCTCGACGAAGGCGAAGAGGTTCTTGGCGTAGAGGAGCGAGGCAGACGCCGCCACACGACCCGGCACGTTGAGGTGGCCGACGATCTTGACGTCGTTCTTGGTGGTGACGACCTTGCCGGCCACCGCGCCTTCGACATTGCCGCCGCGCTCGACCGCGAGATCGACCAGCACCGAACCCGGCTTCATCGAGGCGACCATGGCGGCCGAAACCAGCCTGGGCGCCGGCCGGCCGGGGATCAGCGCCGTGGTGATGACGATGTCTTGCTTGGCGATGTGCTCGGCGGTCAGCGCGGCCTGCTTGGCCTGGTATTCCTTCGACATTTCCTTGGCGTAGCCGCCCGCGGTCTCGGCGGCCTTGAACTCCTCGTCCTCGACGGCGAGGAATTTTGCGCCGAGCGAGGCGACCTGTTCCTTGGCGGCGGGGCGAACGTCGGTGGCGGTAACCACGGCGCCCATGCGGCGCGCCGTGGCGATGGCCTGCAGGCCGGCGACACCGACGCCCATGACGAACACCTTGGCGGCCGGCACGGTGCCGGCGGCGGTCATCATCATCGGCAGCGCGCGGTCATATTCGGCCGCGCCGTCGACCACCGCCTGGTAACCGGCGAGGTTTGCCTGCGAAGACAGCACGTCCATCGACTGGGCGCGGCTGATGCGCGGCATGAACTCCATGGCGAAGGCGGTGATACCGGCCTTGGCCATTGCGGCGACTGCCGCATCGTTCCCGTAGGGATCCATGGTGGCGACGACAGCTGCGCCCGACTTGTAGCCCTTCAGCTCGGAATCGGTCGGGCGGCGAACCTTGAGCAAGATGTCGGCCTTGCCGGCGTCGGACGCCTTGCCGATAGTCGCGCCGGCCTTGGCGAATTCGTCATCGGTGATGCGCGAGGCGAGCCCGGCGCCCTGCTCGACCACGACGGTGAACCCCAGGCCGGAAAACCGCTTCACCGTATCGGGTGACGCAGCCACACGCGGCTCGTTGGAATCGATTTCCTTCGGAATGAAGATAGTCTGTCCCACCGCAAAATCCTTTCGGCTGGAACCGGTCCAGCTTACAGCCCGGGCATGGAGGACCGGACTTCAGTCGATATGACCTGATGTCTGGGGTCGGAGCCCCTTAACGCAGAAGGTACCAGCCGACGGCGCAGATGGCTATCAGCAGAACCGAGGCCGAGAAGAAGCCGGCGCTGGTGAAGAAGCCGAACGCCATGGCGATCAGCAGGGCCACGCAGAACAGCGTGATGTATTTTGTCAGCGCGAGAAATCCGGCATAGGTCTTGTTATGCTCGGGATAGTCCATCTTCGCGCCAGTTTCGATGGGTCCGGTCGGCGAGTGGTCAGCCATGAAATACCTCCAGGAAAGCCTCAAGGGCACATAACGAAAAGCCGCCGGGAGGGCAATGCCGCTCAGCGTCCCAACAGGCGATAGGTGTGCGAAAGCGAAAAGGCAGGTGGAGCGACCGCGACCGGGCGGTGCCCGATGAAGCAGGCTATCGGTCGAGGTCACATACCCTCTCAGCGAGACCGCGCAGGGTGGCGCGGTCATGCTCGATGGCGAGCGCTGCCTCTGCCCGTTCAAGCGCCAGCTGCGAATGCCGGATGGCATTGTCACGGAACCGCTCGCCCTCCATCCGGCCAAGCATGAGCAGCGCCTTCTGCAGCCTGATGTGCACCTCGACGACCGACGCCCCGTCGCGCGCGATCGGCGTAAAGATGTCGTCGAAGAGGTCGTCGAGCTCGACCGGACGCACGCGCAGCCTTGGATACACGACCTCCGCCTCGCCGTTCTGATCGGCATGGCCCGACCAGACGGACAGCACGCGCACCGCGCGGCCGATGACGTCGATCGCCGTGCCGGGATCGTTGAGCGCCGTCGACAGCGCACGCGAGGCGATTTCGCTCAGCACGCAGAGACCGAAGCGCGGGTCCTGGTCGAAGGAACGTTCGTCGCCGATCGTGAAGGCCTTGGCCGCCTCGGAGACGCCGTCCTCGTCGAGGCCTTCGCAATAGGCGAGCGGCCGGCTCGGATCGATGAAGGAGCCGGGCAGCGCGACAATATGAACCATGCCCCCGGCCGCCTCGGCGAGTTCCGAAAGCGCGCCCGCGTCGACGTGCTGGACGTAGCCTATCCGGTCGGCGAAGGCCGGCAGGACGGTGTCGGAGGGCGCGGCCTCGGCGTCCAGCCTCATGCCGCCGAGATAGGGCCTCTCGATGCGCCCCCGCATCGCCTTGACGGTAGCGTGTTCGACCTTCTCCGTCGTCTCGCCGACCCGACCGAGCCGCGACAGGTGGTCGATCCAGCGCAGCAGCGTCAGGACAATGACTATGATGACGCCGATGGTGACGATGAAGACGACGACGCGGCCGCCGTCGCCATAGGCCCCTGTGCTGAGCACGACGATGCCGACGACGCTGAACAGGAACGAGCCGATGAAGGTGGCGAGCGCATTCTGCGCCGTGGAATCCTCCATCAGCAGCTTGGTGGCGCGCGGCGACACATTGTTGGTGGCGGCGGTGAAGGCGGCGACCATGGTCGACAGCGAGAAGATGGTGACCGCCAGCATGCTCGACGCGATGATGCCCAGAACGTTGTCGACCGCGTCGGCGCCGATCTTGGTCTGGATGTCGTCGGGAATGTAGGGTTTGGCGAGGATCGCGACGAAGGCGGTCGCCACCGCCAGCACCGAAAACAGCGAGGCGCGAACCCACAGCTTGCGGCCGAACTGCAGCAGCACCCATTCCAGGCGGGAAGTGGTCATCACGCCAGCCAGCGCTTGCGGCGCTTGTAGTGCTTGACATCCTTGAAGGATTTTCGCCCCTCGCCGGCAACGCCAAGATAGAATTCCTTGACGTCCTCGTTCTCGCGCAGCGCCGATGCCTCGCCATCAAGCACCACCCGCCCCGATTCCAGGATGTAGCCGTACTTGGCGTAGCGCAGCGCAACGTTAGTATTCTGCTCGGCGAGCAGGAAGGAGACGCCCTGCTCCTCGTTGAGCTTGCGGACGATTTCGAAGATCTCCTCGACGAGCTGCGGCGCCAGGCCCATCGACGGTTCGTCGAGCAGGATCATCTTCGGCTTCGACATCAGCGCGCGGCCGATGGCCGTCATCTGCTGTTCGCCGCCCGAGGTGTAGCCGGCCTGGCTGGAACGGCGGACCTTGAGGCGCGGGAAATAGTCATAGACGAGTTCAAGGTCGCGCGTGATGGCGGCCTTGCCGTCGCGCCGCGTGTAGGCGCCGGTCATCAGATTGTCCTCGACCGAGAGATGGCCGAAGCAGTGCCGGCCCTCCATCACCTGGATGCAGCCGCGGCGCACCAGATTGTCAGGCGACAGCGACTGCACCTCGGCGTCCTCGAAGACGATGGTGCCCTTGGTGACCTCGCCCCGCTCTGCCCTGAGCAGGTTGGAGATGGCCTTCAGCGTGGTTGTCTTGCCGGCGCCGTTCGCGCCGAGGATGGCGGTAATGCCGCCGGCCGGCACGGTGAGCGAAACGCCCTTCAGCACCAGGATGACACGGTCGTAGATCACCTCGATATTATTGACCGAGAGGATCGGCGCGTCGGGCGTCTGGGCGGTTTGGTTCATGCTTTCTCCAGCTATAACGGCATCGCGCTTCGCGCGGGTGCCGGGAGACGAACGCAGCGGCGGGCGTTTCGATGCACCGTCTCCCGGTCCCGATGGAAAGATCGGCCCCCAACCGCTGCCGGCAAGGGGCCGAAGGCGACTACATCTTGCAGTCTTCGTTGATCGGCCAGGGCGCGTTGGCCTCAGCGTATTTCTTGGCTTCGGCTTCGACCAGCGGCTCGATCACGCTCTCGTCGGCCTGCAGCAGGTCGGACACCTTGACGAACTTCGCCCCGTCCCATTCGAGCATCCAGCCGCCGGCATGGCCGGCGTGGTTGGCGCAGGAGGTCGAGAAGGGCGCGATCATGCCGGTCATGCCGATCTCGGCCAGCTTGGCATCGTCGATCTTCAGGTTTTCCAGGCCCCAGCGAAGCTGCTCGGCGGTGACGACCTTGGTGTCGAAATGCTCCTGGGCGGCCTTGATGCCCTCGACGGTGAACATCGAGATCAGCACGCCGCGCTGGTAGAACACCCAGTCGAACTCACCTTCGCCGATTTCGGTCTTCTTGGGGTCGAGGACGTATTTCTTGATGTCCTGCATGACGGGAGAATCCGACACCGGCACGCTCCACGAGATCGAGCGGTAGCCCTTGCCGGCCTCGCCGACGCTTGCCATGTCGCCGTCGTGACCGGACCACCAGATGCCGACGAACTTGTCCATCGGGAACTTGGTCTTGGCCGCCTCGGTGAGTGCACCGGCGTTCATCGCGCCCCAGCCCCACATGACGACGAAATCGGGCTTCTCGCGGCGGATCTGCAGCCACTGGGCCGACTGATTCTGCATCTCCTTGAGGCCGACCGGGATCGGCAGCAGGGTGAAGCCGTGCTTCTCGGCCAGCACCTCCAGCAGCGGGATCGGCTCCTTGCCATAGGGGTGGTCGAGATGCAGCAGGACAATCTTCTTGCCCTTCAGGTTGTCGAGATTGCCGTCAGAGATGTTCTTCAGGATCATCGACGCACCATCCCAGTAGGAAGCCGGCATGTTGAAGGCCCAATGGAACACCTTGCCGTCCGCCATCGGCGAGAAGCCGTAGCCAGGGGCAAGAATCGGAATCTTGTCGACGTTCGACTTCGGCAGCACCTGCAGCGTGATGCCTGTCGACCAGGGCTGCGTGATGATGCCGGTGGCCTTGGTCTTCTCGTAGCACTCGACGCCCTTTTCGGTCGAATAGCCGGTCTCGCATTCCTCGTAGCCGAGCTTGACGCCGTTGACGCCGCCGTCGCGCTCGTTGAGCATCGTCATGTAGTCGCGCTGGCCGTTCATCAGCGGGATGCCGGTCGCGGCGAACGGGCCGGTCCGGTAGGACAGGTTGGGCAGGCTGACGCTGTCCTCGGACATCGCCGGCGCCGCCGACAGCATGCAGGCGGCAGCGAGGGCCGCCGGCAGCAGGAGATTGGTCCTCAGTCTCTTCATGTCATTTCCTCCACTTTTTTCATTTCACTATCCGGACCGGGCGGATTACCCCGAACCCGGCGGCCGCTGGCGGCCGCCTCTCAGGCTCATCAATGCGGAAACGGCCACATGATGAGCTTCTCCCTGATGATTTGCCAGAAGCGGGCGAGTCCGTGCGGCTCGATGACCAGAATGGCAATGATCAGCGCGCCGACGATCATGGTGTTGAGGTGCTCGACCATGGCCGACGAGATCGGGATGCCGAAGGTCGCCGGCAGCGTGTTGAGGATGACCGGCAGCGCGACGATCAGGATGGCGCCGAGGAAATTGCCGAGCACGGAGCCAAGCCCGCCGATGATGGCGATGAAGAGCACGCGGAATGACAGCGCGATGTCGAAGGCGACCGGCTCGGCCGCGCCCCGCCAGAGGAAGACGAACAGCGCGCCGGCAACGCCGACCACGTAGGACGAGACGGCAAAGGCCGACAGCTTGGCCTTCATCAAATTGATGCCGACGAGCTCGGCGGCGATGTCCATGTCGCGCACCGCCTTCCACATGCGGCCGATGCGCCCGCGCGTGATGTTGATGGCGGCGATGGTGATCAGCGTGACGACACCGAGCACGAAATAATACTGCACGATGGCAAGCGCGTTGGGGCCGAAGACCGGCGTGCCGAACATCTCGACCGTCGGCACCTGGATCGAGCCGGACGAGGCGTAGTTGCAGAGCCACGCCCATTTCTCGAACAGCCAGACGAGGAAGAACTGCGCGGCGAGCGTCGCGATGGCGAGATAAAAACCCTTGATGCGCAGCGACGGCAGGCCGAAGGCGACGCCGACGGCCGCCGAGAAGAAGCCCGACGCAAGGATCGCCACCAGCACGTTCATTTCGGGGAAGATGGTGATCAGCTTGAAACAGGCATAGGCGCCGACGCCCATGAAGGCGCCGGTGCCGAGCGACAATTGCCCGGCATAGCCAGTCAGGATGTTGAGGCCGAGTGCGGCCAGCGAATAGACGAGCACCGGGGTGAGCAGCGCCTTGAAGGTGAACTCGCTCGCCGTCAGCGGAAAGATGACGAAGGCAAACAGCAGGATGACGCCGAGCAGCCAGGCGTCCTGCCGCACCGGGAACAGCGCGTGGTCGGCGGCGTAGGATGTCTTGAACTGGCCGGCGGTGCGGTAGAGCATCTACACTCTCTCGATGATGCGTTCGCCGAACAGGCCTTGTGGCCGGAACAGCAGCACGATGAGGGCCAGGACGAAGGCGAACCAGGATTCGGTGTTGCCGCCGAGAAGCGGCTGGCCCCAGTAGATCTCGAACAGCTTTTCGAGGATGCCGATGGCGAGGCCGCCGACAATGGCGCCGGTGACCGATTCCAGCCCGCCGAGCATCAACACAGGCAGCGCCTTGTAGGCGATGACCTCGAGCGCGAAGGAGACGCCGGCCCGCGCACCCCAGACGATGCCGGTGGCGAGCGCGATGACGCCGGCGATGAACCAGACGATGACCCAGATGGTCGACAGCGAGATGCCGACCGACAGCGCGGCCTGGTGGTCGTCGCCGAGCGCCCGGATGGCGCGGCCGATGCGCGACTTGTTGAGGAAGAGAAGCAGCACCGCGACGAGCACGCCTGCGCCGACGACGGCGGTCAGGTCCTTTTGTTCGATCAGCAGGAAGCCGCCGAATGGCTCGAACTCGAAGCTGCCCGTCGGGATGTAGAGCGCCTCGGTGATCATCACCTTGTTTTCGCCGCCGAAGATGATCTCGCCGAAGCCGATCAGGAACAGCGTGATGCCGATGGTGGCCATGAACAGGATCATGTCCGGCTGGTTGATGAGCGGGCGCAACACAACGCGCTCGACGGCGACCGCCAGCAGGTACATGACGAGCAACGTCAGCGGCAGCGCGAGCAGCGCCGGGACGCCCTTTTCGTGCAGGCCGACCAACGTCAGCGCCGCGAACACGACCATGATTCCCTGCGCGAAGTTGAATATGCGCGAGGATTTGTAGATCAGCACGAAGCCGAGCGCGATCAGCGCGTAGAGCACGCCGGCGACCAGCCCTTCCCACAGGACCTGCAGCAGAAAATCGGGGGCCGCGACCATGTCGGCGAACGGTTTGACGAAAATTGCATCGAGAAGGTTCACAGTATCTCCTTCAGGCGCGCGTGGTAGAGCAGCAGGATCGTCTTGGCTTCAACGATAGCACCGCTGGCGACCATGGCCAGCGCATCGTCGAAATCGATTTCGAGAACCTCGATATTCTCGGTCTCGCCTGCGGCGCCGCCGCCTGCGGTCGGCCGGTCGGCCGGATCGTATTCCGCGAGGAAGAAGTGCAGCCGCTCGGTGACCGAGCCCGGGCTCATGAAGATGTCGAACACGCTTTCGACGTCGCCGATGCGGTAGCCGGTCTCTTCCGCAACCTCGCGGCGGATCGCGTCGCCCGGCGCATCGTCGTCGAGCAGGCCGGCGGCGGCTTCGATCATCTGGCCGTCGGCGACCCCGTTGAGAAAGGCAGGCAGGCGGAACTGGCGGGTCAGCACGACTGTCCGGTGCGCCCGGTTGTAGAGCAGGATGGTGGCGCCGTTGCCGCGATCATAGGCCTCGCGGACCTGCGGCTGCCAGCTTCCGTCCGGCAGGCGCAGTTCGTAGTCGTAGCGTTTGAGGTGATACCAGCCGGACGAGAGTTCCGTGGTGGCAAGCATGCGCACCCCGCTCTCCTCGGCGGGTGGAAAGGTGGTGGCCGCGGTGGGCCTGGGACGCACGCTCAAGACGCCGCCTCCCCGACCGGCGCGGCCACACGCCCGGTGCGGCCGGACCGGCCATGCTGCAAAGGGGTTGGTCCAGCCATCGCCGCCACTATGGCAGGAGCTGCGGGAACAGGCCGATCACGCCGATCAGGATGAGATAGAGCGCGACGATGTAGTTGAGCAGCCGCGGCATGATGAGGATCAGCACGCCGGCGACCAGCGATATCAGGGGTGTTATGGCAAGTTCGGAGAGGACCATTCGCGTTTCCTTCGGTTTCAGTGAGCGACGCCGAGATAGGCGTCTATGACCCGGCTGTCGGACTTGACGGCGTCGGGCGTTCCGTCGGCGATCTTTTCGCCGTAGTCGAGAACGACCACCCGGTCGGAAAGGTCCATGACCACGCTCATGTCGTGTTCTATGAGTGCGATGGTGGTACCGCGCTGCCGGTTCACGTCGATGATGAAGCGGCTCATGTCTTCCTTCTCCTCGAGATTCATGCCCGCCATCGGCTCGTCGAGCAACAGCAGCGACGGCTCCATGGCAAGCGCGCGCCCGAGTTCCACCCGCTTCTGCAGCCCGTAGGGCAGCTTGCCGACGGGCGTTCGGCGGATGTGCTGGATCTCGAGGAAGTCGATGATCTCCTCGACCTTCTCGCGGTGCTCGATCTCCTCGGCGAGTGCCGGCCCGTGCCACAGCATCTGCCAGAAAAGGTTGCGGTGCATGTGCACGGAGCGCCCGGTCATGATGTTGTCGAGAGTCGACATGCCCTTGAACAGGGCAACGTTCTGGAAGGTGCGCGCGATGCCCTGGCGAACCGCGTGATGCGGCCTCATGCCCTTGCGCTCCTTGCCGTGGAACCAGATCGTTCCCTCCTGCGGCGTGTAGAAGCCGTTGATGACGTTGAGCATCGATGTCTTGCCGGCCCCGTTCGGGCCGATGATGGCGCGGATCTCGCCCACCTTCACGTCGAAGGAGATGTCGGTGATGGCCCTGACACCGCCGAAGGAAAGCGAGACGTTGCGGACGTCCATCAGGACCTCGCCGGGGGCGGCACGACTGTCGGCGACTGCCGCCGGGTTGGCCAGGGTTGACGGCGAGTTCATGCCGCTTCCCTGCGCGGCGTATCTGCCGCGGGATAGGTCCTGGCGTCCATGATCCTGACCGTCGCCCGCACCACGCCCTTGCGGCCGTCCTCATAGGTCATCTCGGTCTCCACGTATTTTTCCGTCGAGCCGTCATAGAGCGCCTCGATCAGCGAGCCGTAGCGCTCGGCGACGAAGGAGCGCCTGACCTTCAGCGTGCGCGTGAGTTCGCCGTCGTCGGCGTCCAGTTCCTTGTGCAGCACCAGGAAGCGCCTGATCTGCGCTCCCGACATCATCGGTTCGCGCGACAGCCTCAGGTTGGTGGCATCGACATGGCCGGCGATGATCTCGGCGACCTGCGGATTGCCTGCAAGCTCCTGGTAGGAGGCGTAGGCGATGTTGTTGCGCTCGGCCCAGTTGCCGACCGCCTGCAGGTCGATGTTGATGAAGGCGGCGCAGAAATCGCGGCCGTCGCCGAAGGCCACCGCTTCCTTTATGTCGGGGAAGAATTTCAGCGTGTTCTCGATGTATTTCGGCGCGACGAGTTCGCCCGTCGTCAACTTGCCGACGTCCTTGGCGCGGTCGATGATTTTCAACTGGCCGTCCTTGTCGAAGAAGCCGGCGTCGCCGGTCTTCACGTAGCCGTCGCCTGTCATCGTCTCGGCGGTCGTCTCGTCCTGGTTGAAGTAGCCCGAGAACATGCCGGGCGAGCGGAACTGCACCTCGCCGCTGTCGGAGATGCGGATGTCGACATTGGGCGCCGCCGGGCCGACGGCGTCGGAGCGCACCGCGCCGTCCTTCTGCACGGTGACATAGAGGAATGCCTCGGTCTGGCCGTAGAGCTGCTTGAGGTTGATGCCGAGCGAGCGGAAGAAGGAGAACAGGTCCTGGCCGATCGCCTCGCCGGCGGTGTAGGCGACGCGGATGTTGGAGAAGCCGAGCACGTTCTTCAGCGGCCCGTAGATCAGGACGGAGCCGAGGGCGTAGGACAGCCGGCCCGAAAGCGGCACCGGCCGGCCCTCCAGGATCGCCTCTCCGTAGCGCTTCGCGACGTCGATGAAGTGACTGTAGAGCTTGCGCTTGATCCAGCTGGCGTCCTCCATGCGGATGGTCACGCTGGTGAGCAGTCCCTCGAAGATGCGCGGCGGCGCGAAATAGAAGGTGGGGCCGATCTCGCGCAGGTCCTGCGCCACCGTCTCGGCGCTTTCCGGGCAGTTCATGCACAGTCCGGAGACATAGCCCTGGGCGTAGTTGAGATAGTGGTCGCCGACCCAGGCGAGCGGCAGGTAGGCAAGCACGCTGTCCCGCTCGCTGAGATTGTCGAATGCCGCCGTGTCGCACGCAGCACCCACGGCGTTCCGGGCCTTCAGCATGACGCCCTTGGAGCGGCCGGTGGTGCCGGACGTGTAGAGCATGACGCAGATTTCGTCGCCGTTCGCGGCAGCAATGTCGGCGGCCCAGCGATCTGCCAGTTCGGGTTCGGCCGCGAGCAGCGCCCTGCCGTCCGCCTGCACGTCGGCGAATGCGTGCAGCCCTTCCATGTCGTAGTCCCCGAGGCCGCGCGGCTCATCGTAGATGATGGTCTTGAGGGCGGGGATGCGCTCGGCGCAGGAGTCGATCTTGTCGACCTGCTCCTGGTCCTGGACGACTGCGAAGCGGACACCGGCATGGTCGAGCACGTAGGCCATCTCGTCGGCCACCGCGTCGGCATAGACGGGGACCGGGACGGCGCCGAGCGACTGCGCAGCGGCGAAGGTCCAGTAAAGGCGCGGCCGGTTCGCGCCGATGACGGCGATCTTGTCGCCGCGCGAAAGCCCAAGCGCCTGTAGCCCGAGCGCCAGCGCCCTCACCTCGTCAAGCTGCGCGCGCCAGGTCCAGCTCTGCCAGATGCCGAAATCCTTGTGGCGCATGGCTGGACTGTCGCCCAACCTGTCGGCATTGCGCAGCAGGAATTTCGGAAATGTATCCAGTTCGCCGGCCGAGGCCGCCGCCGCTGTCATACTGCTCCTCCCGTTCCGCATTGTTCGCGGTTATTGCGACCATAATGCCAACGGCAGGCTCACGCGCAAGCCCGTCCTTTGTCCAATACACGCCTGTTGGCAGCCCTCAGGCAGCTTCGCGATAGTATTTCGCAGTCGGCAGGATTGTCAGTGGGCCCAGTTCGCCGCCCGCCGGGCGGGAGAACAGCAGGCGCTGTTCCATCGGCGTCGACTTGAAGAAGGGAAACCGCTTGAAGAAGCGTTCCTTGTTCGCGTGCGCGTTGGTGCGGTAGAGCACGACGCGGTTATAGACACCGGGATAGGAGCGCGGTTCGCTGATCTGCTCGGAGTAGTAGATGCGCTTGTAGAAGCCAGCGTGATCCTCGCGCACCGTCGACAGGCCGTATGGCGCTGCGAAGTGGAAGCAGGCCATAGGTGCCAGGCGCAGCACCACGTAGGGCAGATGCGGATAGATTCGCGTCCAGTCGGGATCGGATGCGAAGCGGCTGGGGCAGACGAAGCTGTCACCGCGTTCGAGCATCGGGCGCACGATATCGCCGAATGCCTTGGTGGACGGCGAAAGCGGTGTTTCCAGCGTGACGTGATGGATGCGCAGCGTGCTGACAAGCCGCTGGTCGACGTAGACGCCGAAGCGATAGACGTTCGGCGCCTCGTCGAGCTCGTCGCTGATCGTCTGGTTCTCGCTGTCGGGAACCATGTCGTTCGAGCGGTATGCCTTGTAGCGAAGCCTGTAGATGTCTTCGAGATCTTCACCCTTGTCGCAGCGCCGGTATTCGGTCCGGGCGAGCAGGCTTTCCACATGGTGGACGAAGGGAGAGGTCCTGGTCTCTTGTACGATGCTTCTGGCTGTGGGTGTCGAAACTGGTACTGTGGTCAATCCACCGGTCATTTTCCCGTCCCTACTCGACCCCATCGATCAGGTTAGGGAATCATTCTAATATGTAAAGATTAAATTTAATTTTCACTCAGTCACGTTACGTTAACCTTAACGCAGCAGTGCCAATACGGCACAACGTCTGCGATTTTTACGTCAGGACTGGCTAGATCAGTCGGCGGTGCCGGCGGAGATGGCGGCGCGCTTGGCGACGCGGATGTCCTTGGCGAACGGCCATACGGTACCGGTCATGGTCTGGATGCCGGCGGCCGACAGGGCCGAACCGAACAGGAAGCCCTGCACGAGGTCGGGCTTGACCTGGAGGGCCAGGATCTTGAGCTGCTCGAAGGTCTCGACGCCCTCGATGGTGACGGTCAGGCCGAGCGGCCGCGACAGGTTCACAATGCCCTTGAGCAGTTCGAGCGAACGGCTGTTCTGGCCGACGTCGATGAGGAAGCTGCGGTCGATCTTGACCTTGTCGAGCGGCAGCTTGTGCAGGTAGCTCAGGCTGGAATAGCCGGTGCCGAAATCGTCGAGTGCGATGCGCACCCCGATCTCCTTCAGCTCCTCGATATAGTCGCGGGTCAGCGACTTGTCGTCGAGCAGCGCGGTCTCGGTGACCTCGATCTCGAGGCGGTGCGGCGCCAGCCCGGTCAACTCGAGCACATGGCGAATCTTCTCCACGACCTGCCGGTTGCGAAAATCCTTTGCCGACAGGTTGACCGAGACGCTGATCTCGGAGGGCCAGCGTACGCATTCGGCGCAGGCCGCGTTGAGGACGAAGTGGCTGATCTCGGAAACGATGCCCATCTCTTCGGCCAGCGGGATGAATACAGCCGGTGAAATCGGGCCGAGGTCTCGGTGCTCCCAGCGGCAGAGCGCCTCGCAGCTGTCGATGCGCATCGTGTCCATGGCAACGATCGGCTGGTAGACGACGCGCAGTTCCCTCGCCTCGATGGCGGCCCTCAGATCGGCCTTCATGAGCTGGCGGTTGCGGAAGGCCGCGTCCATCGCCGCTTCGAACAGGCGCCAGCCGTTCTTGCCGAGTTCCTTGGCCTTGTAGAGCGCCAGGTCGGCCTTGACGATCATCGCGTCGACGTCGGTGTCCTTGACGCGCGACAGCACCGCGCCGCCACTTGCCTGGATGCGCAGGGAGTGGCCGGCGACATCGATCTCGCCCTGCAGACCGGCGAATAGCTGGTCGAGGATGCCGGCCAGATGGCTCTCGTCCTCGACATGGTCCACGAAGACCATGAACTCGTCACCGCCGAACCGGCTGACCTTGACCGAGTCGCTGGCAAAGGCCGCAAGACGCTCCGCGACGGCGTAGATCAGGCCGTCGCCGACCGGATGACCGAGCGTGTCGTTGACGCTCTTGAAGTCGTCGAGGTCGAGCACGGCCAGGCCGCAGCGGCGGTCCTGCTCGCCGGCCAGCATGGCCTCCACGACGATCTCGTGGAAATAGGCGCGGTTGGGCAGGCCCGTGAGGTTGTCGAAGCGCGCCATGGAGCGGATCTTCTCCTCGGCCTCGACGCGCTGCGAAACATCCTCGAAGGTGATGACGCCGAGTTCCTGGCTGCCCTCGCGCGCCGAGAACTCGTAGTGCTGGCCATTCGAAAACGAAACGAGGACCTTGCGGTCCCGGCCTTCGCGCAGAGCGCTGGTCAGTTGCGCCTCGACGTATCGGCAATCCTTGGCAGCGAGCATGCCGCCCGCCACCCCCCGCATCAGCAGGGCGTGGACCGATCGTCCGAGCAGCGCGTCCGGCGAACTCAAGAGCAAAAGTTCTGCCGCCTCGGCATTGGCCACGACGACCCGCCCATCGGGCCCGATCATGACGAGGCCGTGCGACATGGTGTTGAGAGCGCGGTTGAAACGCTGCGCGATGCGCTTGGCCTTGCGCTCCTCGAAGATCGCCGAGAACAGCACGTCGCGCACCGTGTCGGCGTAGCGATGGATGGCGAGCAGGAAGGGTGCCGAGAGGAGGCCGAGCGTGACGTGATAGAAGTCGCCGCGCAGGATGAAGCCGAGCGACATCGGGCAGGTCAGCGTGATGATCAAAATGATCACCATGCGCGGCGAGCCGTAGTTTCGTCCGGCAATGCCGGTGGCCGTCGCCAGCGATATGCAGACCGCCGCCGTCTCGGCAAAACTGTCCTGCACAAAGTAGATGGCGTAGAAGCAGAACAGGCCGAGCGTCAGCCCGTGCATGGCGCCGTACATGATGTAGGTATTTTCGCGCCTGCGCGCTTCCTCGCGCGTCACCAGAGGCGGCAGCGAGGAGTACTTGCGCATGTTGAGCACGCGCACGATGCCGACGCCGATCATGCAGACGACGAAGGCCCCGAAGGCCATGATTCCGGTCTTTGCCCACACCAGGCCGATCAGCGCAGTCTGTGCCGAAATGCCGATCGCCAGCGTAAATCCGTCGCGGAAAAGAGTTTCCACGAACGGAATGTAGACGTCGACCGGCAGGTCCTGTTTTCTCTTTGCAGTCACGACGGCTTCCGTTGTGGGAGTCAATTGCTGCCACAATCGCCTTAAGAAAGGCTTAGAAGGCGCCTCCCGCCGCATGCAACTGGCGCACGCAAGCCATGCAAAACAAAGGAAAGCGGCTGCCGAACCCGGCCGTCCGCTATTCGGCCGCCTGGAGAACCGGCTTTCCGGCGATTGCCGTCAGCCGGTCGACAAGCCGGTCGCGCTCGCCCGCCGCCTTTTCGGCGCTCGCCTGCCGGATATGGCCATAGCCACGGATCAGCGCCGGGACCGAGGCAAGCGCCGCTGCGGCGTCGATCGTCTCCGGCGCCAGCGACTTTTCGATGAGCTCGAGATCGCCCTCGTACTGCGCCAGCAGCGCACGCTCCATGCGTCGCTCGGCCGTGTAGCCGAAGACGTCCAAAGCCGTGCCACGCAGGCGTTTCATCGCCGCCAGCAGGCGGAAGCCCTTCATCATCCACGGCCCGAAGGTCGACTTGCGCGGCATGCCGTCGGCGCCCTTGCGGCCCATGATCGGCGGCGCCAGGTGGAACTCCAGCCGGTCCCAGGCCTGGAACTGTCCCGACAACTGTTTCGCGAAAGAGCCGTCCGTGTAGAGCCGGGCCACCTCGTATTCGTCCTTCATCGCCATCAGCCTGAAGAGCTGGCGCGCGGCGGCTTCGCTCACGAGCGTCGAACCGGGCGCGGACTCTTCCTCGGCGCTGCGGATGGCTGCGATGCGCTTGGTGTAGCGCTCGGCATAGGCCGCGTCCTGGTAGGCAGTCAGGAATTCGGCGCGCCTGGCGACGAGGTCGTCGAGCGTCTGTGACGGCTCGACGCCGTCGGCCTGCCCGGCGACGAGGTCGCGCACGAAGCCTGGTTCGTGCCCGGCACGGCGGCCCCAGCGGAAGGCAGCGACATTCATCGCCACGGCCTGTCCGTTGAGTTCGATGGCCTTTTCAACGGCCTCTGCCGACAGCGGCAGGCCACCATGCTGGTAGGCGATGCCGAGCATGAACATGTTGGCGCCGAGCGAATTGCCAAACAGAGCGGTCGCGGTGCGCGTGGCCTCGAAGAAATGCGCCTTCTCCTCACCGGCCGCGGCGCGGATCGCCTTCTTCAGCCGTTCGACGGGCAGCGAAAAGTCGGCGGAGCGGGTAAATTCGCCCGGCATGACCTCGGCCGTGTTGGCGACGAAGAGCGTGTGGTTCTCGCGCACGGCGGCGAGCACCTTCTTGGCGCCGGAGACGACCAGGTCGCAACCGAGGATGAGGTCGGCCTTACCGGCGGAGATGCGGATGGCATGAATGTCTTCGGGCGTGCGGGCGATGCGCACATGGCTGAATACCGAGCCGCCCTTCTGGGCGAGGCCGGCCATGTCGATCATGCCGCAGCCCTTGCCCTCGAGATGCGCCGCCATGCCGAGCACTGCGCCGATGGTGACGACGCCCGTGCCGCCGACACCGTCGATGATGGAGGCCCAGCCGTCGCGGTCGAGCGAAAACTGCGTCGGCTCCGGCACGCCGGAGAGCGGATCAGTCTGGCCGGCCACGCCCTCGGCCTTGCGGATCTTGGCGCCATGCACCGTTACGAAGGACGGGCAGAAGCCGTTGACGCAGGAAAAGTCCTTGTTGCAGCTCGACTGGTCGATGCGGCGCTTGCGCCCGAACTCGGTTTCGACCGGCTGGACGGACACGCAGTTGGATTTGACGCCGCAGTCGCCGCAGCCTTCGCAGACCAGTTCGTTGATGATGACCCGCTTGTCGGGGTCGGGATAGGTGCCGCGCTTGCGCCGGCGGCGCTTCTCCGCCGCGCAGGTCTGGTCGTAAAGCAGCACGGTAACGCCGGGAATGTCGCGCAGCTCCCGCTGCACCATCTCCATGTCGTCGCGGTGGTGGAAGGTAGAGCCGGCGGGAAACTGCTTGCGGTCGCCGTACTTGTCGGGCTCGTCGGTGACCACCGCGATGCGCTCGACCCCCTCGGCCCGCACCTGGCGCGCGATCATGTCGACGGTGAGGTTGCCCTCATGCGGCTGGCCGCCGGTCATCGCCACGGCATCGTTGTAGAGTATCTTGTAGGTGATGTTGGCGCCCGACGAGAGCGCGAAGCGCAGCGCCAGCACGCCGGAATGGTTGTAGGTGCCGTCGCCGAGATTCTGGAAGATGTGCCCGCGCTTCGAGAAGGGCGCCTGCCCGATCCACTGTGCGCCCTCGCCGCCCATCTGGGTAAAGCCGATGGTCGAGCGGTCCATCCACAACGCCATGAAATGGCAGCCGATACCGGCGCCTGCGATCGATCCCTCCGGAACCTTGGTCGAAGAATTGTGCGGGCAGCCGGAGCAGAAGAAGGGCGTGCGCGAGCCGATGTCCTTGGTGTCGGCGAGCATCGCCTGGTACTGCCTCAGCCGGCTGACATGGGCCGCGATGTCCTCCGACGGGCCGATGGTCTTGAGCACCCGCTCGCCGAGCGCGATGGCGATGTCGTTGGGGTCGAGCGCGCCCTTGGCGGGGAACAGCCAGTCGCCGCGCTCGTCCTTCTTGCCGATGACGGTCGGCTGCATCGCGGTGCCATAGAGGTCCTCGCGCACCTGAACCTCGATCAGCGAGCGCTTTTCCTCGACGACGATGATGGTTTCGAGGCCGCGGGCGAAATCCCTGATGTGTTCGATGTCGAGCGGCCAGGGGCAGCCGACCTTGAACAGCCTGACGCCGATCTGGTTGGCGCGCGCCTCGTCGATGCCGATGTCCTCCAGCGCCTGGCGCACATCGAGATAGCTCTTGCCGACGGTGATGATGCCGATCTTCGGGTTGGCGCCGCCGGAATAGATGGTTCGGTTCAGCCCGTTGGCCCGGATGAAGGCGGCGGCGGCCGCGCGCTTGTACTCGTGCAGCCGCGCCTCCTGGCCGAGGAAATCGATCTCGTGGCGGATGTTGAGCCCGCCGGGCGGCATGTCGAATTCGGGGATGACGATGTTCAGCCGCTCGAGCGAGGCATCGACGGAGGCCGTCGATTCGATGTTGTCCTTGACGCATTTGATGGCCGCCCAGGTGCCGGCGAAGCGCGACAGGGCGAAGCCGTAGAGTCCGTAGTCGATCAGTTCCTGCACCCCGCCTGGATTGAGGATCGGGATCATCGTGTCGACGAACAGAAACTCCGTCGCATGCGCATTGGTCGAGGATTCGGCGGTGTGATCGTCGCCCATCAGGGCCAGCACGCCGCCATGCTTCGACGAGCCGGCCAGATTGGCGTGGCGGAAGACGTCGCCGGAGCGGTCAACGCCGGGGCCCTTGCCATACCAGACCGAGAACACGCCGTCATGCTTGCCTTCGCCGAGAAGCTCGGTCTGCTGCGAGCCCCAGCAGGCGGTGGCAGCCAGTTCTTCGTTGAGGCCGGGCTGGAAGACGATGCCAGATCCGGCGAGCTGTTTCTTGGCGCGCCACAGCTGCTGGTCCAGCCCGCCGAGCGGCGATCCGCGATAGCCCGAGACGAAGCCCGCCGTGTCGAGGCCGGCCAGTCGATCGCGTTCGCGCTGCATCAGGAGCATGCGCACAACGGCCTGCGATCCGGACAGGAAGATGCGTTGCTTCTGAAGGTCGAACTTGTCGTCGAGAGCAACGTCGTGGAGCGTCATTGGCTGGTCCTCTGCGGAAGCCGAACGGACTTCTACGGCTAACGTTAGGTCGCTTTGTGACAGTGTTTCTTTGCTTTCGGGCGGCGTCAAACGAAAACCGGACCGCAAAGGCAATGCGCAATCGAGCAATCGGCCGACCGCGTTGGCGCGCAACAATCGGTCGCCCGGATGCAAGGACTCACAACTTTGTTACGGCGCAGAACCAAGGGAACAAGACCGCCGGCCGGGACCTCCCGCGGCGCTACAAGGGGTTTGGGCAATCAGCAGATTCGACGCTGTCGAGCTTGCCGTCGGGATGGCCGGCCATGTCGGGATTGAGCTCATAGACCGGGCCGATGACCAGCGGCCGGTCGGGCAGGATCGACTGGTCCAGGTTCGACGTCATGGTCACCGCCAGCCGCTGCAGCAAGTCGCCTTTCGGATCCTCGATGCGGATGTCTACGGCATAGGGCCGGTCCTTGACGACGCAAGAGAGCGGGGGGCTGGTCAGCGTCTGGTGGCGCAGTTTCGGCCACAGCTTCTGGCGCAGTTCGAGCGGCTCGCCCCCGGCCGGGTCCTCGAAGTGCACGACGGCGAAATTGCCCTCGCCGAACGGCTGCAGCGCGTCAAGCGTGATGACATAGGTGGCGATGCCGAGCCGGTAGTTGAACTCGAAGAGCTTGCCCTTGACTGCGAACCACTCGCCTTCCCCGCCGCTGTCGCGGCAGGCGGCGAGCGCCAGCAAACCGGCGACGATGGCTGCGGCAAACCGCAAGGTTGACCGACGGTGCTCAGGCATCGGCGGATTCCCGGTTGCGGTGGTAATGCCGCTTCGCCTTGTGGCGGTTGCCGCATACCGCCATGTCGCACCAGACGCGGCTGGCGTTGCGGCTGGCGTCAAGGAACAGCCAGTTGCAGTTCGGGCAGATCTTGACGCGGCCGAGACTGCCGCCCGACAGGAGCGAGAGCGCCGAAACGGCAAGCGCCGCCTCGAAGGCGAGCGGCCGCGACGGATCGCCGAAAGGCATGCCGGGTACGCCGAGCGCGCCCTCCCCTTCTTCGAGGCCGGCGGCGCAGGCGCGCAGCAGCGCCGGCAAATGTGCCGCCTCCATGCTGCCCGACAGCGCGGCCAAACGGAACAGCCGGTCGGACGCCTCGCGGATCGCCAATACCAGCGGCGCAGACCGCTCGGCGTCGTGCACCGCAAGCGGCCTGCCGCCGAGTTCGGCAGCGCGAAAGCTTGAGGCCGCGGCGGCGAAGCGGGAAATCTCCGAGGGATCGTCGAAACGGTCGAAGCTTCGCACGGCATCGCCGCGATGAACCACCGTATTGGTCGTGTCGAACACCAGTGCGCCGCCCGAGAAGCGATGTTTCGTCCAGGAAACCGTCATGCAGAATTATAACCGGCAACAGACGTTTGACAAGTTAGAATACATGGCTCACCCTGACCGCTCGCGCGGCGCTCTCGGCAGCTGGACGGCCATGCACTACTTCCTGCAGCAGTTCCTGAACGGCGTACATTCGGGCGCACTCTATGCACTGCTCGCCTTCGGCTACGTGCTGGCCAACGGCATGCTGAAGCGCACCAACCTGGCGCACGGCCCGGTCTTCGCCTTTTCCGGCCAGCTGCTGATACTGGTCGCCGTATTCGGCTGGCAGGTACTGTGGCTGACCCTGCCGGCAACCATAGCGCTCGGCACCGTCGCTGCGTTCGCCTATGCCGCGCTGGCCGCATGGATCCTGTCGCGCAGCGTTTTCCTGCCGCTCGCCAACGGCTCGCCCAACGCCGTCGTGGTCGCGACCCTCGGCGTCTCTCTGGTGCTGATGGAACTGGGCCGCATCGCAGCCGACACGCGCGACTTCTGGCTGCCGCCGACGCTCGCAACCGCCGTCACCTTCGCGGTCTCGCAAGACGGGTTCAGGGTGACGCTGACTGTCGTGCAGCTGATCGATTGCTCCGTCGCCACCGCCGTAATCCTGCTTGCGGGGCTGATCGTGGCGCGCTCGCGTTTCGGCCGCAACTGGCGCGCCGTCAGCGACGACAGGCTGGCCGCCGCGATGTGCGGCATCGACACGCGGCGCGTCTTTCTCACCGCCGTGCTTGTCGGAGCCATGCTTGCCGCGCTGGCCGGTATCATGGCCGCGCTCTACTACGGCAACATCAGCTTCGACACCGGAATGGTCTTCGGCCTGAAGGTGCTCTTCGTCACTGCCGTTGGCGGCTACCGCGACCCGCTGCGCGCGGCGGTCGGCGCCGCCGGTTTCGGCGTCGCAGAGTCCCTGTGGTCGGGATATTTCCCGCTCGAGTGGCGCGACGCCTGGATGTTCGCCCTGCTTGCCGCGATGCTTGTGCTGCGGGCATCGGACGCTGCTCCGGAGCGCCAACAGGCCCTGTCCTGAGGCATTTTGCCTCGCATTCGGGCAATCTTACCTAACGGCATGCACCAACCGTCTTGACGCCGTGGTGAAAATATTGACGTAGGCACTGCGTGCCGTCATACCGGCTGTTGCGGCGCGTCAGAAGAAACTTGGGAAAACCGGCGCTTCCGCCAGATCGGGGAGGAATGCATGGCAGGGCTGCTCGCTCTATCCAGTGCCATTGATCGCGTGAACGAATTCATCGGCAAATGGGTCTCCTGGCTGATCCTTGTCGCGATCCTCGTCAGCGCCGTCAACGCGGTGATCCGCAAGACCTTCAACATGTCGTCGAACGCCTGGCTCGAACTGCAGTGGTACCTGTTCGGCGCCGCCTTCCTGCTCGCCGCCGCCTACACGCTGCGCCAGAACGAGCATATCCGGATCGACATCATCTACGGCATGTGGTCGCGCCGGGTTCAGCACTGGATCGACCTCTTCGGGCACGTCTTCTTCCTGATGCCCTTCGTCGTGCTGATGATCTTCTACTTCGTCCCCTACGTCTCCCTGTCCTACAGGATAGGCGAGGTGTCGACCAATTCCGGCGGGCTGATCCTGTGGCCGGCAAAGATGCTGCTCTTGATCGGCTTCGTGCAGCTCGGCTTCCAGGGCATTTCCGAGATCATCAAGAAGATCGCCATCATGACCGGCAAGATGGATGACCCGACCCCCTTCATCTCGGCGCACGAGCAGGCCGAGATCGAAGCCAAGGCGCTCGCCGGAGACCTCCGTTCATGATCGAGTTTGTCGCGCACAACATGGCGCCGATCATGTTCCTGTCGCTCATCGTGTTCATGCTGCTCGGCTATCCGGTGGCATTCTCGCTGGCCGCCAACGGGCTGATCTTCTTCTTCATCGGCGTCGAGCTGGCGCCCTATTCCAACGAGATCTCGCTGGCCTGGCCGCTGCTCTACGCATTGCCGGAGCGGTTCTGGGGCATCATGTCGAACGACACGCTGCTCGCCATTCCCTTCTTCACCTTCATGGGCATCGTGCTCGAACGATCCGGCATGGCCGAGGACCTGCTCGACACGATCGGCCAGCTGTTCGGCCCGATCCGCGGTGGTCTTGCCTATGCCGTCATCCTGGTCGGCGCGCTGCTTGCGGCCACCACCGGCGTGGTTGCCGCCTCGGTCATCGCCATGGGCCTGATCTCGCTGCCCATCATGCTGCGCTACGGCTACGACCGCCGCATCGCGACCGGCGTCATCGCCGCGTCCGGTACGCTGGCGCAGATCATCCCGCCCTCGCTCGTCCTCATCGTCCTGGCCGACCAGCTCGGCCGCTCGGTCGGCGACATGTACAAGGGCGCCCTGATCCCCGGCCTCGTGCTCACCGGCCTCTATCTCGGTTATGTCGTTCTGATGTCGATCATCCGGCCGAAGTCCATGCCGGCACTGCCGAAGGAGGCGCGCACGCTTGGCTCGGGCGTCGCGTCGCTGTTCGTCGCCATGGCCGTCACCGTCATGGTGACCTACGCTGCGACACAATTGCTGAGCGGCTGGGCCGGCAACAATGCCGGCATCTGGGGCGCTGCCTCCGGCATCACCGTCATCTACGCGGCGGCCGTCGGCGACAAGGGGCTGGGCTTCGGCATCATGTCGAGGCTGACCCAGCAGGTCATCATCGTGCTGATCCCGCCGCTAGCGCTGATCTTTCTGGTGCTCGGCACGATCTTCCTCGGCATCGCCACGCCGACCGAGGGCGGCGCCATGGGCGCCGTCGGCGCGCTCGCCATGGCTGCCGGCAAGCGCCGCCTGTCGCTCGACGTCGTCAAACAGGCGCTCGCCTCGACGACGCGGCTGTCCTCCTTCGTGCTGTTCATCCTGATCGGCGCACGCGTATTCTCGCTCACTTTCTACGGCGTCAACGGCCATATCTGGGTCGAGCATCTGCTGACCTCGCTGCCCGGCGGCAATGTCGGCTTCCTGATCGCCGTCAACATCCTGGTCTTCTTCCTCGCCTTCTTCCTCGACTTCTTCGAACTGGCCTTCATCATCGTGCCGCTGCTGGCGCCCGCCGCCGACAAGCTCGGCATCGACCTGATCTGGTTCGGCGTGCTGCTCGGTGTCAACATGCAGACCAGCTTCATGCATCCGCCCTTCGGTTTCGCGCTTTTCTACCTGCGCTCGGTCGCTGCGCGCGTGCCCTATCTCGACCGGGTAACCGGCAAGAACATCCAGCCGATCACCACGGGGCAGATCTACTGGGGCGCCGTGCCCTTCGTCTGTATCCAGGTCATCATGATCGGCCTCGTGATCGCCTTCCCGGAGATGGTGATGCACTACAAGGGCAAGGTCGTCGATCCGGGCAGCGTCGAGATCGTCGTGCCGCCCTTCGGCGGCGGTGGCGGCCTCGGCGACGGCGGCTTCGGCCTTGGTGCGCCATCCTTCGGCGACCCACCGCCGGCCGATCCGGCGGCACCGGCCGATCCCGCGGCGCCGCCCCCGATCGACATGTCGAAGCCGCCAAGCTTCAACTGAGACTTCGCCGGCCTTGGGGCCGGAAACAAAAAACCCCGGAGCTCGCTCCGGGGTTTTTCTTGTCGGGTCGGGTCGATCCGATCAGAGCTTGCCGTTGCGCTGCTGGATCATCATGAAGGTGTCGTAGGTGTATTCCGACAGCTGCGCCCAGAGATAGGCGTCCTTCTTGAACGCCTGCTGGTTGTCGTAGATCTTCTTGAACATCGGGTTGCTGGCGTTGATCTCTTCATAGGTCGAGATCGCCGCGTCGTAGCAGGCCGACAGGATCTCCTGGCTGAACGGCTTGAGCTGCGCACCGCCCGCCACCAGCCGCTTGATCGCCGCCGGATTCTTGTGGTCGTAGCTCGCCATCATGTCGCAATTGGCCGCCTCGCAGGCCGAGGCCAGCACCGCCTGGTAGCTCTTCGGAAGCTCGTTCCACTTGCCGAGATTGACCATGGCGTGCAGCGCCGAGCCGCCTTCCCACCAGCCGGGATAGTAGTAGTAGGGCGCGACCTTGAAGAAGCCGAGTTTCTCGTCGTCGTAGGGGCCGACCCATTCGGCGGCGTCGATCGTGCCCTTCTCGAGCGACGGGTAGATGTCGCCGCCGGCGATCTGCTGCGGCACCAGCCCGAGCTTCTCCATGATCTTGCCGGCAAAGCCGCCGACGCGCATCTTGAGGCCCTTGAGATCTTCGACGGTGTTGATTTCCTTGCGGAACCAGCCGCCCATCTGGGCGCCGGTGTTGCCGCAGGGCATGCCGTAGAGGCCCTGCGTGGCGTAGAACTCGTTCATCAGCTCGTTGCCGCCGCCATAATAGAACCAGCCATTGTTCTGGCGTGCATTGAGGCCGAAGGGGATGCAGGTGCCGAAGGAATAGGTTGGGTCCTTGCCCCAGTAATAATAGGAAGCGGTGTGGCACATCTCCACGGTACCCGCGGCCGCAGCATCCGCTGCCTGTAGGCCGCCGACCAGCTCGCCGGCCGCGAAGACCTGGATATCGAAGTTGCCGTCGGTCGAATCGCGCACGAAGTTCGCCATCGTCTCGGCAGCGCCGAAGATGGTGTCGAGTGCCTTTGGAAACGACGACGTGCAACGCCACGACACTTTCGGCATAGACTGTGCAATCGCCGGCGCTGCCAGCGCCGTGGCTGCCGCGGTACCCGCACCGGCAAGACCGGCTTTCTTGATAAATGAACGACGATCCATGTAACCCTCCCAGATCGGTTGCTGGCGTCCGAGATCCGATGTTTCGGTTGTTCCCTCGCCATCGACCAATCAATGCATGCAGGACCCCGCAAGTCCAGCCGCATGACGGAACCCGCGGACCGGGGCGCAAGAAAAAGGCCCAGCACCTTTCGGAACCGGGCCTCTTCTATATCTGGACCGCAGCAGAAGGCCGCGGCAGCTCTGACTAGAGCTTGCCGTTGCGCTGCTGGATCATCATGAACGTATCATAGTTGTACTCTGCGATCTGCGCCCACAGGTAGTGGTCCTTGCGGAACGCTGTGATCGAATCCCAGATCTTCTTGAAGCCGGGGTTGGTCGACGTCATCTCGGCATAGACCTCGTTGGCCTTGTCGAAGCAGGCCGACAGGATCTCGGGGCTGAACGGACGCAGCTGCGCGCCGTTTGCCACCAGGCTCTTCACCGCAGTCGGGTTCAGGTAGTCGTACTTCTGCAGCATGTTGGCGTCGGCCGCCTGGGCGGCGGTGCGCACCAGCGACTGGTAGTTCGCCGGCAGGCTCTCGAACTTTTCCTTGTTGAACATCAGGTGGACGGTCGGGCCGCCTTCCCACCAGCCGGGGTAGTAGTAGTAGGGCGCAACCTTCTGGAAGCCGAGCTTCTCGTCGTCATAGGGGCCAACCCATTCTGCAGCGTCGATGGTGCCCTTCTCGAGTGACGGATAGATGTCGCCGCCGGCGATCTGCTGCGGCACGACGCCGAGCTTTTCCATCACCTTGCCGGCGAAACCGCCGATGCGCATCTTGAGGCCCTGCAGGTCGGCCACCGTGTTGATCTCCTTGCGGAACCAGCCGCCCATCTGCACACCGGTATTGCCACCTGGGTAGCCGACCAGACCCTGGGTGCCGAGGAACTCGTTGAACAGCTCGATGCCGCCGCCATGGTAGTGCCAGGCGTTCATGCCGCGCGCGTTGAGCGCGAAGGGAACGGCAGCACCCAGCGCCCAGGCAGGGTCCTTGCCCCAGTAGTAGTAGGAGACGGTGTGGCAGGCCTCGACCGTTCCGGCTGCGGTAGCGTCAGCCGCCTGCAGGCCCGGAACCAGCTCGCCGCCGGCAAAAACCTGGATCTCGAAATTGCCGTCGGTGGCTTCCGACAGCATCTTCGAGAAGACCTCGGCACCGCCATAGATGGTGTCGAGCGACTTCGGGAAGGACGAGGTCAGGCGCCAGGTGATTTTCGGGTTCGACTGCGCGATAGCGGGTGCGGCAAGCGTGGTGGCGGCGGCGGCGCCGGCGCCGGCCAGGCCAGCCTTAGTGATAAATGAACGACGGTCCATGCATTTCCTCCAGATGATTGGGTGCCCGGCGCGGGTGGGATTTGTGAGCGCCAGATCGTCGGCATCAATGCATGCCGAAAGCGGCTAAGTCTAGCGCAGAATGCCGGCAAGGACGGCGTTGGAACGATTGAAATTGCAGGACAAACCCGCCCGTACGACTTTCGTCTAAGCTCTGCCGCAACGGCAGGAACCGCAGTCTTGGAACGGACGGCGAAATAGCCTAAATAAGAGGCAGAAATCGGCCCTGCCGCGCCCAACAGGAAATCCACATGATCCAGCCCCTCGTCGCCGTGTCGACCGACGTCCGCCACGTCGACAACTACACTTGGCACGCCGCGCCGCAGCAATATCTCGAGGCGGCAATTTCCGGCGCCGGCGTCTTCCCGGTGCTGGTGCCGTCTTTCGGCGACCGGCTCGACCTCGACCAACTCCTGGACTCGGTCGACGGCGTCATGCTGACCGGCTCGAAGTCAAATGTGAACCCCGAACTCTATGGCGGCGACGCAAGCGAGGCCAACGGCCCCTACGATCCCGACCGCGATGCGACGACCCTGCCGCTGATCCGCAGGGCGATCGAGCGTGGCGTACCGCTGCTCGCGATCTGCCGGGGCATCCAGGAACTCAACGTCGCGCTCGGCGGCACCCTGGCCACCGAGATCCAGGAGCGCGAGGGAGCACTCGACCACCGGGCGCCCGTATCGGACAACCAGGACGAACGCTTCGCGATCCGCCAGAGCGTCTCGATCAAGCCAGGCACGTGCCTGGCGGGCGTCTTCGGCGCCGGCGAGATCATGGTCAACTCGGTGCACCGCCAAGGCGTCGACCGGCTCGGAGACCGGCTGGAGATCGAGGCCGTCGCCGACGACGGCACGGTCGAAGCAGTGTCGGTAAAGGGTGCGCGCGCCTTTGCCGTCGGCGTCCAGTGGCACCCGGAATACTGGGCCGCCACCGACAGCAATTCGGCGAAGATCTTCAAGGCATTCGGCGAGGCGGTCCGGGCGCACGCCATGGCCAGGGTCGGCGCACGCACCGCGGCGGAATAGGCTTCAGCCCGCCACGCGCACCTCGACCGGTCCGCCTCGGGATGCCGGCTGCGGGAACAGCTTCTTGACCATCATCCCGATCTCTTCGGCAGTGTGGCCTTCAGCCACCTCCAGAAAGTGAACGCCAGCCTTGCGCAGCGCCTCGCGCTTGATGGCGTCGCGCGCGGCAGCGCTGCCCTGATGATGCCCGCCGCCCTGATACTCGATGGCAGCAACCGGTTCGCCGTAGGGTCCCATAATCAGGATATCGACGCGCTTGCTGTTTATCGAGGCAAACGCCTTGCTGTCATTCGAGCCGATGACTTCGCCGAGGCTGGTCTGCGACAGTACCCGGCAGCCGTTGCGCTGGGCTTGCACTTCCGACTCAACGATCCGGAAGACCCTGTACTCCGACTTGCTCATCACCTTCTTCTTAAAGAAATCCGCGCTCATGACATGTCTGAGTTGGCTAGCCGAGTCGCCCAGCGACGTGTCCGGCACGGAGCTGGGAAACGCTCGCCCGCGCCATGACTTCGCAGTAAGGCCTTTTCGCTCGCGCTGGGTGACGAATAGAAACAACGCGATGAACGCCACGGCCGCCAGTGCGCCGAGTAGCAGAAAATCCAGCTGGAACGAAGATCCGTCGACCTGAATAACCATGACCGCTCAAGATAGGCGGCCTGCGTTATCTTTAACTTTGCATTTTTGCTTCAATTCGATCCATTGAAGACTGTTACTACTGCCTACCGCCCTTTCGGCTTCACGTCCGCTGTCTCCGGCACGGCGGTAATGGCGCGGCCCTTCGTGAACCAGCTCTCAAGATTGTCGGCGACAAGGTCGGCCATTGCGTTGCGCGTATGCACCGAGGCTGAGCCGACATGCGGCAGCAGCGACGCGTTGGGCAGGTCGAGCAGCGCCTTGGGCACGTGCGGCTCGTCGGCGAAGACGTCGAGGCCGGCTGCCAGGATGGTGCCGTCGGCGAGCGCCTTGGCTAGCGCCGTCTCGTCGACCGTGGTGCCACGCCCGATATTGACGAACACGCCGTTCGGTCCCAGCGCCTTCAGCACCGTCATGTCGACGGCCTTAAGCGTAGAGGCGCCGCCGGGCACCACCGAGATCAGCGTGTCGACGGCTTCGGCGAGCGATACCAGAGTCGGATGGTAGTCATAGGCCAGTCCCTCGACCTGCCGACGATTGTGATAGGCAACGCTCAGCCCGAAGGCTTCAAGCCGCCTGGCGATGGCTTGGCCAATGCGGCCCATGCCGAAGATGCCGGCGCGGCGGCCGCGCAGCGTGGCGCCGGTCAGCGGATAGGCGCCCTCGCGCTCCCAGCGGCCGGCGCGCAGATAGGCCTCGGCGCGCGGCAGTTCGCGTACCGTGTTGATGAGCAGTCCAAGCGCGGTATCGGCGACCTCCTCGGTCAGCACGTCGGGCGTGTTGGTCACCATGACGCTGCGGGTGGCCGCATGGCGGGCGTCGACCGAATCGTAGCCGACTCCGAAACTGGCGATGATTTCGAGGTTGGGCAGCGCATCGATCAGGGCGGCGTTGACACCACCGAAATTGGCAATGCCGCGCACGCTGCTCGCCATGTCGGGTGTGACGAGCGCCGGGTCGCCACGCGCGATGCGCGCCAGGGTGAAGCTGCCGGGAATGCGCTTGGCCGCCTGTTCGGAGAGGCCGCCGACGCCAAGGACGGTGATTTCACGAAGGCTGGTCGGACTGGTCATGCACGCTCCACTGGGTTTCCGGTCGATTGCCGGACATGCAGTTCCGGCTTGATGAGTTCCTGCGAGGCACGCACCGACTGGCCGCCGAGCCTGTCGAGCAGCGCCCGCGCCGCGCGGCGACCGACTTCGCGCTGGCCGTTCCAGACGGTGGTGAGCGCCGGCGTCGCGATCGCAGCTTCCTCCAGATCGTCGTAGCCGGTGACCGAAATGTCCACCCCCGGAACGAGGCCGGCGCGCGCGATGCCGTTCATCAGGCCGATGGCGACGAGGTCGTTCCAGCAGCACGCGGCGGTGGGGCGGTCCTTCAGCGCCAGGAACTGGCCTGCCGCCTCGAAGCCCGCCTGTTTGGTGCGCGGGCCGGGAATGCGCCAGGATGGCTTGACCTCGAGGCCGGCGGTTTCCATCGCCGCGACGTAGCCCTGGTAGCGGTCGCGCCCAGTCGAGGTCTGGTCGGTGCCGCCGATCATGGCGATGCGCTTGTGGCCAAGCGAGATGAGGTGGTTGGTAGCAAGCCCGGTACCGTAGGAATCATCGCCGCGAAAGACCGGCACCTGCGCGCCCTCGACGGTACGCGCGATCAACACCGCCGGCAGGCCGTTCTCCTCGGCCATGACGATGTCTTCGGGCGGCGTGCCGATGGCCGGCGACATGATGACGCCGTCGGCTCCAAGCTGCAGCAGCGTGTCAACGAAGGTGCGCTGCTTTTCGAGCTGGTCGTAATGGTTGGACAGGATGAAGGTCTGCCGGCTGCGGTCGAGCTCGCTTTCGATCGAGCGCAGGATCTCGGCGAAGAACGGGTTCATGATGTCGTGCACGACGACACCGACGATACCCGAACGCGAGGTGCGCAGGCTGGCGGCCCGCCGATTGTAGATGTAGCCGATGAGGCGTGCGTGGTCCTTGATGCGGTCGCGCGTGCTGTCGGCGACGAGCGGGCTGTCGCGCAGGGCCAGCGATACGGTCGCCGTCGAGACGCCAAGCGCGTCGGCGATCGTGGAAAGCTTGATCTTTTGTGCCAGTGCGCCCTCCAGGCCTGCCCGCCGACGATCGGCTTTTAAACAGTTTAAAGTCGGGCTTATGCCATCGAACAGTGCAGGGTCAAAGCTTTTTTGCCAGGTCGCTGTCCTCGGCGTTGGGTGCTGTACGGCTCTGCAGCCTCAGCCGGTGCTCGCGGTGGACGATGTAGAGGCCGCTCGCCACGATTATCGTGGCACCGCCGATCGTCCAGAGATCGGGCAACTGGGCGAAAAACAGGAAGCCGAAGGCGATCATCCACACCATCTGCATGTAGGGATAGGGTGCCAGCGCCGTGGTGGTCGCCTGCTTGTAGGCGTTGATCAGAAACCAGTGACCGAAGCCGCCGAACAGGCCGAGCGACAGCAGCACCAGCCAGTGAAAGGCGTCGGGCGGCAGCGATGCGGTGAAGGGCACGACAGGCAGCATCATCACGACGGGCGCCAGCGCCGAATAGAAAATCAGGCTTTCGGCCGATTCAGTCGCCGTCATGTGCCGGGTGGTGATGACATAGAGGCAGTAGCTGAGCGTCGCGCAGAGCGCGTAGACATGGCCGATCTCGAAGGCCGCATAGCCCGGACGCGTGATGACCAGCACGCCGGCGAAGCCGGAGCCGATCGCCGCCCAGCGCCGCCATCCCGCCCACTCGCCGAGCAGCGGTCCGGCCAGCGCCGTGATGACCATCGGCGCGAAGAAGAAGATCGATGTCGTCTGCGCCAGCTGCAGCGTGTTGAGCGCGAGGAAGTTGAAGAAGGTCGATCCGAACAGGAAAACGCCGCGCAGCATCTGCATGCGCAGGCTGCTGGTGCGGAACATTGCCGTGTTGTTCCAGGAGCGGAACAAGAGCAGCACGAGCGAGACGTGAACGACGAAGCGCATCCACGCCACGAAGGGCGCCTGCATGCCCGACAGCACCAGATATTTCGCGCCGCTGTCCAGGCAGGCGAACAGGAAGACGGCGCCAAGTATCAGGAAGATCGCGGCTGGCGGCGTCGCAGTATCGGATGAGATTTGGGGAGGCTTCAAAGACCGGGTCGCATTCTGACGTTACCCAAGGCTTTTCTGCCATGCCGGAGCCGGCTGCAAGCGCAAACGGAGATTTCCTTTGCGAAAAGGCCGCTTAATCGTCGCTGTCGTCCTCGGCGTCTGCCTCGTCGAACTCGGCATCCGACAGGTTCGCCTCGATGCGTGCAAGCAGCTTCGACAGAGCTTTCTGGTCCTTCTTGTCCAGCCCCTTGAGCGCCTGTTTCTCGGTCTTGCGCAGCGACTTCTCGATCGCCTTGATGGTCTCGCGGCCGGATTCGGTGAGGAAGATGTGCGCCTGCCTGGCATCCTGGTCCGAAGCCTTCTTGTCGAGAAAGCCCTGCGCCTGCAGCCGATTGATGGTCTTGGTGATGGTCGGCGGGCGCACGCCGAGCCGGCTCGCCAGCTGGCCGGGCGTCTGTCCGTCGTCTTGGTTGAGCGCGATCATGATCTGGTCCTGCCCGGCGTAGAAGCCATGCGCCAGCAGCCTTGCGGCAAGTGCGGTTCGCGACAGTCGGGCGGCCGAATGCAGCCGGCTCATTGTTGCGCCCTTGTTGTGCTTGGCCATCTGGTTCCCCCGTTCAGCGCGCCAGGCGCCGATTGGCGCCATCATCCGCGATCGCTTTCCTGCCGACGCACCCACACTACCCGGGACGACGTTGCGAAAACCACTTTGCCGGCAAGGCAAATTGCAATCGCAGAGCCTAATGCCAGACGCAGATAACAGTTAGATGACAAACGAAAGACGGGTTCTGCTTTTCCACCGCGCGCTGCGGTCGTCGTTCAGGCGTTCTGTCCGGCTGACCAGCCGGACGCCCAGGCCCATTGGAAATTATAGCCACCGAGCCATCCCGTCACGTCGACTACCTCGCCGACGAAATAGAGACCGGGCACGGTCTTCGCCTGCATCGTCTTCGAATCGAGATCGCGTGTGTCGACGCCCCCGAGCGTCACCTCCGCCGTGCGGTAGCCCTCCGAGCCCGCCGGCTTGACGCGCCAGCCATTGACCGCCTCGGCGACCTTGCGCAGCGCCTTGTCGGGCAGGTCGGCCATGTTCCCGGCAAGCCCGAACTGCTGCGCCAGCACCTGGGAGAGCTTTTTCGGCAGGTGCTCGGCAAGGGCGGTCTGGACAGCCTGGCGGCCATTCCGGGCTCTTGCGGCGCGCAGCGCCTCGAACACGTCGACCGAGGGCAGCATGGCGATCGCGATCTCGCCGCCCTCTCGCCAGTAGGAAGAGATCTGCAGGATGGCCGGGCCGCTGATGCCGCGATGCGTGAACAGGATCGCTTCCGAAAAGGAAGTCTTGCCGCAACTGACCCGCGCTTCCTCGACAGCGATGCCGGTGAGCGGCTTCAGCCGCTCCAGCGTGTTGGGGTCGAAGGTCAGCGGCACGAGCGCCGGCCGCGTTTCGACGATGCGCAGGCCGAACTGCCCGGCGATCTCGTAGCCCAAGCCGGTGGCGCCCATCTTCGGGATCGACTTGCCGCCGCAGGCGACGACGAGCGATGAACAGGCAATTTCACCATCGGCAAGGATGACCGAGAAGCCGGCTTCGGTTTTCCCGATGCGCCCGACGGTGATGCCGAGCCTCAACTCCGCGCCGTATCGTTCCATTTCACCGCGCAGCATGGCGATGATCTGCGTCGCCGAGCCGTCGCAGAACAGTTGCCCGAGCGTCTTCTCGTGATAGGCGATGCCATGCGCCTCGACCAAGGCGATGAAATCGCGCGGACGGTAGCGCGACAGCGCCGAAATGCAGAAATGCGGGTTCTGCGACAGGAAGTTCTTCGGACTGGCATGGATGTTGGTGAAGTTGCAGCGGCCGCCACCCGAAATGCGGATCTTCTCGCCCGGTGCCGCGGCATGTTCGACGACCATCACCGAGCGGCCGCGTTTGGCAGCCTCGATGGCGCACATCATGCCAGCAGCACCCGCGCCTATGATCAGGACGTCGACCGTCTCCAATTCCGCAACCTCGCCTTCTTTCGTTCGCATGACCGCGCCGATGGCCGCCTGACCCGATCCGCGGACCGCTTTGGCTGATGCAAAAGCGGCGTCGCCACACTATATGAAGCGTCTGTTCGCAAGAGGCTCCCATGACCGAATCCCAGACCCAAATACCCGTAACCGTGCTCACCGGCTATCTCGGCTCGGGCAAGACGACGCTGCTCAACCGCATTCTGTCGGAAAACCACGGCAAGCGTTACGCGGTGATCGTCAACGAGTTCGGCGAGATCGGCATCGACAACGAGCTGATCGTCGAATCGGACGAAGAAATCTACGAGATGAACAATGGCTGCGTCTGCTGCACGGTGCGCGGCGACCTGATCCGCGTCGTCGAGGGCCTGATGCGCCGGCCCGGCCGCTTCGACGCCATCGTGGTGGAGACGACTGGCCTCGCCGACCCGGTGCCGGTGGCGCAGACCTTCTTCATGGACGAGGACGTGCGCACCAAGACCAAGCTCGACGCGGTCGTCGCGCTGGTCGACGCCAAGCACCTGCCGTTGAGACTCAAGGACTCGCGCGAGGCCGAGGACCAGATCGCCTTCGCCGACGTTGTCGTGCTCAACAAGACCGACCTGGTGACGCCCGAGGAACTGGCCGATGTCGAGGCGACGATTCGCGCCATCAACCCGACGGCGAAGATCCACCGCACGACGCGCGCCGGAGTCGCTCTCGACCAGGTACTCGATCGCGGCGCCTTCGACCTCAGCCGGGCGCTCGAGAACGACCCGCATTTCCTCGACGGTGATCATGACCACACGCATGGCGACCACGACCACGTGCATGACGAGAATTGTGGCCACGACCATCACCATGAGCACGGCGACGCTTCGCCGATCCACGACGTGACGGTGCAATCGGTGTCGTTGCGCGGTGGCGAGATGGACCCGAAGAAGTTCTTCCCCTGGATCGAGAAGATCACCCAGATGGAAGGCCCGAACATTTTGCGGCTGAAGGGCATCATCGCCATCAAGGACGATCCGGACCGCTATGTCATCCAGGGCGTCCACATGATCATGGAGGGCGACCACCAGCGCCCCTGGAAGGACGGCGAGAAGCACGAGAGCCGACTGGTCTTCATCGGCCGCGAGCTCAGCACCGAGCGGCTGCAGCGCAGCTTCGAAGCCTGCCAGGCGTGATCCGGAACGATGCCGACAGTCGCTCCGCTTGATCTCGACGGCCATTGCGTCAGGGCCGTCTTCCTCCACGACGTGCCGCATTTCGCGCTGGCCGACGGCACCATCCACCGGCTCGATCACGGCCACAAGTGGCAGGAGGTGCATGACGGGCTGCTTGCCGCCACGCTCGACCAGCCGAAAGGGCGGCTGATCACCGGCGGCGAGGACGGCAAGGTGTTTTCGTCCGCTGGTGACACGAGCGAGCTGCTCGCCGAGGTCGGCTGCAAATGGATCACCAGCGTGGCGAGTGGCCCGCAGGGCGCCATCGCCTACGCCACGGGCAAGACCGCCTTCGTGCGCTTCGCCGACGGCAAGGTGAAGGAATTCCAGCATCCGCGCTCGGTCGAAGGACTGGCCTTCTCGCCCAAGGGCATGCGCTTCGGCGTCGCCCGCTACAATGGCGCGACCCTGCATTTCCCTGCGACCGACGGCAAGCCCGTCGAGCTCGAATGGGCCGGCGCCCATACCGACATCACCTTCTCGCCGGACGGCAATTTTTTGGTCACCACCATGCAGGAGAACGCGCTGCATGGCTGGAAGCTCTCCGACGGCAAGCACATGCGCATGAGCGGCTACCCGGCCAAGGTGAAGAGCCTGTCGTGGAGCGCCAAGGGCAAGTGGCTGGCAAGCTCCGGCGCGCAGGCGGCGATCGTCTGGCCGTTTTCCGGCAAGGACGGCCCGATGGGCAAGGCACCGCTCGAACTTGGCACGCGGGGTAACGCCATGGTGACGGCGGTCGCCTGCCACCCCAGCCAGGATGTCGCGGCGATCGGTTATGACGACGGCATGGTCATGGCGGTGCGCTTTGCCGACCTTAAGGAAGTGTTGCTGCGGCGCCCCGGCAAGGGCGCCATCACCTCGATGATGTGGGACCGCGAGGAGCGTCGGGTGGTTTTCGGCTCGGAAACCGGCGACTGCGGCGTGATCGACATCGCCGGCTAGCGCAGCCACTGATGCCTTCCTGCCCTGCGACCCCGTCGCGTCCGCCCCCGATTGCCGCGCGGCGCGGCAAGGGTTAGGAAAAGGCCGGCATTGGGGGAAACCATGAAGGCAAAGAGCACCGGCCTGGGCGGCGTCAGCCGCGTCCGCATCGAGGAACTCCGCGCCATGGAAGCGGAAGTCTTTCGCCGCGCCCGGCCTAAATCCGAAGTCGCGACGGCCGGCGGCATCGACGGCTATCTAGACGGCGTGCCGATGCACTGGATGAACGACTGGCCGACGCCCTTCCCGATCCTCGTCGAGCGCGCCCGCGGCGCCTCGATCACCGACATCGACGGTAACCGTCTCGACGATTTCTGCTTCGGCGACACCGGCTCGATGTTCGGCCACTCGCCGCCGCCGGTCTCCCGCGCCATAAGGCGCCAGGCCGGCCGCGGTCTGACCTACATGCTGCCGAGCGAAGACGCGCTCGCCGTCGGCCGGCTGCTGCCAAAAGTCTTCGGGCTGCCGAAATGGCAGATCGCCACCACCGCGACCGACGCCAATCGCTTTGCGCTGCGCGTCGCCCGCGCGGTCACCGGGCGACCAAAGATCCTCGTCTTCAACGGCTGTTATCATGGCGCGATCGACGAGACGATGGTCAGCCTGAAGGATGGCAGGGCGGTCAACCGAAAGGGTCTGGCCGGCGAGTTCCGCGACCTGACCCAGGGCACGAAAATCGTCGAATTCAACGACCTGCCGTCGCTCGAAGCAGCACTTGCCGACCGCGACGTCGCCTGCGTCATTACCGAGCCGGTCCTGACCAACTGCTGCATGGTGCAGCCTTTGCCCGGCTTTCACGACGGCCTGCGTGCACTGACCCGCAAGACCGGCACGCTGCTGCTTATCGACGAGACGCACACGATCTCCACCGGCCTTGGCGGCTACACGCGCACGCACGACCTGCAGCCGGACCTCTTCGTGCTCGGCAAGCCGGTGGCCGGCGGCGTTCCGGCGAGTGTGTGGGGCATGAGCGCGGAACTGGCGAAGCGCTTTGCCGCCTTCGAGAAGGTGCGAGAACCCGGCTTCTCCGGCATGGGCACGACGTTGTCGGCCAACCCGCTGCAGTTCGCCGCCATGCGCGCGACCCTGGAAGAGGTGATGACGGCAGGCAACTACGCACATATGGAGCGACAGGCCGCGCGCCTTGAAAGGGGTCTTGCTGCCGCTGTGAAGGCAAACGGCCTGCCCTGGCATGTCGCAAGAGTCGGCGCACGCGTCGAGTTCATCTGCGCGCCCGGTCCGCTGCGGAACGGAACCGGGGCGGATGCCGCGCATGCTCCGGCGCTCGAGGCGGCGATCCATGTCGCACTGGTCAACCGCGGCGTGCTGATCGCGCCCTTCCACAACATGATGCTGGTTTCTCCGGCGACGGGCGCCCGCCAGATCGACCGGCTGGTCACCGCCTTCGGCGATATTGCGGCAAAGCTCGCCGCGTGAGAGAAGGCCAGGACCAACAGAGTGACATCATGAGTTCCCCATCCGGTTCGACGCTGCAGGAAGCGCAGGAATTTCTCGACGCCCATCCCGAGATCGAGGCATTCGACATCGTGCTTACCGACTCGAACGGCGTCGGCCGCGGCAAGATCATCCGCCGGCATGAGTTGAAGAGCCTTTACGAGGGCGGGCGGCATCTGCCGATCTCCGTGCTCGGTCTCGACATCACCGGCGAGGATGTCCACGAGACCGGCCTGATCTGGGATTCGGGCGATGGCGACCTGCGTGGCTGGCCAATCCCCGGAACGCTGAAGCCCCTGCACGGCACATCGCCGGCGCGCGGGCAGGTGCTGCTGTCAATGTACCAACTCGACGGCACGCCGATGAGCTCGGACCCGCGTCATGCGCTGGCGCGGCAGATCGAGAAATTCGCCGCGAGGGGCCTGCACCCGGCCGGCGCCTTCGAGTTGGAATTCTTCCTGCTCGCCAACGAGCTTGACGCCGACGGCCGCGTGCAGCCGGCGGGCGCGGTGATTGACGGCCGCAAGAGCAGCAAGACCGAGGTCTATTCGGTCGACCACCTGCACGGCATGGAGCCGCTCTTCTCCGACATCTATGCGGCCGCCAGGCTGCAGGGCATACCGGCCGAGACGGTGATCTCGGAATATGCGCCTGGCCAGTACGAGCTGACGCTCAACTACCGCAAGAACATCATGCAGGCCGCTGACGACCTGGTGCTGCTGAAGCGCCTGGTGCGCGCGCAGGCGCGCAGGCACGGCGTCACCGCCTGCTTCATGGCCAAGCCGATCGAGAAATACGCCGGCTCGGGCATGCATCTCCACGTCTCGCTGCTCGACGACAAGGGCGCCAATGTCTTTGCCGAGAAAGATGGCGAGGAGTGGTCGCCGACGCTGCTTCACGCGCTCGGCGGCCTGACGGCGACGATGGCCGAATCCATGCTGGTCTTTGCCCCGCATGCCAATTCCTGGCGCCGCTTCGTGGCGCAGTCCTACGCGCCAATCGCGCCGACCTGGGGCGTCAACAACCGCTCGGTGGCGCTGCGCGTGCCGGCCGGCGACGTCAAGAACCGCCGCATCGAGCACCGGCCCTCCGGCGTCGACGCCAACCCTTATCTGGTCGCGGCCACCGTTCTAGCCGGCATCGCCAAGGGCCAGGCCGAAAAGCTAGATCCGGGTCCGGTGACGACGGGCAACGGCTATGAGGCCGAACCCTCGGCCGCAAATTCGATGCCGCCGGACTGGCGCTCGGCGATCGAGGCCGCCAAGGCCTCGGCCTTCCTCAAGCAGGCGCTGGGCGAGGACATGCACCGCACCTTCACCGCCATCAAGCACGCCGAATACCTGCGCGTGGCGCGCACGATCAGCGAACTCGACTACCACCTCTACCTGCACGAGGTGTGAATTCGTCGCACTGTGTCAAATGTTATGGCATCGGCCGGCTTTAGAACATATCATGAACGAATGGCCCCACTCCCGATCCGCGAAAAGCTCGCAATCCTGTCCGACGCCGCCAAGTATGACGCCTCCTGCGCCTCCTCGGGCGCGGCAAAGCGCAACTCGCTGAAATCGGGCGGCATCGGCTCCACCGAGGGCACCGGCATCTGCCATTCCTATGCGCCGGATGGCCGATGCATTTCGCTGCTGAAGATCCTGCTGACCAATTTCTGCATCTATGATTGCAGCTACTGCATCAACCGCTCCTCCTCGAATGTGCGGCGCGCCCGCTTCAGCGTCGAGGAAGTGGTGAAGCTGACGATGGATTTCTACCGCCGCAACTACATCGAGGGCCTGTTCCTGTCGTCCGGGGTGGTGCGCTCGCCAGACGAGACAATGGGCGAGATGGTGGAGATTGCGCGCCGCCTGCGCGAGGTCGAAAAGTTCGGCGGCTATATCCACCTGAAGACGATCCCCGAGGCCTCGCCCGAGCTGATCGAGGAAGCCGGCAGGCTCGCCGACCGCCTGTCGATAAATGTCGAGCTGCCGACCGACGAGGGCGTCAAACGGCTGGCGCCGGAGAAGAAGCCGGAGACCATCCGTCTGTCGATGGCCAACCTGCGCGCCAAGATCGAGGAAAAGCGCGAACCCACCATGCGCACGAAGAAGCGCGAGCGCTTTGCGCCGGGCGGCCAGTCGACGCAGATGATCGTCGGCGCGGATGCCACCGCCGACGCCGGCATTCTGGCCACCAGCGCCAGGCTCTATGGCAGCTACCGGCTGCGCCGCGTCTACTATTCCGCCTTCAGCCCGATCCCGGACTCCTCGTCGGCCCTGCCGCTCAAGAAGCCGCCGCTGATGCGCGAGCACCGGCTCTACCAGGCCGACTGGCTGATGCGCTTCTACGGCTTTTCGCAGCCCGAAATCCTCGCGGGATCGCCAGACGGCATGCTCGACCTCGAGATCGACCCGAAGCTCGCCTGGGCGCTGCGCAACCGCGGCCAGTTTCCGGTCGACGTCAACCGCGCCCCCCGCGAGCAACTGCTGCGCGTGCCGGGCCTGGGCACCAAGACGATCGCCCGCATCATCGAGACGCGCCGCCACCGCCGGCTGCGGCTGGAGGATGTCGGTGTTCTCTGCGGCTCCATCGGCAAGGTGAGGCCCTTTATCGAGGCCGAGGGCTGGTCGCCGGGCGGCCTGACCGACGAGACGCATCTGCGCCGGCGCCTCGTCGCGCAGCCGACGCAGCTGTCGCTGTTCTGACCATGCAGGAGGCGCTCTCCCTCGCCCGTTTCCGCGTGGCACTCGACGGGCCGGCCGATTTCGACGGCTGGCGGCGCGCCGCGCGCCGGCTGGCGGCGGAGCGCGTACCGGGCGGCGAGGTCGAATGGAGCGTCGGCGGGACGGCGGACGCACCGTCGCCCCTGCTGGACAATGCCCACCCGTCGGCGGCGCTGTCGGTGCCGCGCGAGTTCGTCACGCGGGCCGAAACGGTAATCTGTCACAGCGATCCCGAGCGCTTCGCCTATCTCTATCGCATGCTGCTGAGGATCGTCGCCGAACCCAACCTGATGAAGATCGCCTCCGACTCGGATGTCAGGCGCTTCGAGGCGATGGAAAAGTCGGTGCGCCGCGACACCCACAAGATGCGCGCCTTCGTTCGCTTCCGGCGGATCGGCGCGGAAGGGACGGAGCGCTACGTCGCTTGGTTCGAGCCGGATCATTTCATCGTCGAGCGCAACGCGCCCTTCTTCGTGCGCCGCTTTACCGGCATGCGCTGGACCATCCTGACACCCTACGCCTCGGCCGATTGGGACGGCCAGCGCCTGGCCATCGGACCGGGAGCTTCAAAGACCGACGCGCCGCCCGATGACAGCGCCGAGGACCTGTGGCGCACCTATTTCCGCTCGATCTTCAACCCGGCGCGACTCAAGGTGAAGGCGATGCAGGCCGAGATGCCGAAGAAATACTGGCGCAACCTTCCCGAGGCTTCGCTCATTTCCGGCATGATCGCCGGCGCCGAGGACGCCGCACGGGAGATGATCGAGAAGATGCCGACAACACCCGCACCGCATCACGCCAAGCTCCAGGCAAGGCACTGGCCGGCACCCGGGCCGGACGACGGCAAGGGCGACGGCGCCGAGGCGACCACGCTCGAAGAATTGCGCGAGGCCGCGAAAGGCTGCCGGCGCTGCCCGCTCTGGCGCGAAGCGACGCAGACCGTGTTCGGAGAAGGCCCCGGTGCGGCGCGCGTCGTCTTCGTCGGCGAGCAGCCGGGCGACCAGGAGGACATTGCCGGAAGGCCCTTCGTCGGTCCGGCCGGAAAACTGTTCGACGCGGTGCTCGACGAGGCCGAACTCGACCGCCGTCAGACCTATGTCACCAATGCGGTGAAGCACTTCAAGTTCGAGCCGCGCGGCAAGCGGCGCATCCACTCCAAGCCGAATGCCGGCGAGATCAGCGCCTGCCGCTGGTGGCTGGACAAGGAACTGGCGCTGATCCGCCCCGAGCTGGTGGTGGCGCTCGGCGCCACGGCCGCACAGTCGCTGCTCGGCAAGGCGGTACCGATCACCAGGATGCGCGGCGAGGTGATCGAGCGCGACGACGGTCTGAGGATTTTTCTCACCGTCCACCCCTCGTTCCTGCTGCGCATTCCCGATCCGCGCGACAAGGCGGCGGAACATAAGCGCTTCCTGGCCGACATCCGCGCGGTCGAGCAACTCATGGCGGCCTGACGCTCCTAGGCGTCACGTCATCGCGGCAATCAGCCGGTCATGGGCGGCCTGCACGGCCTTCTTGTCATGCGCCTCGGCGATGTCGACCTTGCGGCCGGACGGCAGGGTCAGCGTGCTCTTGAAGTAGGCATCGCCGTCGGAATCTTTCTCCTCGGAGAACACCGGTGGGGCGAGCTTGCGCAGGGAGAAGCGCTCCTCGCGCAGGCGCCAGGCCCAGCGTTCGCGCACCACGACTTCGTTGAGGACGATCGTGACCTGCACCCGCGGCATCGCGAAGAAGAAGCGGCAACCGCCGACGCTGAACAGCCAGAACAGCGCCATGATGCCGAGCTCGACGGGAGGGCTGAACTGGTTGAAGCCGCCTTCCCGGATGAAGAGCCATGTGAACAGGACCAGCATGCCGGTCCAGATGGCCATGAAGACCCATCCGACCACCGCCATGTTGTTGCGCCATTCCAGCCTGGCAGGATGCGCGCTTGCAGTTCTGGCCATAGACATAGCCGGATTATGCCCCAGGGGCGTTAATTCCGGCCTTCAGAACCCGTTCTCATCGTATCAGAATTGCTCGCAGATCGTTTACATTCGTGCCCGTCGGGCCGGGCACGAACAAGTCGCCGATGGCGTTGAAAGCAGTCCAGGCATTGTTGCCGGCCAGCATCGCCTTGGCGTCGACGCCCGCCGCGCGCATGCGCGCCACCGTCGTGCCGTCGGCAAAGGCGCCGGCATTGTCTTCCGAACCGTCTATGCCGTCCGTGTCGGCGGCAAGCGCCGATATGCCGTCGAGACCGGCGATGCCGATAGCGAAGGCGAGCAGGAACTCGCTGTTGCGGCCGCCCTTGCCCCTGGCCCTTAGCGTCACCGTCGTCTCGCCGCCCGACAGCAGCATCACCGGCTTGCGGAAGGGCCGGTCGCGCCCGACGATCTCGCGCACGATGGCGGCGTGCACGCCGCCGACCTCGCGCGCCTCGCCCTCGATGGAATCCGACAGGATGACCGCCTCGATGCCCCGGCGCTGCGCTTCTGCTGCCGCGGCCTCGAGCGAAACGCTGGCCGACGCGATCACCTGGACGACGTTCTGTGCTAGGCGCGGGTCATTGACGGCAGGCGCATCGGCTGCCGGCGAATTCAAATGCGCCATCACGGCATCCGGCAGCTTCATGCCGTAGGCCGCGACGAAGCCGAGCGCATCGGCGCGGCTGCCGATGTCGGGAATGGTCGGTCCGGAGGCGACAAGCGCCGGATTGTCACCTGGTATGTCCGACACGACGAGCGACACGACGCGAGCCGGATGGGCCGAGGCGGCGAGGCGTCCGCCCTTGATGCGCGAGACATGCTTGCGGATGGTGTTCATCGCCGCGATCGGCGCGCCGGAGGCGAGAAGCGCCTCGTTGACGGCGATCTCGTCGGCGAGCGTCAGCCCCTCGGCCGGTGCCGGCAGAAGCGCCGAGCCGCCGCCCGAGATCAGGGCGACAACGAGATCGTCCTCGGTCAGCCCCTCGACTGTTTCGAGCAGGCGGCGCGAGGCCTCGAGCCCTGCGGCATCGGGCACCGGGTGCGCCGCCTCGATGATCTCGATGCGCTCGCAGGGTGCGGCATAGCCGTAGCGCGTCACCACCAACCCCTCGAGCGGCCCATCCCAGGCATTTTCGAAGGCCGCCGCCATCTGCGCCGATCCCTTGCCCGCGCCGATCACGATGGTGCGACCCTTCGGCTTGGCCGGCAGGTGATCGCGGATGGTGCGCTCCGGATCGGCCGCCGCGACGGCGGCGTCGAAGACGGCGGTAAGGAATGTCTTCGCTTCGATTGTCACTGCGACAGGCCTGTACGGGTGCTCATTCGTCGTCCGCCTCCGGCGGCAGGGCGAGTTCCTGCCGCGCAATGCCAAAGTGGTCGCAGAGCGTGTCGACGATGACGCCGTGGTCCTGGCGCTCTGGCAGGCCCGATACGGCAATCACGCCGATGATGCCCGCGCCCTTCACCGCAACCGGGAAGCCGCCGCCGGCAAGTACGTAGTCCTTGATGTCGATGCCCTCGCCGGGCTTGAAGCTGCGGTCCGGCCGCTGCTGTTCCAGCACCATGCGATAGGTGCTCTTGAGAAAGCGCTTCACGACATTGATCTTGCGCCGCGCCCAGTCGGGGTTGGAGGCGGTCGAGCCGGGCAGCGCAGCGTAGAAGAGCGGCCGGTCGAAGGTGCGAATGTCGATGACGATGCCAAGATCTTCGCTGAGCGCCCGATCGCGGATGGTCGAACCGATCGTGAAAGCCGTCGCCTCGTCGAAACGCTGGAAGACGAGGCGCTTCTCCTGCTCGGCGATTTTCGTGAGATCGTCTTCCGTGGACACGCTGCCTCCTCGATAACGCTGCCCGGCCGCGGCGCGGCCAGTCCGGTCAAGGGCATAAAGCAGGTGATCGGCGCGTCAAGTCCTGCTTCAGTTGATCGACGAGCCGAGCGTGCTCTTAGCAGGCCGGCCCGCGACATAGACCTCGGCCACGGCGCGGTCGTCGCCCAGCGTCTGAAGCAGGAATAGCTCCTCGGCGAGCGTGCCGACCGTCTCCATCCGGAGCCGCATGCCGGGCGTGGCAGCGGAATCGAGCACTACGATGTCGGCGTCCGTGCCCGGCTCCAGCGTGCCTGCCCGGTCCGCGATCGACAGCGCCTCGGCATTGCCGCGCGTCAGCTGCCAGAAAGACGCCAGCGGGTTGAGCTTTTCGCCGTTGAGCGCGATCACCTTATAGCCCTCGTCCATGGTGCGCAGCATGGAATAGTTGGTGCCGCCGCCGACATCGGTCGCCGCGGCGATGCGCAGCGGCTTTTGCCTGGTGCGGTAGCGCTGGTAGTCGAACAGGCCCGAGCCGAGGAAGAGGTTCGAGGTCGGGCAGAACACGGCGACCGAACCCGCATCGGAGATGGCATCTGCCTCGCGTTCCGACAGGTGGATGCAGTGGCCGAACAGGCTGCGCTGCCCGAGCAGCCCGTAGTGCTCGTAGACGTCGGTATAGTCGCGCGACCAAGGGTAAAGTTCCTGCGTGAAGGCGATCTCGGCGTGGTTTTCCGACAGGTGCGTCTGTACGTGCAGGTCGGGATGCTCGCGCGCCAGCGCGCCGGCCATCTCCATCTGTTCGGGCGACGAGGTGATGGCGAAGCGCGGCGTGATGGCGTAGAGCCCGCGCCCGCGTCCATGCCATTCCGCGATCAGCGCCTTCGAGTCGTCATAACCCGATTGCGGCGTGTCGAGCACGGCCACGGGCGCGTTGCGGTCCATCATCACCTTGCCGGCGATGACCAGCATGTCGCGCTCCAGCGCCTCGGCGAAGAAGGCCTCCGCAGAGGCCTTGTGCACCGAGCAATAGGCCGCGACCGTCGTCGTGCCCTGGCGCAGCATCTCGTCGAGAAAGAGCCGCGCGATACGTCGCCCGTGCTGCGGATTGGTGAATTTCGACTCTTCCGGAAAGGTGTACTTGTTCAGCCAGTCGAGCAGTTCGGCGCCGTAGGAGGCGATCACCTGCATCTGCGGGAAATGCGCATGCGCGTCGATGAAGCCCGGCAGCAGGAGATGCGGCCGGTGGTCGACCGTCGCAACGCCCTCGCCGGCCCGGGCGGCAACCTCGCCATAGGCGCCCACCGCGACGATCTTCCCGTCGCGCAGCAGGAGCCCACCGTCCTCCTCATAGGCATAGGCACCGTGGTCCTCGGCATTGTCCGGCCAGCGCAGGAAGGACAGCGTGCGGCCGCGCAGGATCAGGTCGGTCATGCTGTCACCGCGCCTCTTCGAACCAGGCGACAAGCAGCGCGCGTTCCTTCGGCGAGATCTGCGTCACGTTGCCGGGCGGCATGGCATGGCTGCGGCCGGCCTGCAGGTAGATCTCGCGCGCGTGATTGGCGATTTCGGCATCGCTCTCCAGCACCACGTTCTTCGGTGCCTGGTAGATGCCGTCATAGGACGGCTCCATCGCGTGGCACATTGCGCAGCGCCCGAGCACAGTGTCACGCACCGACGGGAAATGCGCCGAGGCGACGAAGGGCTCCGCGGAGGCGGCAAGCTTGGTCTCGCCGGTCAGGATCTTCGGCGCGGTGGACAGCCACATGATGACGATGAACAGGATGCCGGCGACCAGCCAGGTCCAGTGCGGCGTGCCGTCGCGCCGGTGCACCGTGTTGAAATAGTGCCGGATCAGGACGCCGATGATGAAGATCAGCGAGGCGATCACCCAGTTGAACTCCGTCGCGAAGGCGAGCGGATAGTGATTGGACAGCATCAGGAAGATGACGGGCAGCGTCAGGTAGTTGTTGTGCAGCGAGCGCGTCTTGGCGATGCGGCCGTATTTCGGGTCCGGCTTGCGGCCCGCGATGAGGTCGGCAACGACGACCTTCTGGTTGGGGATGATGATCAGGAAGACGTTGGCGGTCATGATCGTCGCAGTGAAGGCGCCGAGATGCAGGAAGGCGGCGCGGCCGGTGAACAGCTGCGTGTAGCCCCAGGCCATGAACACCAGCACGACGTAGAGTACCAGCATCAGCCAGGTGTCGTTCTTGCCGAGCGGCGACTTGCAGAGCTGGTCGTAAATCAGCCAGCCGATGCCGATCGATGCCATCGAGATCAGGATCGCGACGGGCGCCGACACATCGAGCACGTTGCGGTCGATGAGGAAGAGATCGGCACCGGCGTAATAGACGACAGCGAGCATGGCGAAGCCCGACAGCCAGGTGGCGTAGGATTCCCATTTGAACCAGGTCAGGTGCTCGGGCATCGACGCGGGCGCAACGAGGTATTTCTGCACATGGTAGAAGCCGCCGCCGTGCACCTGCCATTCCTCGCCATAGGCGCCTTCCGGCATGCCCGGGCGCTGAACGAGGCCGAGGTCAAGCGCGATGAAGTAGAAGGACGAGCCGATCCAGGCGATGGCGGTGACCACATGCAGCCAGCGCACGCCGAAACTCAGCCATTCCCAGAAAATCGCGAAATCGTTCATCGCAGCATCCCCTATGCAGCCCGACTTTACGGGCTGGAGTCCAAACGGAAAGAGGGGACATGCACGATGACTTTCAAAAAAAAATGGAAAATACTGTTCGGCGAAGCGGCAATGCGCAAGGAAGCCCGTCGGCATGGCCTATCTCGACAATATCGCGGTGTTTGTAAGGGTGGTCGAACTCGGCAGCCTGTCGTCGGCGGGCCGCGACATGCGCATATCCCCGGCGGTCGCCTCCAACCGCATCAAGGAACTGGAAAAGCACCTCGGTGTCAGGCTGTTCAACCGCACGACAAGGCAATTGATGCCGACCGAGCAGGGCACGGTGTTCTATGCCGGCGCCAAGAACATTCTCGACGCAGTGACCGAGGCGGAGGCCGCCGTCAGCGCATTGTCCGGCCAGCCGCGCGGTACCATCCGCGTCACCGCACCGCTCGGGCTCGGCCGCCGGCTGATCGCCTCGGGTATCCCCGATTTCCGCGACAAGTATCCCGACATCGAAGTGCGGCTTCGCCTGTCGGACCATGACGTCGACATGATGAAGGAAGGCATCGACGTTGCCTTCCGCCTTGGGCGGCTGGAGGATTCCAGCCTCCGCATGCGCGGCATCATGGATTGCGAGCGTGTGCTGGCCGCGGCCCCCGGCTACCTCGCCGCACGCGGCGAGCCGAAGATTCCGCAGGACCTGATCGGCGACAGTCACGATTGCCTGATGCTGCGCTATCCCGGCATGCGCGAGCATTTCTGGGTCTTCAACATGCCGACCGGCCAGCAGAAGTTCGAGGTGCGCGGGCCCTATGATTCCGACGATGGCGACGTGCTGACCGGCTGGGCGCTTGCCGGGCGCGGTATCATCAACAAGCCGCGCTTCGAGATCGAACCCTTTATCCGCGACCAGCGGCTGAAGGTCATCCTGGCCGACACGCCGCCAACGCCGGTGCAGCTTGCAGCGGTCTATCCGCACAAGAAGCTGCAGGACCCCAAGGTGCGCCTGCTTCTCGACTTCATGGCCGAGCGCTGCCAGCGCCTGATCAAGGACCTTTTGGCGGGACGTTGACTGAAGGAACCAATCGGCCGCCAGCGGGTTGGTGCAGGCCGCCCGGATAATTGCATTCGTGCGTACGTGCCGCGTTGCGCCGCGTGACGGGAGGACAGCGCCTCCAGGCCGCACCAATCAAGGAGCCATCCAATGGACACCATCCCACCAAGAACGATCTCAAGTCGAATGCCCGGATGCAGTCGATCGAAATCCTCAACGATCGGCTCGCCGATTCCATCGACCTGGCGTTGCTGACCAAGCAGGCGCACTGGAACGTCAAGGGGCCGAACTTCATCGCCATCCACGAGATGCTCGACACCTTCCGCAAGGAGATCGACGGTCACGTCGACACCATCGCGGAGCGCGCCGTGCAGCTGGGCGGCACCGCGCACGGCACCACGCAGGAAGTCGGCAAGTCGACCGGGCTGAAGCCCTATCCGACCGACATCCACAAGACCAAGGATCACCTCGCAGCCCTCATCGACCGCTACGCCACGGCCGCCAAGCTGGCGCGCAAGTCGATCGACGAGGCCGACGAGGCGGGCGATGCCGACACCGCCGACATCTTCACCGCCTATTCGCGTTCGCTGGACAAGCTGCTGTGGTTCCTCGAGGCGCACACCCAGGAACCGAACTAGGCAAGAGGCAGCCGCGCTTCAGGGCGCGGTCAGGGCGGTCAGGATTTCGGCGGCGGCAAGTGCGGCAATGACCGCCGGCCGCTTGTCGGCGACCCTGTCGCCGCCGATCGGCGAGACGAGACGGGCAAAGTCCGCCTCGTTGCCGCCAGCCTCGCGAAAATACCAGTTCCTGAACGTTGCCTTCTTGGTCTTCGACCCGATCATGCCGACATAGGCCGCGTCCGCGCGTCCGAGGGCCGCGGCGACGATCAGGAAATCGAGCGCGTGGTCGTGCGTCAGCACCACGAAGGCCGAACTCGCGGGCGCGTTACGCACCATCTCTTCCGGGACAGCCGTGAGCCGGGTCTCAACCCCGTCGGGCATGTCCTCGAGCGCATCCGCGCGCGTCTCCACCACGACCGTGTTGAGCGGCAGCAGATCGAGCGCCGAGGCCAGTGCTCGGCCGACATGGCCGCCGCCGAACAGATAGACATGCGGCCGGCTGGCATCGCCGGCACCGGCCGCAGCGACCAGTTCGACCCTGGCACTTTCGTCGGCCATTCTGATCGACACCTCGACTCGCCCGCCGCAGCACTGTCCGATTTCCGGCCCGAGCGGCACGTCGAGCGACAGTGTCTCCGCCGCTGGTCGGTCGCCCGAAGACGCTAGCATCTCGCGGGCCTTGTCGATCGCCATGAATTCGAGCTGGCCGCCGCCGATCGTGCCGAAAATGCGGTCCGGCGACACAAGCATCCAAGCGCCCGCGTCTCGCGGCGCGGAGCCCCTGACCGACGCGACCTCGACGAGCGCCGCGACAGGCGACACGTCGAGGAAAGCGCGCAGTCTGTCGGCGACCCGGCTCATTTTCCGGCGGCTTCGCGCCTCAGCCGCTCGACCGCCATCAGCACGCGCTCCGGCGTCGCCGGCGCGTCGAGGCGCGGGCAGATCCGGTGGTCGGCGACGCTTGCAACGGCGTCCGACAGAGCATGCAGCACCGACATTCCAAGCATCAGCGGCGGCTCGCCGACAGCCTTCGACCGGTGGACGGTGTTTTCGTGGTTCTCGCTCCAGTCCGCCAGCGTGACGTTGAAGATCTTTGGCCGGTCGGAGGCGAGCGGGATCTTGTAGGTCGATGGCGCGAAGGTGCGCAGCCGTCCCTTGTCGTCCCACCACAGCTCCTCGGTCGTCAGCCAGCCCATGCCCTGGATGAAGCCGCCCTCGACCTGGCCGAGATCGATCGCCCGGTTCAGCGAGCGGCCGGTCTCGTGCAGGATGTCGGTGCGCTCGACGACATATTCGCCGGTCAGCGTGTCGATCGAGACTTCAGAGCAGGAGGCGCCATAGGCGAAGTAGTAGAAGGGATGGCCCTCGCCCTTGTCGCGGTTCCAGTGGATTTTCGGCGTTTTGTAGAAGCCGGCGGCCGACAGCTGGATGCGCGCCATATAGGCTTGGCCGACCAGCTCGGCAAAGCCGATCTCCTGGTTGCCGACGCGCACCCGGTTGGGCAGGAACTCGATTTGGTCGAGCGGGACCTGGTACTTGTCGGACGCGAAGTCTGTAAGCCGGTCGCGTATGGTGCGCGCCGCGGCCTTGGCCGCCATGCCGTTAAGGTCGGCGCCGGAAGAAGCGGCTGTCGCCGACGTGTTCGGCACCTTGCCGGTGGTCGTCGCGGTGATCTTCACCTGGTCGATGTCGATCTGGAACTCTTCGGCCACGACCTGCGCCACCTTGACGTAGAGCCCCTGCCCCATCTCGGTGCCGCCATGGTTCAGGTGCACCGAGCCGTCGGTGTAGACATGCACCAGCGCGCCGGCCTGGTTGTAGTGCGTTGCGGTGAACGAGATGCCGAACTTCACCGGCGTCAGCGCCAGGCCGCGCTTGATGATGCGGCTGTTGGCGTTGAAGGCGTCGATCTCGCGCCGGCGGCGCGCGTAGTCCGCGCTCTCCTCAAGCTCGGAGACGACGCGCTGGATGACATTGTCCTCCACAGGCTGGTGGTAGGGCGTCACGTTGCGCTCGGTATCGCCGTAGAAATTGCGCTTGCGGATCTCGAGCGGATCCTTGCCGGTGGCAAACGCAACCTCGTCGATGACGCGCTCGGCGCCGATCATGCCCTGCGGACCGCCGAAGCCGCGAAAGGCGGTGTTGGACACCGTGTTTGTGTAGAGCGGCGCCGAGACCGCCTTCACCGCCGGCCAGAAATAGGCGTTGTCGCAGTGAAACAGCGCCCGGTCGGTGACCGGTCCGGACAGGTCGGACGAGAAGCCGCAGCGCGCGGCGTAGAGATACTCGACGCCGAGAATGTTGCCGTCGTCGTCGAAGCCGACCTCATAGTCGATCATGAAATCGTGCCGCTTGCCGGTCGCGGTCATGTCGTCGTCGCGGTCGGGACGAATCTTTACGGCGCGGTTGAGCTTCTTGGCCGCGACGGCCGCGAGTGCCGCGAACTGGTTGCCCTGAGTCTCCTTGCCGCCGAAGCCGCCGCCCATGCGGCGGATCTCGACCGTCACCGCATGGCTCGGCACGCCCAGCACGTGGCTGACCATGTGCTGCACCTCGCTCGGATGCTGCGTCGAGGAGTAAACGGTGACGTCATGGTCTTCGCCGGGGATGGCGAAGGCGATCTGGCCCTCGAGGTAGAAATGGTCCTGACCGCCGAGCCGCATGCGGCCCTTCAGCCGGCGCGGCGCCTTGGCGATGGCCTTGGCTGCGTCGCCGCGCTTCAGCGTCAGCGGTGCCGTCACCTGCTTCGCCTTGGCGGGATCGAGACCGGCCACGTCGATGATCGCCGGCTTTTCCTTGTATTCCACCCTGGCGAGGCCGCAGGCGCGGCGAGCCTGCTCGCGCGTCTCGGCGATGACGCAGAAGAGCGGCTGGCCGAAGAACTGAACGGTGTCTGTCGTCAGCACCGGCTCGTCGTGGCGGCCGGTGGGCGAGATGTCGTTGACGCCTGGGATGTCGTGCCCGGTCAACACGTCGACGACGCCCGGCGCCGAACGCACCGCCGACAGGTCCATCTTCCTGATGGTGCCGTGAGCTACCGTCGACAGGCCGAGGCAGCCATGCAGCGTGCCGGCCGGCTCCGGCATGTCGTCGATATAGACCGCCTGCCCGGAGACATGCTTGTGCGCGGAATCGTGACGCTGGTCGGTGGCGACGCCGCCGCTGATTTTGCTGGCCTTGAGGTCGGGTGCCGCGTGCTTGTTCATGGCCATGCCCTCACGCCGCAACGCTTCTAGAGACCTGGACCGGCGCCTTGGTGCCGGTGGTCTCGACGAAGAAGCGCCTGAGCAGGTTTTTTGCTGCCAGCGAGCGGTACTCGGCCGAGGCGCGCATGTCGGTCAGTGGCGAAAAATCGACATCGTAGGCGCCAATCGCCGCTTCGACGGTGGCTTCCGTCCAGGGCTTTCCGAGGAGCGCTGCCTCGACGGCGCTCGCCCGCTTCGGTGTCGCCGCCATGCCGCCATAGGCAATGCGGATCGCGCCGACCGTGCCGTTGTTCGCCAGCGTCAGGTGGAACGCGCCGAGCACGGCGGTGATGTCCTCGTCGCGCCGCTTGGTGATCTTGTAGACGGCAAAATGCACCCTCTTTGCCGGCACCGGTACGTGGACGGCCTCGACGAACTCGCCGGGCTTCCGGTCCTGCTTGCCATAGGCGATGAAGTATTTCTCGAGCGGGATCGTTCGCCGCTTCTTGCCGCGCCTGAGCGTCAGGCTGGCGCCCAGCGCGATCAGCGGCGGCGGGGTGTCGCCGATCGGCGAGCCGTTGACGATATTGCCGCCGATCGTTCCCATGTTGCGCACCTGGTCGCCGCCGATGCGGTCGAACAGCGGCCCGAGCGCCGGGATGCGCTTCGACAGCATGGCGAAGGCGTCGGTATAGGTTGCGCCGGCGCCGATGCTGATGACGCCGCTCTCCTCCGAGAGGCCGCAGAGGCCGTCGAGATTGCCGACGAAGACGGCCGGCGAAATGCGGCGCATGTGCTTGGTGACCCAGAGCCCGACATCGGTCGAACCGGCGACGATGGTGGCCTCCGGATGGTCCTTGAGGATCTTGGCGAAATCGTCGGCATCCGCCGGCACGACCAGCCGGTCGGCGCCTGCACCTATGTCGACACGCGACCCGTCGTCGAGTGCTGCAAGCCGCGCGCTGATTGCCTTGCGCTCGGTGGCGAGCGGGTCCTTCGCCGCCTTGCCGTAGCTCGAGATGGCGCGCGCGGCGCGCATGATCGCCTCGTAGCCGGTACAACGGCAGAGGTTTCCCTGCAGCGCCTTCTCGATCGCCGCGTCCGTCGGATCGGGCGACTTCATCCACAGCGCGTAGAGCGACATGACGAAGCCCGGCGTGCAGAAGCCGCATTGTGAGCCGTGGAAATCGACCATCGCCTGCTGCACGGGATGAAGTCCACCGTCCGTGCCGCGCAGATGCTCGATGGTGACGACGTGACAGGCGTCGAGCGAACCCATGAAGCGGATGCAGGCATTGACGCTCTCGTAGACCAGCCTGCCGCCCGACAGCCTGCCGACCAGCACCGTGCAGGCCCCGCAGTCGCCTTCCGCGCAGCCTTCCTTGGTGCCGCGCAGCGAGCGGCGAAGCCTCAGATAGTCGAGCAGCGTCTCGTCCGGCGCAACCGACGACAGCGCCACGTCCTCGCCGTTCAGGATGAAGCGCAGTTCGTTGCGTGTCTTTGGCTTGGCCATGGCTCTAGCTTCCCCGGTAGGTCGAATAGCCGTAGGGCGAAACGAGCAGCGGTACATGATAGTGGCGCGCCTCGGCCATGCCGAAGCGGATCGGGATGATGTCGAGGAAGGCGGGCTCGGGCAACTCGGCGCCCTGGCCGCGCAGATAGTTGCCGGCGGCAAAGACCAGCTCGTATTCGCCGGTTTCGAAGTCGTGGCCCTCGAGAAGCGGGGCATCGCAACGCCCGTCGGCATTGGTGACGACCGTCTTCAGATGCGTGCGCTCGCCGCCCGAAAGGCGGAAGAGCTCGATCCCGAGGCCCGCCGCAGGCAGGCCGGAAGCGGTATCGAGAACGTGGGTCGTCAGGCGTCCGCCCCCTGCATTCGACATTCGGCAGGTCCTCCCTTGTTCCGTCAATGCACGATTGTGCGTCAATTAAAGGCCATGCATAAGTCCGGGTGAAGCCAAGCGCCACAAAAAGACTTTCAAAAATTTCGGGGGAATTCTTTCCCCTGTCCCACGACTATCCTCGAAAATCGAGAGACCGGCCCGAGCCGGCGACGGAGGAATATGCGTTACTACCGAGACATGCGTGGCTATGGGCGCACCCCGCCCGATCCGCAATGGCCGGGCGGTGCGCGTGTCGCCGTGCAGTTCGTCGTCAACTATGAGGAAGGCGGCGAGAATTCCATTCTGCATGGCGACCAGGCCTCGGAAGCCTTCCTGTCCGAAGTGGTCGGCGCCGCGCCCTGGCCCGGCATGCGCCACTGGAACATGGAATCGATCTACGAATATGGCGCCCGCGCCGGCTTCTGGCGCCTGCACCGCATGTTCACGCAAGCCGGCGTTCCGGTCACCGTCTATGGCGTCGCAACCGCGCTTGCCCGCTCCCCCGACCAGGTCGCGGCGATGCAGGAGGCAGGCTGGGAGATCGCCTCGCACGGCCTGAAATGGATCGACTACCGCGACCATTCGGCCGCCGACGAGGCGCGCGACATGGAAGAGGCGATCAGCCTGCACCGCGAGGTGACCGGCGAGCGGCCGACCGGCTGGTACACCGGCCGCACCTCCATCAACACGGTTCGGCTGGCGGCGGCCGAAGGCGGCTTCGCCTATGTCTCGGATACCTATGACGACGAGTTGCCTTACTGGCTCGACCATGACGGCCATGGCAACGAGATCCCGCCGCAGCTGATCATCCCCTATACGCTCGATGCCAACGACATGCGCTTCGCGACGCCGCAGGGCTTCAATTCCGGCGACCAGTTCTTCGCCTATCTGAAGGACAGCTTCGACACGCTCTACGCCGAGGGAAAGTCAGGTCGGCCGGGCATGATGAGCATCGGGCTGCACTGCCGGCTGGTCGGGCGACCGGGCCGCGCGGCTGCGCTCAAGCGTTTCATCGAATACGTCAAGGGCCACGAGAAGGTCTGGCTGCCGCGCCGCATCGACATCGCCCGCCACTGGCAGAAGCATCATCCCTACCGCGCGCCGGAACTGCGTCCCTCGCGCATGCCGGAAGACGAGTTCGTGCGGCGCTTCGGCAGCGTCTTCGAGCATTCGCCCTGGATCGCCGAGCGGGCCTACCGGCTGGAACTGGGCGCAGCGCACGACACCGCCGGCGGATTGCACAACGCGCTGGCGCGGATATTCCGTTCGGCCAGCGAGGCCGAGCGCCTCGGCGTGCTCAACGCGCATCCCGATCTTGCCGGCAAGCTGGCGGCAGCAAGGCGCCTGACGCCTGAATCGACGAGCGAACAGGCCTCCGCCGGCCTCGACGCGCTGACCGACGAGGAGCGCCGCCGCTTCACTGACCTCAACGCGACCTATGTAGCGCGCTTCGGCTTCCCCTTCATCATCGCGGTCAAGGGAAAGACCAAGGACGACATCCTCGCCGCCTTCGAGACGCGCATTGGCAACGACCACGCCACCGAATTCGACACCGCCTGCCGCCAGGTCGAGCGCATCGCAAGGCTCAGGCTCACAGACATGCTGCCTTCCTAGGAAAGATCAGATGGCCGGTCCCCAGTACATCGCACCGCAAGGCGGTCACCCGCCGCAGACACAGCTTCTGACTGGCCGCGCCGTGTTCACCGAAGCTTATGTCGTCATTCCCAAGGGGGTGATGGGCGACATCGTGACCAGCGCCCTGCCCTTCTGGGACGGCACGCGCGCCTGGATCCTGTCGCGTCCGCTCTCGGGCTTCGCCGAGAGCTTTGCGCAATACGTCATGGAGGTCGCGCCGGGCGGTGGCAGCGTTCGGCCGGAACCGGACGCCGGTGCCGAAGGCGTGCTGTTCGTCATGGAGGGCGAAGTCACCGTGACGCTCGGCGGTGAGGCCCACCGCCTGCAGCCTGGCGGCTATGCCTACCTGCCGCCGTCATGCGGCTGGACCCTGCGCAATGATGGTGCCGCGCACGCCCGCTTCCACTGGATCCGCAAGATCTACGACCGCGTCGACGGCCTCGACGTGCCGGAGCCGGTGTTCCGCAACGAGCAGGACATCATCCCCCTGTCGATGCCGGGCACCGCGGGACGCTGGGCGACGACGCGCTTCGTCGATCCGGACGATCTGCGCCACGACATGCACGTCAACATCGTCACCTTCGAGCCCGGAGGCACGATCCCCTTTGCCGAGACTCATGTCATGGAGCACGGCCTCTACGTGCTGGAGGGCAAGGCGGTGTACCGGCTGAACCAGGACTGGGTCGAAGTCGAGGCCGGCGACTACATGTGGCTGCGCGCCTTCTGCCCGCAGGCCTGCTACGCCGGCGGCCCCGGAAAATTCCGCTATCTGCTCTACAAGGACGTCAACCGCCACATGAAGCTCGGCGCGCCGGTCCAGCGGTTCGGCGGCTGACATGGGCTCACCGTCCCGCGTCATCACCGCCCGGCCGCTGACCCGCGAGAAGTTCGCCGAATTCGGCGACGTCATCGATACCGAAGGCGGCCTGCACTATCCTATCAATGGCGGCATGACCGAGCGCTTCCACGCGCTGGCGCGCCCCGAGGCGGCGGGCCCGGACGGCCACGTGCTGATCAACATCTTCCAGGGCCAGCCTTATCGGCTCCCCCTTGCGATGCGCATGGTCGAGCGCCATCCGCTCGGCAGCCAGGCCTTCATTCCGCTGTCGCCGCAGCCATTCATCGTCGTCGTCTGCCATGACGAGGCGGGCAAGCCGGGCGAGCCGCATGCCTTCGTCACCGCGCCGGGGCAGGGCGTAAACTATCCGCGCAACCTGTGGCACGGCGTCCTGACGGTCATCGGCGAGCCGCAGGATTTTCTTGTCGTCGACCGCGGCGGCGACGGCGTGAACCTCGAGGAGCACGTCTTCTCCGAGCCCTATGAAATCCGTCTCCCCGGGAGCCTCTGACGATGGCCGAAGTGTCGCTGATCGACCGCCTGCTCGATGTCATCGAGCAGGATATCGTGCCGAAGACGTCCGAGGGGGTGGCGCATGGCAACAAGCTGTTCGGCGCGGCGATCCTGCGCAAGGACGACCGCTCGCTGGTGCTCGCCGAGACCAACAACGAGACCGAGAACCCGCTGTGGCACGGAGAGATTCATTGCCTGAAGCGCTTCTACGAGATGCCCAGGGCCGACCGGCCCGAGACGCGCGACTGCATCTTTCTCGCCACGCACGAGCCCTGCTCGCTCTGCCTCTCGGCCATCACCTGGACCGGCTTCGACAATTTCTACTATCTGTTCAGTCACGAGGATTCGCGCGACAGCTTCGCCATCCCGCACGACCTGAAGATCCTGAAGGAGGTCTTCACGCTCGATCCTGGCGGATACAATGCCGAAAACGCCTACTGGAAGAGCTTCGGCATCCGCAGGCTGGTGCACGACCTTCCGGAACCGGACCGGTCTAGGCTCGAAGCCCGCATCGCCGCGATTTCGAAGCGCTATGACGAGATGTCGGCGATCTACCAGGACAGCAAGACCGACAACGACATTCCACTGAACTGAGGCAGCAAGCGGCGCGCCCATGCTCGGATTCCGTCTGGACGCAGGGCCTTGTGCCGAGGCAACGTGGCCCGCATGAAGACCGTCACCGACTTTCCGCGACAACCCCTCGAATTTCCCGACATGGGCATCGTCATGCCCGACGGCTGCCGCCTGTCCGCACGGGTCTGGATGCCTGTCGATGCCGACCAGGATCCGGTTCCGGCCATCCTCGAGCACCTGCCCTACCGAAAGCGCGATGGCACGACGGCGCGCGACAGCCTGACCCATCCGTACTTCGCCGGCCACGGCTATGCCTGCCTGCGTGTCGACATGCGCGGAAACGGCGATTCCGACGGGCTGATGGAGGACGAGTACTCGGAGCAGGAATTGCAGGACGCCTGCGACGTCATTGCCTGGGCGGCTGCACAGCCCTGGTGCAGCGGCAAGGTGGGCATGATGGGGATTTCCTGGGGCGGCTTCAACGCGCTGCAGGTCGTTGCAAAGGGCCCGGCTGCACTGAAGGCGATCATCACGCTCTGTTCGACCGACGACCGCTACGCCGACGACATCCACTTCAAGGGCGGCCTGCTGCTCAACGAGAACATGGGCTGGGGCGCAACGATGCTCTCCTATTCCTCGCGCCCTCCGGACCCGGCGATCGTCGGCGACAAATGGCGCGCCATGTGGCTCGACCGGCTGGAGCACGAACCCTTCCTGCCCGCCGTCTGGCTGCGCCACCAGACGCGCGACGCCTACTGGAAACGCGGCTCGGTCTGCGAGGATTTTTCCGCCATCAAGGCCGCGACGCTGGCCATCGGCGGCTGGGGCGACGGCTACAAGAACGCCGTCTCGCGGCTGGTTGCCGGCATCGATGCGCCGGCCAAGGGCATCGTCGGACCCTGGATCCACAAATACCCGCATTTCGCCGTGCCGAAGCCGGCAATCGGTTTCCTGCAGGAGGCGCTGCGCTGGTGGGACCACTGGCTGAAGGGCATCGACACCGGCGTCGAGAACGACCCGGCCATGCGGCTCTACGTCATGGACTCCGAACCGCCGCGCGACTGGTACGACGAGCGGCCCGGTCGCTGGATCGCCGAGTCGGTCTGGGCGGTGCCGGACCGCGCACCGCTCCGATTCACGCTCGGCGCCGGCAATCGGCTCGCCGCGGATGCGACGCCCATGCCCCCCACGATCATCGCCTCGCCGCAGGATTGCGGCCTGGCCGGGGGTGAATATTGCGCCATCTGGCTCGGCCCGGAATTGCCGGGAGACCAGCGCATCGACGACGAAAAATCTGCCTGCTTCGACAGCGAGCCGCTCGACGCCCCGCTCGACATCGTCGGCGCGCCGGTCGTCCGGCTGACGCTCGCGGCCGACCGGCCACGCGCCATGGTCGCGGTTCGGCTTTGCGACCTGCAGGCTGACGGCGCCTCGACCCGCATCACCTATGGGGTGCTCAACCTCTGCCACCGCGACAGCCACGAATTCCCGCGCAATGTGGTTCCCGGCGAGGCGATGCAGGTCGCGCTGCAGCTCGACGACATCGCCTACTCGGTGAAGCCCGGCAACCGACTGCGTGTCGCGATCTCCTCGACCTACTGGCCTCTGGTCTGGCCGTCGCCCGAGCCCGTCGCGCTAACGCTGGCGGAAGGCGCCATTGACCTGCCGGTGCGCCCATCGGGAACCGGCGACGAATGGAGCTTCGCCGAGCCCGAAGCCGCCACGCCCTGGAAGATCGAGACGCTGCGGCCATCTTCAAACAGCCGCACGGTCAAGCGGACGGCGGATGGACGCGTGCGGCTCGATATCGTCGACGACTTCGGCGAGGTGCGCGATCTCGACCATGGCCTCGTATCGGGTGGCACCGCCGAGGAGAGCTGGACGATCGATCCGGACGACACTCTATCGGCGCATGGCAGCACGCGCTGGACGCAGACGCTGTCGCGCGATGGCTGGTCGGTATCGACCGAAACCTTGACCGAAATGACCTCGGATGCGACAAGCTTCCATCTGCGCGGCCGCATTGTCGCCCGCGAAGGATCCCGGCTCGTCTTCGAGCGGGACTTCGACGAAACCGCCCCCCGCGGCTTCATCTGACCAGACCTCCATTGGGCCATGGCGGAATTTGATTTACGCCACGGCATGTCGCAATCCGCCTTGCGGACGTCGCTCCATTCCGGTCAATATTCAGACCAGCATAAAAACAAGAACGGCCGAAGGTCGAAACCGCAGAGTGAGGAACCTGTCATGTCAAACGAACTGGATTTCCTGAGCCGCCGCGTCGCCCAGGGCCGACTCAGCAGGCGTGAATTCCTTGGCCGCGCCACCGCGCTCGGTGTTTCAGCGACCTTCGCCAATTCCCTGCTTGCAGGCGCAGCGCGGGCGGAGGGCCCGGTCAAGGGCGGCATTCTCAAGGCCGGTCTGGTCGGCGGCGAATCCACCAACAGCCTCGACCCGGCACTGTTCATGACGCAGGTGCCCTTCGCCTTCGGCAAGATGTGGGGCGAAATGATCGTCGAGCTGTCGCCCGAGGGCGACCTCGAGCCGCGCATTGCCGAGGAAATCGGCTCGTCCGACGACGCCAAGGTATGGACGCTGAAGATCCGCGACGGCATCGAGTTCCACAACGGCAAGACGGTAACGCCGGAAGACGTGGTTGCGACACTCGAGCGCCACTCCGACGAGAATTCGAAATCCGGCGCGCTCGGCTACATGAAGGGCATCGAGAGCCTCAAGGCGAGCGGCAGGGAAGTCGTCATCACGCTCAAGGAGCCCAATGCCGACCTGCCCTACCTGCTCAGCGACTACCATCTGGTCGTCCAGCCGAACGGCGGCAAGGACGGCGCCGACGCCGGCATCGGTGCCGGGCCTTACAAGATTGCAGTCAATGAGCCCGGCGTGCGGCACGGCGGCGAGCGCTTTGCCAACTACTGGCAGGGTGACAAGATGGGTCATGCCGACCAGGTCGAGATCATCGTCATCAATGACGCGACGGCGCGCACGGCCGCGCTGCAGGGCGGCCAGGTCAACATGATCAACCGGGTCGAGCCAAAGATCGTCGACCTGATCAAGCGCCTGCCGGGCGTCACCATCCGCAACCATTCGGGCCCCGGCCACTATGTCTTCATTGCTCATTGCAACACGGCGCCCTTCGACAACAATGACCTGCGCATGGCGCTGAAGCTCGCCATGGACCGCGAAGAGATGGTCGACAAGATCTTGCGCGGCTACGGCTCGGTCGGCAACGACTTCCCGATCAACTCGGCCTACCCGCTGTTCTCCGACGACATCGAGCAGCGCACCTTCGATCCCGAAAAGGCCGCCTTCCACTACAAGAAATCGGGCCATGATGGCACCGTGCTGCTGCGCACCTCCGACGTCGCCTTTCCCGGCGCCGTTGACGCCGCCCAGCTCTACCAGCAGAGCTGCGCCAAGGCCGGCATCAAGGTCGAGGTCAAGCGCGAGCCCGGCGACGGCTACTGGTCGGAAGTCTGGAACAAGCAGCCCTTCTGCACCTCCTACTGGGGCGGCCGTTCAACACAGGACCAGATGTATTCGACCGCCTATCTTTCGACCGCCGACTGGAACGACACCCGCTTCCTGCGCCCCGACTTCGACAAGATGGTGATCGCCGCCCGCGCCGAACTCGACAACGAGAAGCGCAAGGCCCTGTACCGCGACATGGCGGTGATCGTGCGCGACGAGGGCGGCTTGATCCTGCCGATGTTCAACGACTTCATCGACGCGACGGGCGATGGCGTCGGCGGCTGGGTCGACGACCCGCACCAGGAACTGATGAACGGTTACGCACTTGCCAAGTGCTGGCTTGAAGCCTGATCGGCGCCGCGGACATGTCATCACCAATCCTGAAACTGGTTGCCCAGCGCATCGCGCTGGGTATCCTTCTCCTCCTGGCCGTTTCGGTCCTGATCTTTGCCGGCACGCAGATCCTGCCCGGCGACGTCGCCCAGTCCATCCTCGGCCAGTCGGCGACGCCCGAGTCGCTCGCCAATCTGCGCGCCGAACTCGGCCTCAATGACCCCGCCTATGTCCGCTACTTCAACTGGCTCGGCGGCATTCTCACCGGCGATCTCGGCACGGCACTGTCCAGCGGGCAGGACATCGCCACCTCGATCAGCGGCAGGCTGTGGAACACGCTGTTCCTCGCTTTCTGGGCCGCGGCGGTATCCATCCCGCTGGCCATCGGGCTTGGCCTGCTCGCCGTGCGCTACCGCAACGGCTGGGTCGACAAGCTGATTTCCGGACTGGCGCTCGCTTCCACCTCGTTCCCGGAATTCTTCATCGGCTATCTCCTGGTCTATTTCTTCGCCGTCAAATGGCAGATCTTCCCGGGCATCTCGACCGTCTATGACGGCATGCCCTTCATGGACCGCATGCAGGCCATCGCCTTGCCGGCCGCCGTGCTGACGCTGGTCGTGCTCGCCCACATGATGCGCATGACGCGCGCCGCCATCCTCAACGTCATGCAGTCGGCCTATATCGAGACGGCCGAACTGAAGGGCCTGTCGGCAATCGACGTCATCCGCCGGCACGCCTTCCCGAACGCCATCGCACCGATCATCAACGTCGTCATGCTGAACCTCGCCTTCCTCATCGTCGGCGTGGTCGTCGTCGAGGTGATCTTCGTCTATCCCGGCATGGGACAATATCTCGTCGACCACGTCTCCAAGCGCGATGTGCCGGTCGTGCAGGCCGTCGGCCTGATCTTCGCCGCCGTCTACATCACCCTCAACATCGTTGCGGATATCGGGGCGATCGTCGCCAATCCGCGCCTCCGGCATCCGAAGTAGGGGCGCGCCATGCTGAACATCCGACGTATACCCATCCCGGCGCTGGTCGGGCTCGTCCTGACCGCCATGTTCCTGTTTGCCGCGATATTCGCGCCGCTGATTGCCCCTTACGGCAACGGGCAGATCGTTGGCGATGTCTGGGAACCGGCCTCGTCGAGCTACCTGCTCGGCACCGACAATCTCGGCCGCGATCTCCTGTCGCGCATGATCTACGGCGCCCGCGTCACGATCTTCATCGCGGTGCTCGCAACCGCGCTGTCCTTCTCGCTGGGCTCGATCCTCGGCTTCACGGCCGCCGTGCTCGGCGGCTGGTTCGACACGCTGATGTCGCGCTTCGTCGATCTCCTGATGGCGATCCCGACCCTGATCTTCGGCCTCGTCGTGCTGTCGGTGCTGCCGACCACGCTGGTCACGCTCATCATGGTCATGGGCCTGCTCGACTCGACGCGCGTCTACCGGCTGTCGCGCGCGGTCGCCGTCGACATCAACGTGATGGACTTCGTCGAGGCTGCCAAGCTGCGCGGCGAAGGCACGGTCTGGATCATCTTCCGCGAGATTCTGCCGAATGCCCTTTCGCCGCTGATATCCGAGCTCGGTCTGCGCTTCATCTACGCCGTGCTGTTCCTCTCTGCCCTCTCTTTCCTCGGCCTTGGCGTGCAGCCGCCGGACGCTGACTGGGGCGGCATGGTCAAGGAAAACAAGGACGGCATCGTGTTCGGCATTCCCGCAGCCCTCATCCCGGCCGCAGCGATTGCCGCGCTTGCCATCTCGGTCAACCTGGTCGCAGACTGGATCCTGAACCGCACCACCAGCCTGAAGGGAGGGCGCGGATAATGGCCGAGGCAGCAAAGAAGCAGGACCCCCTGCTCGACATCCGCAAGCTTCGCATCGAGGCGACGGTCTTCCCGCCCGGCGAGGCGCCGAAGAACATCGTCCTGGTTCACGATGTCTCGCTGTCGCTCAAGCGCGGCAAGGTGCTCGGCCTCATCGGTGAATCCGGGGCCGGCAAGTCGACCATCGGCCTGTCGGCCATGGGTTACGGCCGCGGTGGCGTTCGCATCACCGGCGGCGAGGTCATGCTCAACGGCCGCGACATCATGAAGGCCGGCAAGCGCGGCATCCGAAAGCTGCGCGGCAAGGAGGTCTGCTATGTCGCGCAATCGGCCGCGGCAGCTTTCAATCCCGCCCACAAGCTGATCGACCAGGTGATAGAGGCGTCGCTGGAACACGGCACGGGCACGCGCGCCCAGGCCGAGAAGCGCGCCGTCGAACTGTTCCGCAAGCTCAGCCTTCCCGATCCGGAAAACATCGGCGAGCGCTATCCTCATCAGGTTTCGGGCGGCCAGTTGCAGCGCGTCATGACGGCGATGGCTCTCTGCTCGGAGCCGGACCTGATCGTCTTCGACGAGCCGACAACCGCGCTCGACGTGACTACCCAGATCGACGTTCTGGCGGCGATCAAGGATGCGATCCGCGATACCGGCGTCGCCGCGCTCTACATCACGCATGACCTTGCCGTCGTCGCCCAGGTCTCGGACGAGATCATGGTGCTCAGGCACGGCCGGCTGGTCGAGTGGGGTGGCACCCAGCAGATCATCAAGGAACCGCGTCAGGAATACACCAACGCGCTCGTTTCCGTGCACGAGATCACGCATGACGAGCAGCAGCCGGGCGAAGCGCCGTTTCTCTCCGTCAAGAACGTCACGGCCGCCTATGGCCGCGGCGGTCCGAAGGTCTTGAAGGACGTCTCGGTCGATATTTTTCCGGGCCAGACGCTGGCCGTGGTCGGCGAATCCGGGTCCGGCAAGTCGACCCTGGCGCGTGCCATCACCGGCCTCCTGCCGCCCGAACAGGGCACGGTCGATTTTGACGGCAGACCGCTCGCCAACCGGCTGGCCGACCGCCCGAAGGAAGACCTGCGGCAGTTGCAGATGATCTACCAGATGGCCGACGTGGCGATGAATCCGCGTCAGACCGTCGGCACCATCATCGGCCGGCCGCTGGAGTTCTATTTCAACATGCGCGGCGCCGAGCGCGACCGACGCATCGCCGAACTGCTCGACAAGATCGAGATGGGCAAGGGCTTCAGCGATCGCTACCCGGCCGAGCTTTCCGGCGGCCAGAAGCAGCGTGTCTGCATTGCCAGGTCGCTCGCCGCCAAGCCCAAGCTGATCATCTGCGACGAGGTCACCTCGGCGCTCGATCCGCTCGTGGCAAACGGCATTCTCAAGCTGCTTCTCGGCCTGCAGAAGGAGGAAGGCGTAGCCTATCTCTTCATCACCCACGACCTGGCGACGGTGAAATCGATCGCCGATTCCATCGCCGTCATGTATCGTGGCGAGGTCGTGCGCTACGGACCCAAAAGCAAGGTTCTGGCGCCGCCTTTCGACGATTACACCGACCTGCTGCTCTCCTCCGTACCGGAAATGGAGATCGGCTGGCTGGAGAAGGCCATCAAGGGCCGCAGAATGGAGAGTGCCGGAAACTGATCCGTCACTGTCCTAGTCAAACAGCCGTCACGAGCCTGGCTCACGATGGCCAACCAACAACAATGGGAGTTGTAGAATATGACCACCGAACTCGAATTCCTAAGCCGATTGACCGTTGCCGGACGCATGTCGCGGCGTGATTTCCTCGGCCGAGCCGCAGCGCTCGGCGCCTCGGCAGCCTTCGCCAACACGCTGCTCTCCGGCGCAGCCCAGGCCCAGACGCCCGTCAGGGGCGGCATCATGCGTGCCGGCCTGCAGGGCGGCGAGTCCACCAACAGCATGGACCCGGCGCTGATCCTCAGCCAGGTCATGTTCAGCTTCGGCAAGCAGTGGGGCGAGTACCTGAACCGGCTGAAGCCGGACGGCGGGCTGGAAAACCTGATCGCCGAGGAAATCGGCTCGTCGGGCGATGCCACGACCTGGACCATCAAGGTTCGCGACGGCATCGAGTTCCACAATGGCAAGACCGTCACCGCCGAGGACGTGGCCGCGACGATCGAGCGTCATGCGGACGAGAACTCCAAATCCGGCGCGCTGGGCATCCTGAAGAACATCAAGGGCGTCAAGACGAGCGGCAAGGAGGTCACCGTGACCCTGGCCGAGCCGGATGCCGACTTCCCCTACCTGATGGCTGACTATCACCTGATCATCCAGCCCAATGGCGGCAAGGACGATCCGAACGCCGGCATCAGCGCGGGTCCCTACAAGGTTTCGGTCAACGAACCGGGCGTGCGCCATGGCGGCGAGCGTTTTGCCAACTACTGGCTGGGCGACAAGCTCGGCCATGCCGACCAGGTGGAAATCGTCGTGATCAACGACGCGACTGCACGCCTTTCGGCCCTGCAGGGCGGCCAGGTCAACATGATCAACCGCATCGAGCCGAAGGTCGTCGACCTCGTCAAGCGCGTCCCCGGCGTCTCGGTCGAAGCGACTTCGGGCCGCGGCTTCTATCCGTTCAACATGTTCTGCGACACCGCGCCCTTCGACAATAACGACCTGCGTATGGCGCTGAAGCTGGCCATGGACCGCGAGGAACTGCTCGACAAGATCCTGCAGGGCTACGGCACGATCGGCAACGACTTCCCGATCAACTCGGCCTACCCGCTGTTCCCCAACGACATCGAGCAGCGCACATTCGACCCGGAAAAGGCCGCAGAGCACTACAAGAAGTCCGGCCACTCCGGCTCGATCCTGCTGCGCACCTCCGACGTTGCCTTCCCGGGCGCGGTCGACGCTGCCCAGCTCTACCAGCAGAGCTGCGCCAAGGCCGGCATCAAGATCGAGATCAAGCGCGAGCCTGGTGACGGCTACTGGTCGGAAGTCTGGAACAAGCAGCCCTTCTCGCTGTCCTACTGGGGTGGCCGCGCCACGCAGTCGCAGATGTACGCGACCGCGCTCGCCTCGACCGCCGACTGGAACGACACCCGCTTCAAGCGGCCGGAGTTCGACGCCATGCTGCGTGCAGCCGCCGGCGAGCTCGACCAGGACAAGCGCAAGTCCATCTACCACGACATGGGCATGATGGTGCGTGACGAAGGCGGCACGATCGTGCCGTTCTTCAACCAGTTCATCGATGCGGTGGATTCCAAGAAGGTTGCCGGCTGGGTTGCCAACCCGCAGGGCGAGATGATGGACGGCTACGCGCTCTGCGAGTGCTGGCTCACCGCCTGAGCCTGACTGGACGTCGATAATGATCCCCGCCGCGGTATACCGTGGCGGGGATTTTCTTGGTTAGAAGCGGACTGCGACAGAACCTGTCGGCGTCCGAAACTTCCGGATCGGAAACATGGCGCTCAAGACAAAACTCCTGCTCATCGTCCTCGACGGGTTGCCCTGGCGCAACTGGAAGAAGTTCATGGGCAATCTGGAGGGCTGGGTGCAGTCGGGCGACGCGCGCGCCTGGAAGATGCGCTCCGTCCTGCCTTCTACCTCGGCCTGCTGCTACGCCTCGATCCACACCGGCGTGGCACCGCAGGCGCACGGCATACTGTCCAACGAGGTGCGCTTCCGCGTCGCCCAGCCCGACGTCTTCTCGGAAGTGATGAAGGCCGGTGGCAAGACCGGCGCGGTGACCCATTCCTACTGGTCGGAATTCTTCAACCGCTATCCTTTCGACATGGTGCGCGACATCGAATACGACGAGCCCGGCGGGCCAATCACGCATGGCCGCTTCCACACCATGACCGGCTACGGCCACGCCAACCAGATGACGCCGTCCGATGTCGACCTGTTCGCCACGCTGACCATGCTGGCCGAGCGGCACGGCATCGATTACGGCATCCTGCACACCTGCACGCTGGACTCGATGGGCCACCGCTTCGGCCATGACTGCGGCGAGATGGACCACGCGCTGGCCGTCATGGACGCCATGCTGGCCGCCTTCCTGCCGCGCTGGCTGGAGGCGGGCTACGAGGTCATGGTGACCGCCGACCACGGCCAGACCGACCGCGGCCACCACGGCGGCCATGACGACGAGATGCAGGATTTCGCGCTCTATTATTTCGGCAAGGGCAAGGGACCGGCGGCCGAAACGCTGCTCGACCAGTTGCAGCTGGCACCGACCATTCTCAAACGCCTCGGCGTGCCGGTCCCGGCTACGATGAAGGCGAAGCCTTTCCTGAGCTGACTATGACCGCGCGCGAACGTGCAGGGCGCCTGCGGCATCCGTCATCGCGGCTATGGACTCGTAGCTCTCGATAGCTGCATGGCCCCCTCCGGACTTGTCGTCATGGGTCGCGGTCACCACCATGACGCGCGCGCCGGCGGCCTCCGCGGCGGCTATTCCGGCCGGTGCGTCCTCGAAGATCAGGCAGGACTCTGCCGTGACGCGGAGGCGCTCCGCGCCGAGCAAAAAACAGTCGGGCGCCGGTTTGCCCTGCGAGACGTCCTCGGCGGTCACCATGACGGCCGGCGCGCTCAGACCGGCCGCCTCCATGCGCCTCAGCGCCAGCGCCTTGGGCGCCGAGGTGACCACGGCCCAGCGGTCCTGCGGCAGGGTGGCGAGAAAGGCAGCCGCGCCGCGGATCGGTTCGATGCCGCCGACATCCTCCATCTCCAGCGCGAGCAGCCGGCGCGCCTCCACTTCCGGATCCATGCCGGGTACCGCCAGACGGCGCATCGTATCGATGGCGCGCATCCCGTGGATCGTCGGCAGCAAGGCCGCCACATCGAGCCCGTGGCCACGCATCCAGCCGGCCCAGACCCGCTCGGTCGCCAGGATGGACGTCAGGATGGTGCCATCCATGTCGAACAGAAAGGCCGAGAACCCCGTTGCCGGAAAGGCATTTGCCGTCATGTTCACCAGATCCACTCCTGCCTGCCCAGCGCGCCGACCGCCTCGACGATGCGGGTGAAACTTGCGCGCGCCCGTGCCACGCAGTGGCGCGCCCGCAGGTAGCCATGAACCAGGCCCGGCTCCTCGAGCCAATACGCCCGCCCGCCCGCTTCCGCAACACGGCTTCCATAGGCCGCGCCGTCAGAGGACAGCGGGTCGCATTCGGCGGTGATAATCACCGTCGGCGGCAGGTTGGTGAAATCGGCATCGGCAAGCGGCGACAGCGTGATGTCGCCCGTGCGGTCGACGCTGCCAGTGCGCACATGCTTGTAGAATTCGAGATCGCGCATCGTCAGCTGCGGCGCCTCGGCATGCGTCACGTAGGAGCCCTTGCTGCGGTCGCCGCCGAGGCCTGGATAGATCAGAACCTGCCCGGCTGGCCTGACCTTGTGGCCCCGCGTCGCGTGGCTGACGGCGGCGGCGAGATTGCCGCCGGCGGAATCGCCGCACAGCACGATCGGTATTCCGTAAGCATCCGCTGACCATTCATAGGCCGCCAGTGCGTCTTCGAAGGCTGCCGGGTGGACGTGTTCCGGCGCCAGCCGATAGTCGACCGAAACGACCTCGAAGCCGGTCCGGTCGCAGATCTCGGCGCAGACATCGTCATGGCTGTCGAGCCCGCCGAGAATGAAGCCGCCGCCGTGGAAGTAGAGCACCACGGCCGCGGGCTTGTCCGCCTTGCGGTAGATGCGGACCGGGATATCCGTGGCCGCTGTGGGGATCGTCGCGTCGCTGGCCGTCACGCCGGCAGGGTAGCCGGCGTGAAACGCCCTGCACATGCGGCCGTAGACCGCGCGCTGCTGGTCAATGGTGTAGTCGACCGTGTCGGGCGGATAAAATGCGTTGACGCGGTCGATATAGGCCCAGGTCTCGGCGTCGATCAGCTTCGTGTAATCGGTCATGACGCCCCTTGTGCCATGGCCTTCACTTTCCCTTCCAGACCGGGTCTCGCTTTTCCGCGAAGGCGCGGAAACCCTCCATGCCGTCCTCGGAACCGTACAGTTCGTCGACGGTGCGGAACTGCCGCTTGGTAATGCGGTTCATCGCGTCCTGGAAAGCCATGCCCTCGGCGGCCCGCGCCACTTCCTTGATCGCGGCAAAGACGAGCGGCGGTCCCGATTCCAGCAGTCGGGCAACTTCCCAGACGCGCTCGTCGAGCTTTTCCTTGGGCAGCACCTCGTTGACCAGACCCCAGCGATGCGCCTCGGCGACGTCCATCCAGCGCCCGGTCAACAGCATGTCCATGGCGACGTGGTAGGGAATGCGCTTCGGCAGCTTCAGCGTCGCCGCATCAGCCAACGTGCCGGCGCGAATTTCCGGCAGCGCGAAGCTCGCATGGTCGGCCGCGTAGATCAGGTCGCAGGACAGCGCCAGTTCGAAGCCGCCGCCGACCGCCATGCCGTTGACGCAGGCGATCACCGGCTTGTTCATGTCGCGCAGTTCCTGCAGGCCTGCAAAGCCGCCGACGCCGTAATTGCCGTCGACCGCGTCGCCGCCGGCCGCCGCCTTGAGGTCCCATCCGGCCGAGAAGAACTTGTCTCCCGCCGTCTTGACGATGGCGACACGCAGCTCGGGGTCGTCGCGGAAGGCCTTGAAGGTCTCGCCCATCAGCCGCGAGGTCTGCAGGTCGATGGCGTTGGCCTTCGGCCGGTCGAGCGTGACCTCGAGGATACCGCCTTCGCGGCGGGTTTTGACGACGTCAGTCATGGGCATTCTCCGTGAAAATCAGCAGCGCGTCGGCGATCCAGGCGCCTTCGCCCTCGGCACACGCAATGAGCGGATTGATGTCTAGTTCCTCTATGCGATCTGCATGGGCGAGCACGAAACGGAAAATACCCGCAACCGCATCAATGGTGGCGGCGAGATCCGCCTTCGGCCGGCCTCGATAGCCGTCGAGCAGCGGAAACAGCTTCAGGCCGCGCAACGCGGCCTCGATCTCAGCCCTGCTTGCCGGCAGGAGCAGTGTCGCACTGTCGCGCAGCAGCTCGACCAGCACGCCGCCGGAGCCCAGCGTCATCACCGGTCCGAACACCGGGTCACGCGTCACGCCGACGATCAGCTCGGCCACCCCATTGGCAATCATGCGCTCGACATAGAGCCCGCTGCCGAGCCCGATCAGCCCATGCGCCGCCTCCCGCACCGCCGCCTCGTCGCGCAAATTGAGCCTGACAGCGCCTGCCTCGCTCTTGTGCGCCAGGCCAAGCGCCTTGACCGCGACCGGAAAACCAAGTTCGTGCGCCGCGGCCACCGCCTCGTCGGTGGAGCCGGCCTCGATGCCCTTCGGCACAGGCAACCCGAAACCGGCAAGCATCGCCTTGGCGGCGGCTTCGGTAGGGTGGGCAGGCAGTGCCGGCTGGTCAGTTCCCCCATTGGAACCTTCGATACGACCATCCCACAAGGCTGAGGCCGGGGCGCGGTCGGCCTTCGTCCAGGCCTCGCCGATGAAGGACGCGGCTTCGGCCGCGTCGAAAGCCTCGACAATGCCGTGCAGCGGCACGATGCCCTTTGCGACCAGGCCCTCGGCATAGGCTTCTGCAAGGTTCTCGCCCATCGAGGCGACGATGGCGCCGCGCGCGCCATTGGCCGAAAGTGCCGCCTCGAAGGCTGTCACCGCCCCCCACCAGTCGGCATCCGAGCAGCGGTCCGAGCGCGGAAAATCGAGCACCAGCATGTTGAGGTCGAAGCCGCCGGACGCCATCGCCGAAAAGGCCTTGGTCATCGCCGGCACGTCGTTCCAGATGAAGGTGTGGTAGTCGAGCGGGTTGGCGATGGTCACCAGAGGCCCCAGAGTTGACCTCACGCGGGCGTGGTGCGCCGCCTCGAGCTTCGGAAAGCCGACACGCCGCCCCTCGGCGCTGTCGGCCATCACCGACGCCTCGCCGCCCGAGCAGCTCATTGAGGACAGTTTCGGGCCGGAATGCGGGCCGACGACATGCAGCAGCTTCAAGGTCTCGAGGAAGGACGGGATGGCGTCCACGCGGGCGATGCCGAGACGCTTCAGGAAAGCGTCTGAAGCCGCGTCGGAGCCGGCCAGCGAGGCCGTATGCGACACGGTTGCCGTGCGCGCCTGCTCGGATCGGCCGACCTTCATCGCGACAATCGGCTTCTTCAGCTTGCGCGCCCGCGCCGCCAGCCGCTCGAATCCGGCAACGGAATCGAAACCCTCGATGTGCAGCCCGAGCGCCGAGACGCGCTCGTCCTCGATCAGGCCGAGCGCCATTTCCGACAGGCCGGTCTGCGCCTGATTGCCGGCCGTCATCAGGAAGGCGACCGGCAGGCCGCGCGTCTGCATGGTGAAGTTGCAGGCGATGTTCGACGACTGGGTGATGATGGCGACACCCCGCTCGCCTTTTGCAAGCCGCCGGCCGCCATGCTGATCCGGCCAGAGCAGCGCGCCGTCGGCATAGTTGATCAACCCGTAGCAGTTGGGCCCGATGACCGGCATGTCGCCGGCCGCCTCCACCAGTTCCTGCTGCAGCCGCGCCCCGTCGGCATCGTCGGCGCCGGCCTCGAGAAAGCCTGAGGCGAAGCAGATTGCACCGCCCGCCCCGCGCTCGGCAAGTGAGCGCACGATGTCGATGGTGAGGTGCCGGTTGACGCCGATGAAGGTGGCGTCGGGCGCGCCCGGCAGCGCGTCCACCGTGGCGAAGGTCGCCACGCCCTCGATCTCGGGCTTCGTCGGATGTACCGGCCATATGTCGCCGGCAAAGCCCATCTTGATGCATTGCTTGACGACATTGGGCGCGAAGAAGCCGCCGCCGATGACGGCAATGGATTTCGGCCGCAGAAGCCGGGAAATGTCGCGCGTGCCGCTCATCGGAAGTCCACTGCCCCGTTGTCGCCGATTGCCTGCTCGATCGCCGCGTCGAGCCGTTCGAGTTCAGCCGCATAGTCGCTGACGGCGATGCGGCCCTTCGGCGTCAGGTCGTAGATGCCGGTCGCGACGCGCTCGAACCAGCCGTAGTGATCGTCTGCCATCAGGCGGCGGGCATGCTTTACGCGCGCCTGCCGCGCCACGTCGGCAGCCTTTGTCGGGCCCCCCGCTTCCAGGACCTTCAGGCAGAGCAGCGCGTCCTGCCGGTAGGCCGTGACCAGGCCGACGCGCGTCGCCCCGCCATTGTTGGGGTCGCCGACGCGGCGGGCGAATTCGCGCAGCAGCCGCGCCTTGCGCGGCTTCGACTGGCGCGGTCTGTAGGCTGCCGGATCGCAATGGATCTCGACGAAACCGTCCCTCATGCGCACCGTGATCAGCCCCAGCCCCAGGCGGCGGCAGAGCGCCGTGTTGCCGGCGAGCGAACTCATGAAAGGCTTGCCCTCGCCGCGCGGCACGGCGACATAGACAGTGTCCGTCAGGGCCTGCCGCTGCACCGCCTGGTGGAACAGCGACAGCGAGAATTTCGTCTTCAGCTCGACGATGACCGGCTCCTCGTCGCCGCGTACCGCAACGATGTCGGCCGCCCCGATCTCGCTCTTGACGACATAGCCCTGCCCTTCGAGCATCAGCTTGACGGGCGGGTAGAGGTCGGTCTCGCGAAGCGGCGCGGGTGGCATTGCGGCGGCCTAGCCTCCGACCGCCCGAAGCAGCGCGCGCGAGATGATGTGGCGCTGGATCTCGCTGGTGCCTTCCCAGATGCGCTCGACGCGCGCATCGCGCCAGATACGCTCAAGCGGCAGCTCGTCCATCAGGCCCATGCCGCCATGGATCTGGATCGCCTCGTCGGCGACGAAGGCGAGCATTTCGGTGGCCTTCAGCTTGGCCATCGCCATGTCCTGGTCGGTAACCGTCCCGGCATCGTATTTCCACGCCGCCTCGAGGATCATCAGCTCGGCCGCCTTCAGCTCGACGGCCATGTCGGCGAGCTTGAACGAGACGCCCTGGAACTTGCCGATGCTCTGGCCGAACTGCTCGCGCTGCGCGGCATAGTCGATGGCGTGGCCGAGCGCCCGCTCGGCCCGGCCGAGGCAGGTCGCGCCGACCTGCAACCGCGTCGCGCCGAGCCAGTTGTTGGCGACGTCAAACCCCTTGTGCACCTCGCCCAGCACCTGGCTGGAAGGCAGCCTGCAATCGTCGAATTCGAGGATCGAGTTGGTGTAGCCGCGGTGCGAGACGTTCTTGTAGCCGTCGCGCACGTTGAAGCCCTTGGTGCCCTTGTCGACGAAGAAGGCGGTGATCTTCTTGCGCTTGCCGCGTGGGCCATCTTCTTCGCCAGAGGCCATGAAGACGATGGCAAAATCGGCGATGTCGGCATGGCTGATGAAGTGCTTGGTGCCGTTCAGCACCCAGTCGTCGCCATCCTGCACGCCGGTTGCCTTCATGCCGCGCAAATCCGAGCCGGCGCCCGGCTCGGTCATCGCCAGGCAGTCGGACTTCTCGCCGCGGATGCAGGGGTAGAGGTACTTTTCGCGCTGCTCCTCGGTGCCCGCGCAAAGGATGTTCGAGGGGCGCGCCACGCAGGTCCAGTGCAACGCGTAATTCGCGCGGCCGAGTTCCTTCTCGTAGAGCAGCCATGTCACCGTATCGAGCCCCGCGCCGCCGACCTCTTCCGGCATGTTGGCGGCGTAGAGCCCCGCCTCGATCGCCTTGGCCTTCAGCTCGGCGATCAGTTCCGGGCGCAGCACGCCGGTGCGCTCCACCTCCGCCTCGTGCGGGTAGAGCTCGTTCTCGACAAAGGCGCGCGTCGTCTCGACGATCAGCCGCTGTTCATCCGTGAGGCCGAAATCCATTGCCTCAGCCCTTTTTTTTCTTTGGCGTCTTGCCCTTCTTGACCAGCTTTTCGGCCTTGGCCTTCACGGCGGCCTTCGAAGCCTTCGGCTTGTTCGACGCCAGCTTGGCGAGGCGCTTGGTGTAGTCGTTGTGCAGCGCGCCGGCGCCCCAGCCCTTGCCCTTGTTCTGCTTCGACAGCGCTTCCATGATGGCGACCAGATTGTCGTCGCGGATGCGTTCGAGCTGGCGGATCGACAGGCCATGCGCCTGCGCGTCCGACTGCTCGGCGATCTTGTCGACCAGCTCGTCGGTCAGCTCCGGCACGTCCATCAGCTTGGTCCACGGCCATTTCAGGCACGGACCGAACTGCGCCATGAAGTGGCGCATGCCGGCTTCGCCGCCGGCCACGCGATAGACCTGGAACATGCCCATCTGCGCCCAGCGGATGCCGAAGGAATAGCGCATGATGTCATCGAGTTCCTCGACGGTGACGATGTCGTCCTTGACCAGCCACAGCGCCTCGCGCCAGGCAGCCTCGAGCAGGCGGTCGCCGACGAAGGCCTCGATCTCCTTGCGGATGACCACCGGCTTCATGCCGATCGATTCGTAGATCTCGCGCGCAACCTCGACAGCCTCGGGAAACGTCTCCTTGCCGCCGACGATCTCGACCAGCGGCAGCAGGTAGACCGGGTTAAACGGATGGCCGACGACCAGCCGCTCCGGGTGGCGCTTCATCGCCACCTGCATGTCGGACGGCAGTATGCCCGATGTCGACGAGCCGATGATGGCATTGGCCGGCGCATGCGCGTCGATCTCGGCCAGTACCTTGTGCTTGAGGTCGAGCCGCTCGGGCACGCTTTCCTGGATGAAGTCGGCATCCTTCACCGCTTCGGCAATGGTCTTGGCGAAGGTAAGCTTGCCTTCCTTCGGCAAGCCGCCGGGCAGCATCTGCTTGTAGGCACGGCGCGCCCCCTTCATCACCTCGGCGACCTTGCGGCCGGCCTCCGGATCGGGATCGTAGATCGCCACGTCGATGCCGTTGAGCAGGAGCCTTGCGACCCAGCCCGCGCCGATGACCCCGCCGCCTATGGCCGCGGCCTTTTCGATGATGCTCATGTCGAAGCTCTTTGTCTGGCTGTTTCAGGATTGGTGAGCGGCACGCGCTCGCCCGCCCGGATCACCGCCGGGTCGTAGGCCTTGCGCGCAAAGACCTCCAGCACGGAGGGCCGGAAGGTCTCGAGCGGCAACGTGTCGTGGTCGGGGTCGAAGCTCGACTGGTCCCATCGCTCGCAGAACCGGTCGCAATCGTCGAAATAGGCATGGCCGGCGAAGCGGTCGCGCGCATGCGGGTTGCCGCCGGTGTGATGCGCGTAATAGAGCCGCTGGAAGTCGCCATGCTTTTCGACCACCCATGTGCACTGCTCGCGCACGAAGGGCTTCAGGATCGCAGCGGCATATTCGTCGTGATTGTAGGGCGCGTAGATGTCGCCAATGTCGTGCAGCAGGGCACAGGCGATCCAGTCTGAATCGGCGCCATCGCGCCAGGCGCGTGTCGCCGCCTGCAGCGAATGGCCGAGCCGCGTGATCTTGTAGCCGGACAGGCCCTCGTCGAGCTGCACCAGCGCGTCGAGCAGCCGGTCGGCTGTCTTCTCCGCATAGGCGATCTCATGCTCGGTCAGAAAGGCGTAGTCCTTGCGGTCGCCGTCCTTCATCGCGGTGAACTTCACGGTTTCCATGGCTTCCTCCTCCCTGCGGCCTGGCGTCAGATCGGCGCCCGCTTGGTCAGGTTCAGCTTCTTGCGGACCTCTTCGGGACCGAGCACCCTGGCGCCCATATTCTCGACGATGCCGACCGCACGGTCGACCAGCTGGGCGTTGGTTGCCAGCACGCCCTTGTCGAGCCAAAGATTGTCCTCAAGACCGACGCGGCAATTGCCGCCGGCGAGCACCGCGGCCGCAACATAGGCCATCTGGTTGCGGCCGATCGAGAAGGCCGACCAGTTCCAGTCCGACGGCACATTGTTGACCATCGCCATGAAGGTGTTGAGGTCGTCCGGCGCGCCCCACGGCACGCCCATGCAGAGCTGCACCAGCGCGTCGGGCGCCAGCACGCCCTCCTCGACCAGCTGCTTGGCGAACCACAGATGGCCGGTGTCGAAGGCCTCGATCTCCGGCTTCACGCCCATCTCGGTCATCATGCGGCCCATGGCGCGCAGCATGCCGGGAGTGTTGGTCATCACATAGTCGGCCTCGTTGAAGTTCATGGTGCCGCAATCGAGCGTGCAGATTTCCGGGCGGCACTGGCGCACATGCTCGACGCGCTCGGACGCGCTCGCCATGTCGGTACCTTGCGCTCTCAGCGGCAACGGGCTTTCAACGTCGCCGAACACCATGTCGCCGCCCATGCCGGCGGTCAGGTTCAGCACGACATCGACATCGGCGTCGCGGATGCGTTCCGTCACCTCGCGGTAGAGGGCGACGTCGCGGCGCGGCTTGCCGGTCTCGGGATCGCGCACATGGCAGTGGACGATGGCCGCACCGGCCTTGGCTGCGTCGATCGCCGAATCGGCGATCTGCTTCGGCGAACGCGGCACATGCGGGCTGCGGTCCTGCGTCCCGCCCGAGCCGGTCACGGCACAGGTGATGAAGACCTCGCGGTTCATGGTCAGCGGCATCGGCAACTCCCTTGGCTCCCGGCCCCTTCCCCTACCAACCCTAGCTCCTGCCGTCGAGGCGGAGGCATGCGCGGGCGGACAGTTCGGACGGCCGTGGATTGTGCCGGCAGCATCGTCCGGCTTGCGCGGCCACGCTTCACACTTTACGAATTCAACTTGATGAAAAGCGAAGCCACGTCAATCTTCCGCTCCGACGATACCGCGCTCAGGGTGACGCTGCTGGTGTTTTCCGGCGCCTCGATCATGTGCGTCGCCTCGGCGGTCGATCCGCTGCGCGCGGCGAACCGCATTGCCGGCGCCACCATGTTCGACTGGCAGCTCGTTTCGGCCGACGGCGAGCCGGCCGTCACCACCTCCGGCCTGCCGATCGCGGTGTCTGGTCGCTTCGACGCGACACAGAAGACCGATGTGCTGATCGCCATCGGCGGCTTCGGCACGCGCTACGAGACGGCCTCGCTCGTTGCAGGTTTTCGCCGGGCCGCAAGAGCAACGCGCGCCGTAGGCGGCATCGAGGCCGGTACGTGGCTGCTCGGACGCGCCGGCCTGCTCGAGGGGCGTGCCGCGACGACGCACTGGGAGGATCTGGAGGATTTCGCCGCTGCCTTTCCCGGCGCCGACATCCGCCCCGACCGCTATGTCATCGACGGGCCGGTGTTCACCGCCGGTGGCGCCTCGCCGACCTTTGACCTGATGCTGCATCTGGTGCGCGCACGCCTCGGCATGGCGGTGGCGCTCGATGTCGCCAGCGTCTTCATCTACGACCAGGCGCGCGCCGCCACCGACGCACAGCCGCTCGTCTCGCTCGGCCGGCTCGACGGATTCGACCCGCGGCTTGCCGGCGCCATCCGCCTGATGGAATCGCATGTCGACCGGCCCCTCACGGTAGCGGCCATCGCGCGGCGAACTGGCGTGACCGCAAGGACACTGGAGAAGACGTTTTCCCGCGCCATCGGCGAGACACCGGGCGCCTACTATCTGCGCCTCAGGTTGAACGCGGCCCGTCGCCTCGTGCTCGACACCGCAGAGCCGATGGCCGACATCGCCGGCCGTACCGGCTTTTCATCGGCGGCGGCCTTTTCGCGCGCCTTCTCGCACGCCTTCGGCCAGCCGCCGGCGCGCATGCGTCGCGGCTGACTACGCCCGCTTGGCGGTTGGTTCTTCTTCGAGGAGGGAGCGCAGGGCGGAAGCGAGCCTTGTCTCCATGCGCCGCGCCACGACAGCGTCCCAGTCGGCGCTATGCGAGAGGCCGTCCTGTTTCGGCAGCGGCATCGCCATCAGCTGGTCGACGATCGAGGCAGACTCGTTCAGACGGTCGAGCAGCGTCGCGATCTGGGCGTCTAGGTCGCTGTGGTTCTGGTCGTCGAGGCGCTTCGTGTCCATGACCGCCTGCATAGCGGTCTTTCATGACAGGACGACGGCAATTGCGTGTCGCGACGCGGGTTATTTTCGAATTCGAATGACCCTTGGTCAGCCGGTTTGAAAAGAAATCGCCCGGGCCGTCAGACGACGACCCGGACGATCATTTGCCGGCTTGGTTTGCTCAGACGTAGCGGTTGACGATGTTCTCGAGCAGTTCCTGCTGGCCGGAACGCGGCTGGGGCTCGATGCCCTTCTTCACCACGCGCTCGGCGATCTCCTCGAGGGTGCGCTTGCCCGACAGCATCGCCTTGCCCTCGGCCGATTTCCAGCCTGCATAGCGCGCCTCGAGCGGCCCGATCAGCGCCTTGTCCTCGATCATCTTCGCCGCCGCCTTGAGGCCGCGTGCGCAGCAATCCATCGCGCCGATATGCGCGATCAGCAGGTCCTGCGGGTCGAGCGACTGGCGGCGCAGCTTGGCGTCGAAATTGGTGCCACCCGTCTTGAACCCGCCGGCCATCAGCACCTCGTAGTAGGCGAGCGCCATCTCCGGAACATTGTTGGGGAACTGGTCGGTGTCCCAGCCGGACTGGTAGTCGTTGCGGTTCATGTCGATCGAGCCGAAAATGCCGAGTGCGGCGGCCAGCGCCAGCTCGTGCTCGAAGGTATGACCGGCCAGGATCGCGTGGCCCTGCTCGATGTTGACCTTGACCTCGTTCTCCAGCCCGAAGCGCTTGAGGAAGCCGTAGACCGTTGCGACGTCGTAGTCATACTGGTGCTTGGTCGGCTCCTGCGGCTTCGGCTCGATCAGGATCGTGCCCTTGAAACCGATCTTGTGCTTGTAGTCGACGACCATCTGCAGGAAGCGCCCGGCCTGCTCCGACTCGCGCTTGAGATCGGTGTTGAGCAGCGTCTCGTAGCCCTCGCGGCCGCCCCACAGCACGTAGTTCTCGCCCTTCAGCCGCTTGGTCACGTCCATGCAGCTCTTCACCGTCGCTGCGGCATAGGCAAAGACATCCGGGTCCGGATTGGTCGCGGCGCCCGACATGTAGCGGCGGTGCGAAAACAGGTTGGCCGTGCCCCACAGGAGCTTGGTGCCTGTCTTCTTCATCTTGCCGGCAAAATAGTCAGCGATCTCGTCGAGCCGCGCCGCGCTTTCTGCAAAGGTTTCCGCCTCGGGCCGCACGTCGGCATCGTGGAAGCAGTAGTAGGGAACGCCGAGCAGCGAAAACATCTCGAAGGCGACGTCGGCCTTCAGCTTCGCCAGTTCCATCGTGTCACCGAACCACGGCCTGTCGAAGGTCTGGCCACCGAACGGATCGCCGCCAGGCCAGGCGAAGCTGTGCCAGTAGGCGATCGAGAAGCGCATATGGTCTTCCACCCGCTTGCCCGCGACCTTCTCGTCGGGATTGTAGAAGCGATAGGCCAGCGGATTGGTACTGTCCGGCCCCTCGTACTTGATCGGCTTGATGTCGCCAAAGAAACCGGTGGTCATCACATAACTCCCTTGATGGCAGGATAGAGTGCGCGGTAGCGCTGATAGGCATCTGAATAGGCCGCCGACAGCGAACGGTCGGGTTCGATCGTTTCTTCGGTTTTCGGCGTCGTGCAGACCGCGAACGGGTCGGCGCCGGTAGCAGCGATGAGCCCCAGCCGCGCCGCGCCGAAGGCGGCGCCGAAATCGCCGTCGGCCGGAACCTCGACCGGCAGGTCGAGCGCTGTCGCCATGGCGCGCAGCCAATAGCGCGAGCGAGAGCCGCCGCCGATCGCGGTGACGCGGTCGAGTTCGGTCCCGGCGGCGCGCAGCGCCTCCAGGCTGTCGCGGAAGGCAAAGGCGACGCCCTCGAGCACCGCCTGGGTCAGCACCGGACGGCCCGCTTCGTGGCCGAGGCCGGCAAAGACGCCGCGGATCGAAGCGTCATTGTGGGGTGTGCGCTCGCCAGAGAGATAGGGCAAGAAGGTGACGCCGGTTGGCGCCTTGAGCGTCTCGCCGAGCTCGTCGGTCAGCGCGCCGGCATCCTTGCCGGTGATGCCCGACAGCCAGTTCAGCGAATCCGTCGCCGACAGGATGACGCCCATCTGGTGCCAGGTGTCCGGCAGTGCGTGACAGAAGGTGTGCACCGCGCTTTCCGGGTGGGGCAGATAGGCGCCGTTGGCGGCGAAGATGACGCCCGACGTGCCGAGCGAGGCGAAGGCCTGGCCGGGCCGGACCGTGCCCATGCCGCAGGCCGAGGCGGCATTGTCGCCGGCGCCGCCGGCAACCGGAATGCCTGCCCGCAGGCCCCATTTCGACGCCAGGTCGGCGCGCAGCCCGCCCGCCGCTTGGGTGCCCTCGACCAGCGTCGGCATCTGGCTCTCGCTGAGATCGGTCGCGGCCAGCAGCTCGTCCGACCAGCGCCGCTGCGCCACATCGAGCCAGGCGGTGCCGGCCGAATCCGACATTTCCGACATGTGCTCACCGGTCAGCCAGAGGCGCAGGAAATCCTTGGGCAGCAGGACCTTGGCGACGCGGGCGAAAATCTCAGGCTCGTTGTTCTTGACCCAGGCGAGCTTCGGCGCGGTGAAGCCCGGAAAGACGATATTGCCGCTGATCTCGCGGAACGCCGGATTGGCGTCGAGCGCGGCAGCCTCCTTGTGGCTGCGCGTATCGTTCCACAGGATGCAGGGGCGCAGCACCACGTCGCGGTTGTCGACGAGCGTCGCGCCATGCATGTGGCCGGAGAGGCCGATCCCCTCGACGGCGGCAAGTTCCTTAGGCCGTCCCGCCTGAAGGCCCTCAAGTGCCTTGGCGGTAGCGGCGATCCAGTCGTTGGGGTCCTGCTCTGACCAGCCCGGATGCGGACGCGAAACCTCGAGCGGTGCGGTCGCCGAGCCCACCACGCGCTGGTTCGCGTCGATCAGCAGCGCCTTGACGCTCGACGTGCCGAGATCGATGCCGAGATACATGAACCCTCCTCCCGATGGCGGCCGAAACGCTTGAGCGCCGCCCCGACCAGCGCTGCAGTTCATCACAGATGAACCCCGCGCATTCCTCCCGGCAGAAGCTACAACCCAAAACCGGGCCGAGTGCAACCGCCAAACCGGGCTCCAGAGAGCATTTTTTTCGCAACCCGCAATAATTCCGCGAATTTCTTATTGTCTGACTTATCGGTCAGGAGACGGCGCGGCCGGCGACCTCTCGTGCACGCCTGAGGAAGAGCTGCGACAGCGGGCTCTCGGGCCGCGCCACGGCGCGCTCGGCCGAAAGCGCCGCGGCAAGCGCGCCATTGCCCGAGCGGAACGCCGCCTCGATCAGCGTCAGGTCGATGACGTCGCGCTGCGCATGGCTGCCGCCGAAACGCGCTGCGATGCCACGGATGGGACGCAGCAGCGTCACCACGGTTGCATAATCGCCCTCGCCGAACGCCTTGATGGCGCGCGTCACCGGGTGGCCGACCTCGCGGGTAAACTGGGCGTTGTCGTCTGTACCGCCCATGGCCTCGTCCTGCGCTTCCAGCAGCAGGCGCGCCGGCTCGTCCAGACCGGCGCCGACGAAGGCCATCATGGCGTGCGCATCGTTGAAGGCATAGTTTCCGTCCTTCGCCTTCGGCGCCCAGTTTGCGGCAAGAGCGGCCCAGCGGTCGCCGACATCGACGCCCTGCAGGTGGAGCCGCCACAGCAGCGCAGATGCGTCGAGCATGTTCAGCGCCAGCGTCGAATGCGTGCCGTAGATATGGTCGTCGAACAGTTTCAGCGCAGCCTCAGTCTCGCCGAGTTCGTAGTGAAACAGCGCGAGATGCCACCAGTTGTGCACCTGGAAGAAGCTGTCGCCTGTCCAGGCCTCGGCATTATCGCGCATCCAGGCAATGCCGTCGCGCTGCCGGCTCTGCATCTCCATGACATGGGCGACCGCGTGCTGCGCCCAGCCGTCGCGCGGCTCGATGCCGATCGCTTCGCGGCCGAGCCGCTCGGCGCGCGCATAGTCGCCCATTTCCTCCAGCCCGAAGGCGTGCATGGAAAGCGTTGCGTGATAGCCGGCCATGCCGGGCGACCACGCCGGAACGGCCCGCGCGATGCGGTCGCGCAGCATCCGGGAATTGCCGGTGAAGAAGTCGATCTGGTGGCCGGCAAGCAGCGCCAGGGCATCGCGCGGTTCCTCGATGGTGACGTCCTCCAGCACGCGGCCCGCCTCATGCCATCGCCCTGCGGCGAGATGGCCGAGGGCGGCCACATGACCTTTTTCCCGCACCGTTGCCGGCAGCCCTGTTGCGGCTGCATGGCAGGATTTCACCACATCGATGGCCTCGCGGTCGGTGGACAGCCCAAAAAGGTAGCCCTTCAGCACGTGCCCCATGACGAGTTCGGGAGCCTCGCCAAGCGCCGCATCGACGGAGGCGACCGGGTCGCCGACATAGCATTGCAGCTCGTGCAGCGCCTTTTCGTACTGGCCGAGGGCGGCCGCATCGGCGCCGGTCACGTAAAGGCCGAGTTGATCGGTGACTGACATGGGAGCTCTCCCCTCAATTGCCCGAGCGCACGGCCACCGTGGCGATGCCGGCACCGACGAGCAGTGTGCCGCCCGTCCGGTTGAAGATGCGGATGGCGCGCGGGTTGCCGACCAGCCTGCGCGCCCGCGCCGCGACCAGCGCGTAGCCGAAGGCATTGGCGAAGGCGAGCGCCAGGAAGGTCGTCTCGAAGATCAGCATCTGCGTCCAGAAGTCTGCATGGCGGTCGAGGAACTGCGGCAGGAAGGCGACGAAGAAGGTGATGCTCTTCGGGTTCAGCGCCGTCACCAGCCAGGCATGCGCCATCATGCGCACGGCCGATACCCGATCGGTGCGCGGTTCCGCGTCGAGGCTGCCGCCGGCGCGAAAGAGTTTGATGCCGAGATAGATGAGATAGGCCGCGCCGATCCATTTCAGCGCGGTGAACACCATGGCGGACGCCGCGAGCAGCGCGCCGATGCCGAGCATGGACAGTGTCATGGCGGTGAAATCGCCGAGCGCCACGCCCACCGCCATCGGCAGCGCCGTGCGCCAGCCCTGGCCGAGCGCATAGGACACAACAAGCAGGATCGTCGGACCCGGAATGACCAGGAGCACGGCGGAGGCGGCGGCAAAGGCTGCCCAGTTCTCGAGCGGCATGGCGAACTCCGTAGCAGCAGGAATGAATCGCCTGCCCGCGCCATTTGTAAAGAGGCCCCCGCCGGCAAAATGCGGCGCGGGCGCCACTTTCACCTTTCGTCAACCATGATTGCCTAAAATTCGCGCAAGTTCTGGCCTCCTGTCGGAACAGGTAGCCGAGTGGAACAGTAACCGTGTCAAACTCATCCGCCACGCCAATCCTGCCCGCAGCCGAAGCGTCGCGCGCCACTTTCTCGCGCCGCAGCGCGCTTCTTGGTCTCGGATCGGCCACCGTTCTCGCCGCAGCCGGCTGCTCGCGCAGCATCGATCTCGCCGCGATCGAGGTGGACGACTACACCACCGGGTCTATCCGCCCCCGCATCAGCGTCGACCGCAACGTCACGACGCCGGAACTCATGTACGCCTCCTTCGCCGATGAGGGATTCGTGCTGCCGGAAGTGCCCTACCAGAAGGTCGAGCCGCAATGGCGCCGCCAGATCGTCGTCGATCCGACCGGCGAGGCGCCCGGCACCATCGTGGTGCGGCTGAAGGAGCGGCATCTCTATTACGTGCAGCCCGGGGGCGACGCGCTGCGCTATGGCGTCGGCATCGGCCGCGAAGGCTTTCTGTGGTCCGGACGGGCCAACATCCAGTACGGCAAGAAGTGGCCGACCTGGACCCCGCCCGCCGAAATGATCGCCCGCAAGCCCGAGCTGGAAAAATGGCGCGGCGGCCAGCCCGGCGGTCTCGAAAACCCGCTCGGCGCGCGCGCGCTCTATATCTTCAAGGACGGCCGCGACACCGGCTTTCGCGTGCACGGCTCGCCCGAGTGGTGGACCATCGGGCAGGCCATGTCGTCCGGCTGCGTGCGGATGATCAACCAGGACGTCATCGACCTGTTCAACCGCGTTTCCGGCAAGACCCCGATCGTCGTCGCCTGAGGCCCGAGGCCGGTTCGCCGCGAAGCGAACCGCCAGGGACAGACGGCTCAGACGTTCGCCGCGACGAGCGCCTTTTCCAGCTTGCCCATGCCTTCGGCGAGAATCTCGTCGGAGATGGTCAGCGGCATCAGGATGCGGATCGTGTTGGCATGCACGCCGCACGACAGAAGAACCAGCCCCTCGGCAAGCGCTGCCGCGGTCACCCGCTTGGTCGCATCGGCGTCCGGCTCCTCGGCGCCGCGCGACTTGACGATGTCGAAGGCCACCATGGCGCCCGGGCCGCGGATCGCCGACATCGGCACCGTGTCGTTGCGCTGCGCGATGCGGGCGAGTTCGCCCTTGATGCGATCGCCGAGCACGTTGGCGCGGTCGATCAGCTTTTCCTCGGCAATGACATCGAGCACGGCAAGGGCTGCCGCGCAGGCGAGCGGGCTGCCGGCATAGGTGCCGCCGAGGCCGCCCGGGTCCGGCGCATCCATGATGGCGGCGCGGCCGACGACCCCCGACAGCGGAAAGCCGCCGGCAAGCGACTTGGCGATCGTCATCAGGTCGGGTTCGACGCCGGAGTTCTCGATGCCGAACATCTTGCCGGTGCGCGCGAAGCCGGTCTGCACCTCGTCGGCAATCAGCAGGATGCCGTGCTCGTCGCAGATGGCGCGCAGTGCCGTCAGCAGCTCGGTCGGCGCCGGATAGAAGCCGCCCTCGCCCTGCACCGGCTCGATGATGATTGCAGCGACGTTGAACGGGTCCACATCGGCCCGGAACAGGTACTCGATCGCCTTCAGCGTATCGGCGACCGTCACGCCGTGCTGCGCCACCGGGAACGGTACGTGCCAGACGCCGGCCGGCATCGGGCCGAACTTCTTCTTGTAGGGCGCGACCTTGCCGGTCAGCGCGCTGGTCATCAGCGTGCGTCCGTGGAAGGCGCCTGAGAAGGCAATGATGTTTGTGCGTCCCGTCGCGGCGCGGGCGATCTTGACGGCGTTCTCGACGGCTTCCGCACCGGTCGAGAACAGGATGGACTTGGCCTCGCCCGAAAACGGCGCCAGCGCGTTCAGCTTCTCGCACAGTTCGATATAGGGCTCGTAGGGTACGATCTGGAACGCCGTGTGCGTGTAGTGGTCGAGCTGGTCGCGCACCGCCTTGACCACCTTGGGATGCCGGTGTCCGGTGTTGAGCACCGCGATGCCGCCGCCGAAGTCGATGAAGCGCCTGCCGTCGACGTCCCACAGCTCGGAGCCTTCGGCGCGCTCGGCAAACACGGGGTAGGCGGTGGCGACGCCGCGCGGAATGGCTGCGGTCCGGCGGGCCTGGAGCGCTGAATTGCTGGTCATTGGATCCCCTCTTCGGTGCGAACACCGCATCATTCTATCGACTGTCTTGCGCGAGCGATATGCGTCCGCGCCCATCCCTGTCATCCAGCCAGCGCTGCGCTTCCGATGGCTCAGGCAGCGTCAGCTGGGCTCGCTGTCGACGATTTCCTTCTCGCGTGCCTCGCGCTGTTCCTGCAGCGCGTTGCTGAAGGCGGAGGCCAGGATGCCGGTCGGCATGGCGATCAGGCCAATCCCCGTGATCGCGGTGAGCCCGGCGAGCAGCTTGCCAAGGATGGTGAGCGGAACGGCGTCGCCATAGCCGACAGTGGTCAGTGTCGCGACCGACCACCACATGGCGCGCGGGATGCTGCCGAAGGCGTCCGGCTGGCCTGCCCCCTCGACGAGGAACAGCAGCGTCGAGGAAACCAGCAGCAGCATGCCTGCGACGGCGAGGCTCATCAGCAACTCGTAACGCCGGTCGCGCACCGCCTGGGCGATGGCCAGCATCGCCGTCGAATAGCGCCCGAGCTTGGCCAGCATGACGATGCGCACCAGCCGGAACAGTCGCAGGATCGTGCCCTCCGCACCCATCAGCGTGATGAACAGGCTGGCGAGCACGATGACGTCGATGATGGCGGTGAAGCTGCGCATGTAGCGCAACCGGCCGCGCCAGCCCTCTCCAAAGGCCGGGTTCTCGGCAATCGTCCAGACCCGCCCGGCATATTCGGCGAGAAAGATCACCGCCAGCACCATCTCGGCGGCGCGGAACAGGTCCTCGCGCCCGCGCAGCACGGTCGGTTCGCTCTGCACGATCGCCATCACCACGGCGACGACGATGATCACGGCAATCGCCTTGTTGAGAGGCGACAGGCCTGATCCGGGCCATGCTTGGGTGTGCAGGTTCACATAGAGCCAGTGCCGCCAGCCCGTACCGCCATCCGCCGGGCCGGGTTCGATGCGGGAGGGTGTGGTCTGATCCATCAGCGTGCGTCGAACGTCCCGGACTCAGACAAAAGGCTTGCCGACGTCGTACTTCTTCGGCACCAACCGCTTCATGTAGGCCATGCCTTTTTCCGACAGGGAGGTTCCCGACGCATCGAGGTAGTCGTCCGGCATATGGCGTGTCTTGGCCGCGACGGCCGACAGCGGCACGATCTTCAGCACCGTCTTCTCGCCATCGAACTGCAAGGCTACAGAGCCGCCGCCCTGGGCCGCCGCCTCGACAGCATGGACGCCGGCGTCGAAGGCTTCCTGCTGGTCGACCTTGCTGATCGCCGCGATCGAGCCGCGCGGCATGTAGCCGAGTGCATCGACCCGCGCCCGCTGGCCGGGCAGCCCGTCGCGCAGCGCATGCTCGAAGGCGAGGCCGAGGTCGCCGCCTGACAGCTTGAGATTGCCGTGCGCATCGCGCTCCAGCCGCTCCTCGGGCACGATGGTCTCGACCAGCGAACGCCCGTCCTCTGTGGACACGCCTTCGGAAACGGCGACGATGCAGCGTTTGTGGCGCGCGAGCTTGGCGCGCACGTCGTCGATGAAGCGCGGCACCGAGAAGGCCCGCTCAGGCACGTAGATCAGGTGCGGTCCGCTGTCCTCGTCGAGCCGCCAGGCCGCCGAGGCGGCGGTCAGGAAGCCGGCATGCCGGCCCATGACGATCGCGACATAGACGCCGGGCAGCGCGCGGAAATCGAGATCGACCGACAGGAAGGCCCCGGCGACGAACTCGGCCGCCGAGATGAAGCCCGGCGTGTGGTCGTTCTCCATCAGGTCATTGTCGATGGTCTTGGGCGCATGCACGAAGGCGATCGAGCCGCCCGAGGCGTCGGTGAGAATCTGCTGCGTGCCCGACGTGTCGTTGCCGCCGATATAGATGAAGGCGTCGGCTGAGACCTTTTTCAGGCCCGCGAGCACCTTGTCGCAATAGGCAGCGTCCGGCTTGTCGCGCGTCGAGCCCAGCGCCGCGCTCGGCGTTCCGGCGATCAGCCTGAGCTGCGCCTCCGGCACGTCCGACAGCACGACATAGTCGCCGTCGCGTACGCCGCGCACGCCATGCCGCGCACCAAGCACCCGAGCCCCCGGATGACGGCGCAGCACCTCCAGAGTCGCGCCCACCATCGTCTGGTTGATCACCGCCGTCGGGCCACCACCCTGCGCGATCACGAATGTCTCGGCCATGCCTGAAAAGTCTCCTGTCTCTCGATGCCGGCACAATCGCCTGTCTGGCAGTCCAGCGCAACGCCGTCGCGGCAAAAACGGCGCGCATCCGGCCGCCCGGATGCGTCAGCCTTGTCCCTCGGGCGTCGTGTCGTCGGCCTGCCGCAGCAGTTCGTTCAGCGCGGCGGGAATGTCGATGCGCGCCTTCATCGGCAGGTGGTCCGAGGCGACCCTGGCAAGCGGCGAATTGTGCACCTCGAGCTTGGTTACCAGACCCGGCGATCCGATCACCCGGTCGAGCGCGATGACCGGGAAATAGGACGGGAAGCTGAAATGCTCGTGCGACAGCGGGCCGAACACCGGGCGCAGCGCCAGCAGGGATGAGCGGTTGCCCGGCCGCCATTCGTTGAAGTCGCCCATCAGCAGAACCGGCACGGACGGGCCGTCCTGGATGGCGTTCAGGATCGAGTGGATCTGCCAGCGCCGGCTGCGCCTCAGAAGACCGAGATGGGCGGCGACCATCCTGAGCGGCCCGGTCGGCAGGTCGAGATCCACGAGTAGCGCGCCGCGCGGCTCGGCTCCCGGCAGTGCCAGCCGGCGCATGTCCTGCACCGCGCCGGTCTTCAGCAGGAGCGCGTTGCCGTGCCAGCCGTGCCCGTCCGGCTTCTCCGACGTTGGCACCAGCGTCAGCCCCGTCATCCCTTCCAGCGCCTGGAGGTCGAGGAGGCCGCGGCGGCGGCCGAAACGCTGGTCGGCTTCCTGGATGGCGACGACGTCGGCATCGAGCTCTGCGATGACATGGGCGATGCGTGCCGGATCGAAGCGGCCATCCGTCCCGACGCATTTGTGGATGTTGTAGGAAGCGACGGTGATCTCGCGGCCGCTGCTTTCGACCCTCGGCCGGTCGTCAGGCTCCAGATTGGCCAGTTGCATAGCCTGCAGGCGGGCTCTCAGGTCGTGCTTCATCGAGCTGAACCGCCGCGACGTCCGCCTGAGGCGCGCGATCAGGGCCGGATCGAGGAATGCGCGGTGCCTCTTTGTCATTCGCCTGCCTTGGCTGTTGCGAATGAAGTGATAGACGGACAGGCGCGGCGAGAAAAGCCGCCGCGAGCAAGAAGCCATGGGTTTTTGAACGGCCGGGCCACCGGGCCGCGAACTGCGAGCGACAGGACCGGCGACGCCTAGCGGCGGTTGCCGATGATGACCTCGTCGGTATTGGCAAGCAGCTTGCGCACCGCGCGCCGCGCAGCGTCCGGACGGCGCAGCCGGATCGCCTTCTCGATCGCCTCGTGCAGGATCTGGGCACTCTGCACGTCATTGAGTTCGCGCGTCACGAAGACGAAGAGATTGTTGAGTGCCGATTCGATCAGCACGCCGAGCGGCACCAGCAGGTCGTTGCCCGAAGCCCGCAGGATGGCCAGATGAAAGCGCGTATCGGCCTGTGTGCGGCTCGACAGCGAGGTGGCCTCGCCCATCTCGCGGCAGGCGGCGCTGATTTCCTCCATCTGCTCGTCTGTCCGGCGTTCGGCCGCCAGGGCGGTGGCCTCGGGCTCAATGATGTGGCGGAACTCCTGAACCGTGCGCAGGAAGGCCTCGCGATCCGGCGCCATGGCGTACCAGCCGAGCACATCGCGATCGAGCAGGTTCCAGCGTTCGCGTGGCTCGACCCAGCTGCCGATCTTCGGCCGCGAGGCCAGCAGGCTCTTGGCCATCAGCATCTTGATCGCCTCGCGCACCGCCGAGCGGCTGACGTTGAAGGTCTCGGACCATTTCGCTTCGTTGGGCAGGATGGTTCCGGGCGGATAGTCGCCGCGCACGATCCTCAGGCCGATCTCGTTGGCCAGCGAGGCATGCACGCTGCTGCCGCCGATCAGCGCATTGCCGGTGCTCTTGCCTCGGTCGAGGCTGCCCTGCGAACCGGCTGCCGTCGAGGATCGCTTTGCCTTGCCGCCCCGCATGTGTCGTGAAGTCTCCTGTGCCTGCCGCACGACCAATATCCGGCAGGAATGCCCCCGGCGCGCCGAAACGACACGCCGGGGAAGCATAGCTATTTCTGGATGCAGGTGTCGACCGTATCCTTGGTGCACTCGTCGAGGCCGGTGAAGACCGGATCGTCGACCGGCTTGCCTTCGATCAGGTCGATCATGACGCCGGGCGCCAGGTAGCCCATCTCGAAGGGCCGCTGACCAACCAGCGCCGTGACCAGGCCCTCGCCGGCAATCGCGACTTCGTCGCCGATCGTGTCGGCGGCGCCGATCACGAACTCGTTGGCGGCGATCTTGTCGGCGATCGGCCTGAACAGGTCGCGGTAGGGCTGCGGCGCGCCGAACAGCGGCCAGCCGCCCATGATGCCGAAGCCGACGAGGTCGGGATTTGCGGCCATGATGTCGGTCATCGCCTGGACGCCCTTGGCGCCGTCGTCATTGGTGAAGACCGGGCAGCCCGCAACTTCGGTCCAGCCGCCTTCGCCCTTCAGTTCGGCCAGGCCGTCCTGGCCCGACAGCGAATCGCGCCAGCCCTGCGCGCGGCGCAGGATGTTGTCGGCACCCGGGTTGCCCTGGATGGAGCAGACCTTGCCGCCGGCTGGCAGCGCTTCCTTCATGTAATCGCCGATGCGCTTGCCCATCAGGTAGTTGTCGGTTCCGAGGTAGGTCTTGCGCAGCGCCGCGTCTTCCTGGGCAAGGTCGGCGTCCACCGTCATGATCGGCACCGTCGCGCCGGATGTCTTGATGGTCTGCGCGATCAGCTTGGCGTTGGACGGCGAGATCGCCATTGCGGCGGTATCGGCCTTGCCGAGCATGTCCTGCACGATCTGCGCTTCGCCGGCTTCATCCGACGTCGAGGCCGGACCGGTGTAGAAGCACTCATATTCGGAACTGGCGTTTTCGGAATTCCACTTCTGGCAGCCCTGGTTGATCGCTTCGAAGAAGGGATTGTCGAGACCCTTTACGACGATGACCAGCTGTTTCTTCGCCAGGGCAGGGCCGGCGCCAAGCGCCAGAGCAGCCGCGGCAAGCAGTAAAGGTAGTTTCCTCATGCATTCCTCCCTTGCAACAAACGGCCACAGGAGCGTGGCCGCCACTTAGTCGATACGCGGCGGAAGTCGACGCATGGCCTGCGCCGCTGGCTTCGCTGCAGCCCTGCCGGGTCAGCCGCAAGCCGGAATTGCCGGCGCGAGACAGCATTTCCCGGTGCGCCGCACACTGCGAGTCCGCGGTGGCTGTCGGGAAACTGCATCGCGAAATCCGGCATTACCTTCCTCCGGGTGAGCAGCTAATAGCGCCGGGCGGGTCGCGTCAACGCGTTTATCCTATTTATCATACAAAAGAGACAAATAGGCTGACGCATGATTGACGCCTCCGCTGTGGTTGGCCTAAATGCCGGGATCGCCGGCCGGGAGGAACCGGGCCGGACGACACCGCGACACGGCACAGGCACGAGCCATTGTCCGGCGCGGAAACGGGAGGAACAAGAGCGCGTGGCAGTCTTGGAACTCGTCAACATTTCGAAGCATTTTGGCGCCATCCAGGCAGTAAACGACGTGTCGTTTGCCCTGGAGCCCGGCGAGGTCGTCGGCCTCATGGGCGACAACGGCGCCGGCAAGTCCACCCTGGTCAAGATGATCGCCGGCAATTTCCGGCCGAGCGCCGGCAAGCTGAAGATGGACGACGCCGAGATCGTGCTGCACCGTCCTGTAGAGGCGCGCCGGCACGGCATCGAGATCGTCCACCAGGACCTCGCGCTCTGCGACAATCTGACGGCGGCCGCCAATGTCTTTCTCGGCCGTGAGCTGCGACGCGGCTTCGGCCCCTTCGGCATCCTCGACTACGCCACGATGTACCGCCGCGCCGGCGAGATCTTTGCCGAGCTGAAGTCGGAAACGCGCCCGCGCGACCTGGTGAAGCAGATGTCGGGTGGCCAGCGACAGGCCGTCGCCATTGCGCGCACGAGGCTGTCGGACGCCAAGATCGTTTTGATGGACGAGCCGACCGCCGCCATCTCGGTCAGGCAGGTTGCCGAGGTGCTCAACCTTATACGCCTGTTGCGCGACAAGGGCATCGCCATCGTCTTGATCAGTCATCGTATGCCCGACGTCTTCACGGTGGCCGATCGTGTCATCGTCATGCGGCGGGGCCAGAAGGTTGCGGACAAACAGATCGCCGACAGCTCGCCCGAGGAAGTCACCGGGCTCATCACCGGGGCGATCGAGCGGGTCTGAGGCGGCCGGAAAAAGGACAAGGGGCGATAATGGCTATCACGCTTGACCAGACGATCGAGCAGAAGCAGCAGAGCTGGCTTTCTGCGACGCTCGCCAGCCAGACATTCTGGGTGCTGGTCGCCATCGCGCTGGCCTTCTTGTACCTGTCCTTTGCGACCGACTCCTTCGCCACGTCGAAGAACCTCTACAACATCACCCGCAATGTTTCTTTCGTCGCCATCGTGGCGCTTGGCATGACGTTGGTCATCATTACTGGCGGCATCGACCTGTCGGTCGGCTCGGTGCTCTGTCTCTGTTCGATGATTCTGGCGGTCGTCATGCATGCCGGCTCCTCGATCGAGATCGGCATCGCGGCCGCGATCGGCACGGCGCTGATCGTCGGCGCCTTCAATGGCATCCTGATCGCCTATCTCGGTTTTCCGCCCTTTGTGGTGACGCTCGGCATGCTCTCCATTGCGCGCAGCCTGGCGATGGTCGCGTCCAACAACACGGTGGTCTTCGAGTTCGGGCCAGACCACGAAAAGCTGCTGGCGCTCGGTGGCGGCGCCTGGCTGTTCGGCATCGCCAACCCGGTTCTCTACATGGTCTTGCTGGCGCTGATCACCGGCTTCGTGCTGCGCTGGACCAAGTTCGGCCGGCATGTCTATGCCATCGGCGGCAACGAGCACGCCGCCACGCTGACAGGCGTGCCGGTGCGTCCCATCAAGGTCGCCGTCTACATGGTGTCGGCGCTGTCGGCCGGCATTGCCGGCATCATCCAGACCGGCTGGCTCGGCGCGGTGACCACCAATCTCGGCGCCGGCATGGAACTGCAGGTGATCGCCGCGGCGGTCATCGGTGGCGCCAACCTCGCCGGCGGCATCGGTACCGCCTTCGGCGCGCTGGTCGGCGCGGCGCTTATCGAGATCATCCGCAATAGCCTGGGCCTGCTCGGCATCAATGCCTTCTGGCAGGGTACCTTCATCGGCGGCGCGATTGTCCTTGCGGTATTGTTCGACCGCATCCGCAATCTTCGGCTCAACGACTAGGACAATCCATGCACAACCTCTTCAGTCTAGCGGGCCGGCGGGCTCTGGTCACCGGTTCGGGACAGGGTATCGGCTTTGGCCTGGCGCGCGGCCTGGCCGAGCACGGCGCGACGGTCATTCTCAATGGTCGCACAAAGGAGAAGGTCGAGCGTGCCGTCGACACGCTGAGCGCTGAAGGCCATGCGGTTCATGCCTGCGTGTTCGACGTTACCGATGCGGCATCCGTCGCGTCGGCCGTCGAAAAAATCGAGGCCGAGATCGGGGCGATCGACATCCTGATCAGCAACGCCGGGGTTCAGTTCCGCGCGCCGCTCGAGGATTTCCCCGACGACAAATGGCAGCTTCTGCTGCAGACCAACGTTACCGGCGTATTCAATGTCGGCAAGGCCGTGGCCAAGCGCATGATCCCGCGCGGCAGGGGCAAGATCATCAACATCGCTTCCGTGATGAGCGAACTCGCGCGGGCCACCATCGCGCCCTATTCCGCCACCAAGGGCGCGGTGCGCAACCTGACGCGCGGCATGTGCGCCGACTGGGCCCGGCACGGCCTGCAGATCAACGCCATCGCGCCCGGCTTTTTCCGGACCGAACTGAACACCGCCCTGTCGGAAGATGCCAAGTTCAACACATGGCTCGATCAGCGGACGCCGGCCGGGCGCTGGGGCGAAGTGCCCGAGCTTGTCGGCGCAGCCGTCTTCCTTGCCTCCGACGCGTCAAGCTTCGTCAACGGCCACGTCCTTTACGTCGACGGCGGCATGACGGCCTCCGTCTGAACGGCGGCGCGTTGTCCGCGCCGCCGACTTCGGCCAGTAGCCGGCTCAGGCGTATTTGCGCCAGTTGTGCTTTTCCTTGAAGCCCAGCACTTCCCGGATCTTGCGGTTGGAGAACAACGTCTCGTATTCGCCAAGCTCGCCCTTCACCGGCACGTCCGGGTAGAAACGCTTGAGCAGTTCGCGCGTCGGCAGGTCGGCCGAGGTGTCGTCATTGGCCGCGTTGAATATCTGGAAGCCAAGCCCGTCCTTGGCGATGGCGAGATCGGTGATCTGGCCGAGGTCGCGCGCGTCGATATAGCTCCAGGCAATGCGCTTGCGGAACTCCGGATCGGCGCGCCATTTCGGAATGTGGGCCTCGTATTCATGCGGCTCGATGACGTTGCCGATGCGCAGCGCGTATATGTCGGCGCCGCTGCGCAGCGCGAAGGCGCGCGCCGTCTTTTCGTTGACCACCTTCGACAGGGCGTAGCTGTCCATCGGGTCGACGTCATACTCCTCGTCGAGGGGAAAATGCGTCGGGTTACGCGGCTCGTTGGCGAAGACCAGCCCGTAGGTTGTCTCGCTGGAGGCGACGATGATCTTCTTGATGCCGAGCTTCACCGCCGCCTCGATGACGTTGTAGGTGCCCATCGCGTTGATGCGGAAGACCTCGTTGTCGGGCGTGATCATGATGCGCGGGATGGCCGCGAAATGCACCACGGCGTCGACCGGCTGTGCGCGCAGCGACGGGTCGAACTCGTGCAGGCCCATGTAGCTCGTCAGCGCGTTGAACACCTGGCCGCTATCGGTGATGTCGGTGATCAGCGTGCGCACCTTGGGGTTGTCCAGCGGCTTGGTGTCGAGGTTGAGCACCTGGTGCCCCTGCTCGACCAGATACTGCACGACGTGCCGCCCTGCCTTGCCCGAGCCGCCCGTGAACATGATTCTCTTCGACATATGGTCCTCCATGCGAATTCAGGCCTCGAAGGTAGCGCTACCACAAGGCTGCGCAAGGGCCAGTCCGGCAATAACGGCCGTCGAGCCCCGGCTTTCTGCAACGGCTGCCTCAGGCAGCCTCGATCTCGGCCTGCAGCGCCGTCATGTGCCGCGCCGCAGCCGACGTCGCCGCCCGTTCGATCGCCCTGAAGCGACGCACCACCGCGAGGCCCGCCGGCGTCAGCGTCGTGCCGCCGCCCCGCCTGCCGCCGACCTGCGCCGCCACCACCGGCTTGCCGAACAGGCGGTTCATCTCCTCGACGAGATCCCAGGCGCGCTTGTAGGACATCTTCATCGTCCGCGCCGCCGCCGAGATCGAGCCGCAGGCGGCGATTTCCTCCAGAAGGTCGATCTTTCCCGGCCCGATGCGGCCGGCGGGATCAAGATTGATCCTCAGGCTGAGCGTTGGCATATGCGCTATCCCTCTCCCGAAATCTTTTCCGGCGCGCGACCGGCGGCGACGCCGCTCCAGGTGTTGGCGCGGTCGAAACTGACCGCCTTGATCACGGCGAAGACCGGCTGGCCCGCGGCGAGGCCAAGCACCTCGCAGGACTGCCGGGTGACGCGCGCCTCGATCTGCGCCTCGCCGCAGGCAAGCGTCACGTCGGCAAACGCCCCCTGCGGCCTGATCGCGGAAACCGTCGCCGGCAGGACGTTGAGCGCGCTCAGGCCGCGCGGCCGTTCGGTCGCAATCAGCACGTCGCGCGCCCGGATGCGCACCCGCACGCTCGCGCCCCCGGGCAATCCGCTGCCCGCCACCCTTAGCTCGCCGGCAGCCGATGTCAGCACCGTCATGTCGAACTCGCCTTCCTGTCGGGCGACCTGCATGTCGAGCACCGCGCCGCCCTCGCCGCGCTCCTCCTCCGGCAGGAGGTCGAGCCGCCGCAGGATTTCCGTGGTCGGCCCGGCGGCGGTGACCCGGCCCTCGTCGAGCACCACGATGTCGCTCGCCAGCCGCGCCACCTCGGCGACCGAGTGGCTGACATAGACGATCGGGATCTTGGTCTCGTCGCGCAGCCGCTCGAGATAGGGCATGATCTCCGACTTGCGCGCCTCGTCGAGCGCGGCCAGCGGCTCGTCCATCAGCATCAGCAGCGGGCTGGCAAGCAGCGCCCGGCCGATCGCCACGCGCTGCCGCTCGCCGCCCGACAGCGAGCCCGGCCGCCGTTCCAGCAGCGAGCCGATGCCGAGCATCTCGACCACGCCGGCTATGTCCGTCCGGCGTTCGTCGCGCGGCGCGAACCAGCGCCCGTAGCGCAGGTTCTGTGCGACCGTGAGATGCGGGAACAGCCGGGCATCCTGGAACACATAGCCGACGCGGCGCCGGTGCATCGGCACGAAGGTGCCCGCCCCGGTGTCGGCCAGCACGCGGCCGTCGACGGCGATGCGACCCTCGTCGGGAGCGAGCAGCCCGGCGATCAGGTTGACCAGCGAGGTCTTGCCCGAACCCGAGGGGCCGAACAGCGCGACCAGCCGCCCGTCCGTCTCGAAACGGGCGTCGAGCCGGAAACTGCCGAGCCGGTGGCGGATGTCGACCGAGAGCGTCATGCGCTGCCCGCCTGTTTTGCGGCGCGCCTTGCCAGAACTTCCGACACCAGCAGGGCCGCCATCGCGATGGCGATAGAGATCAGCGTCAGGCGCAGCGCCCCGGCGTCACCGCCCGGAACCTGGGTCAGCGTGTAGATTGCCGAAGGCAGCGTCTGCGTTTCGCCTGGAATGTTGGAGACGAAGGTGATCGTTGCGCCGAACTCGCCCATCGCCTTGGCGAAGGACAGGATCATGCCGGCGATGACGCCTGGCAGGATGAGCGGCAGCGTGATGGTGACGAACACCCAGGGCGCGCTGGCGCCGAGCGTGCCGGCGGCGAACTCGAGCCTGCGGTCGACCGCCTCGATCGACAGGCGGATCGCCCGCACCATCAGCGGAAAACCCATCACCGCGCAGGCGAGTGCCGCACCCGTCCAGCGGAACGAGAAGACGATGCCGAAATGCTCCGCGAGGAAGGCGCCGATCGGTCCTCGTTTGCCGAAGCTCAGAAGCAGCAGATAGCCGGTCACCACTGGCGGCATGACCAGCGGCAGGTGCACGAGGCCGTTGAGCAACGACTTGCCCCAGAAGTTGCCGCGCGCCAGCAAAAGCCCGACGCCGATCCCGAGCGGCAGGCTGGCGAGCATCGCCCAGGTCGCGACCTTGACCGACAGCCGGATCGCGCTCCATTCGTCGGGTGTCAGGTCGAGCAGCCAGTCCATCGCCCCGCCTCTCAGTTCGCCGCAGCGGGGGCGAGCACCGTGAAGCCCTGTGCCTCGTAGAGCGGCCGCGCGCGCCCCGAGGCAAGACAGGCGAAGAATGTCGACGCTTCCGGTTCCCGCGCCTCCGCCAGTTCCGCGGCCGGGTAGACGATCGGCGGGTGCGAGCTCTCGGGAAAGGTATCAATGATCCGCACGCCGTGCTCGGCCGCCGCGTCGGTCCGGTAGACGATGCCGAGCGGCGCCTCTCCGGTCGCCACGAGTTTCAGCGCAGCCCGAACATTCTCGGCCTGCGCCGTGTGGTCGCCGACCGACTGCCAGACGCCGAGCGACTGGAGCGCGGCCATGGCATATTTGCCGGCGGGCACGGCCCGGACGTCGCCGATAGCGAGCCTGCCGCCGCCGAGCAGGCCGGCGAGATCGAAGCCCGGGCCGATCGTCGCCTCGGCGATGGAATCCGCAGGCGCGATGAGAACGATGCGGTTGCCGAGCAGCCTCGTCTCCGACTCCGGCTTCGTCAGCTTGCGGTCTGACAGGTAGGTCATCCAGTCGAGGTCGGCCGAGATGAAGACGTCGGCCGGCGCGCCGGCCTCGATCTGACGGGCGAGCGCCGAGCTCGCCGCATAGGATATGCTTGCCGGGATTCCGGTTTCGGCGGTGCAGCTTTCGGTGACGGCATCGAGCGCGTTCTTCAGGCTTGCCGCCGCAAAGACCGTGACCCGCTCGCCGGCCATGGAAGCGGTCGCGCTGCACAGCGCGGCGACTACTGCCACCACAAGGGCCAACCTGCCTGAAACTCCCATCCGGCTGCTCCTCGATGGCGAGGCGATGCGCCAGCCAATCCGCACATCGTTATATCCACTCGTATACAGCAGGGAAAGCCGAGACGGAGCCTTTTCGCCGTTCGATCGGCTGGGGCAGGCGGCGCAAGCGGGAACCATCGCACCACATTTCCGTTGTGCGTTGGGGTGTCTATTGCGCTTGCCTGCCAAGGCACTCTGAAATCCAGGAGAGCCGGACTGCTCAATTTCCGGGCAGCCGGTGCGTACCATTCAAGCTTTGCAGGTGCGGGAGAAGCAGCTAGACTTGCATTCAGGCAACGCTTTGTCTTTGACGCGTCGCATAAACACATAAAAAGGAAACCTGCCTTATGCCGGACACCAAGCCGGACGAATCGAATCCTCGTGTCGCTCTCGTTTCTACTCACGGCTACGTCGCCGCGAACCCGCCGCTCGGCGCGGCCGATACCGGCGGACAGGTCGTCTACGTTCTCGAACTCGCCAAGAAGCTGGCCCAGCTAGGCTACAGCGTCGACATCTGGACGCGCCGCTTTGAGGATCAGCCGGCGGTGGACGAAGTGGCCGACAGGGTACGTGTCCTGCGCGTTCCCTGCGGCGGGCCCGATTTCATTCCCAAAGAGTACCTTTACCGGAGCCTGCTCGAGTGGGGCGAGAACGCGCTGCGGCTGATCCGCGACGAGGGTCTCACCTACGACTTCATCAACAGCCACTATTGGGACGGCGGCGTCGCCGGCCAGCGCCTCGCCGAGGCGCTCGACGTGCCGCATATCCACACGCCGCATTCGCTCGGCATGTGGAAAGAGCGGCAGATGAAGACCGACTATCCGGACAAGGCCGACTCCTTTGACGAGGAGTTCAACTTTGCCGAGCGCATCAAGCACGAGACGATCATCTACCGTAGCTGTGCCATGGTCATTGCCACGACCTCGCCGCAGCTCGACATGCTGATCGACGACTACAATGTCGACGCCAACCGCGTTCACATGATCCCGCCGGGCTACGACGACAACCGCTTCTTCCCGGTCAGCGACGCGACGCGCAGAATGGCGCGCAAGCGCCTAGGCTTCGAGGGTCGTACGATCCTGGCGCTCGGCCGGCTGGCCACCAACAAGGGCTACGACCTGCTGATCGACGCCTTCTCGGTCGTGGCGACACGCATACCGGACTCCGTGCTGCGGCTTGCCGTCGGCGGCGAGAACATGGACGACCACGAGCGCCAGATCCTCGACCAGCTGAAGGCGCAGGCCAAGCGGCTGAAGCTTGAGGACCGCATCGTCTTCTCGGGCTTCGTCGCCGACGAGGACCTTGCCGACACCTACAGGGCCGCCGACATGTTCGTCCTGTCGAGCCGCTACGAGCCCTTCGGCATGACCGCCATCGAGGCCATGGCCTGCGGCACCCCGACGGTGGTGACCATCCATGGCGGCCTCTACCGCGGCATCAGCTATGGCCGCCACGCGTTGTTTGCCGATCCCTTCGACAAGGAGGATCTCGGCATAACCATCACCAAGCCCTTGAACCACAAGCGGCTTTACGGCCGCCTTGGTCGCATGGGTGCCCACAAGGCACGCAGCCTCTACACCTGGACCGGCATCGCGCAGCAGCTGGTCAGCCTCGTCGAGGGCCGCCGCACGCTGAAGGCGGTCGACGACTACGACTGGGCCGAGCCCTGGAACGACGGCGATTGAAACCGGTCGCGCTGATCTCGAGCGACCTCGACGGTACGCTGGCCGGCGACGCGCCGGCCACGCGGATGTTCCGCGAGACGTGGGACGCGCTCGACAAGGCCCGCCGCCCGCTGCTCGTCTACAACAGCGGCCGGCTCGCCGACGACATACTGGAGTTTGTTGCCGCGACCGGCCTGCCCCAACCCGATTACGTGATCGGCGGCGTCGGCACCATGCTGGTCGCCCCGAGGGGCACGGAGAGCCTCGACCGCTTCCACGAAAGGCTCTCCGAAGGCTGGTCCCTTGATGCCGTCGAGGAGATCCTCGGCGCGCACGACAGGACGGAGCGCCAGCCCGACATCTACCAGCACGCCTTCAAGTCGAGCTGGTACCTGCGCGACGCCAACGCCGGAATGCTGGCCGACATAGAGAAGAAGCTGCAGCGCGCCGGCGTCGCCTTCACCATGGTCTATTCCAGTAGGCGCGACCTCGACATATTGCCGCTGCGCGCCGACAAGGGCCAGGCGCTGACATGGCTTGGCGAGGAACTCGGCATAGGCCTCGACGAGATGCTCGTCGCCGGCGATACCGGCAACGACCGATCCATGTTCGACCTGCCGGACGTGCGCGGCATCGTGGTGGGCAACGCCCTGCCCGAACTGCGCGCCATCGGCGAGGGTAATCCGAGGGTCTTCAACGCCAGGCGCACCCATGCCGCAGGCGTGCTTGAAGGCCTGGTGCACTGGTCCGTCCTCGACCGGGAAGGGGTCTGAGCGCGCCTGCGCTCAGGGTTTCAGCGCCCAGACGATGGCGCGCTCGACGGCACCCGGTTCGGCGGCGAGCCAGACCGACTGCACCGGCTCGAAGCCCTTGATCCGCTTGGTCCCTGCCCAGCGGCCATGGTCGGCGAAGACCTCGATCGAGCCGTAGTCCAGGAATATTCTCAGCCGCTTCGGCTTGGCGCCGCGCGCCAGGTAGTATGGACTCTTCTTCTGGTCGTCTTCGCTATACTTGATCGCCAGCCCGGCGTCATTGACGACGACCTGCAAATTGACCTCGGGATGATTGAGCTGCAGCGTGAAATGCGCGCCCGGCTCCGCCAGTTCGAACAGGATCTCGACCGCGCCGTTGACCAGCGTGATCGCCTCGCCGCCGGCAAGCCGCGTGCGGTCGAGAATGTGGCTGCGCAGGCTTTCGGCTGCGCCGATCGGCGGCGTATGCAGCGCGCCGTCGATCAGGTGAATGGCGCGCGGCAGGGTCATGGCTGTCGGAAAGTCGATTGCCGGGCCAGTATCGACCCAGTTGGCAAGCCAGCCCATGCCGACGATCGTGTTGCCGTCGACGAAGGCCTGGAAAGCGTAATTGTCGGTTCCGAAGTCGAGTTCCTGCTCGAACTCGCCGGTGAACGCCTTGCCGTCGAAATGGCCGACGACCGCGAGCGTCAGGTTCTTGCGGCCCGTCGCCTGGTCCTCGCCGTTCATCAGCCCGAAGATGAGCACCCAGCGCGTTTCTGGCGCCGCGGCCGGCCCGTCGACGGGCAGCAGGCAGGGACACTCGATCGCCGTCGTCTTGTGGCGGGTCTCGACCAGCAGCTTCGACACGAAGGTCCAGCCCGAGGCAGCGGTCGCGTCTTGAGTTTCATAGAGCAGGATGACGCCGCCGGCGTCGCTCTGGCTGCCCAGCAGCATTTTCCACAGCCCGTCGGGCCCGCGGAACACATAGGGATCGCGGAAATCGGGCGTCAGGCTCTGGTCGACCGGCCGGTAAGGCAGGATCACCTCCGCCTGCCCGGCCATGATCAGGTCGGACGAGGTGGCGGTCAGCTGGATCTGCTGCTCTGGCACCCGGTCGAGCACCTGCTCGGTGAAGAAGACGCGGATGCCCGGCCCCTCGACCAGCGGGATCGCCGAGCCCGAAAAGGCGCCGCCGCGCTTGTCGGGTCGCGCCGTCAGTTCCTCCGACGGAAACAGGAAGATCGGCATGTGCCGCCAGCGCAGATAATCGGATGAGACGGCATGCCCCCAGTGCATCGTGTTCCAGGTCAGGCCGTGCGAATAGTGCTGGTAGAAGAGGTGCGGCCGCCCGCCATAGCGGCCGAACCCGTTGGGATCGTTCATCCAGCCGAAGGGCGGGCGGAAGTGATAACTGTCGGGAATGTTCGGCGCAGCATTGCCGGGATTGGTGTGGAGCAGCGTGATGCCGGTGTCGAGAACTTCGGCCTGGGTGAACCAGTAGGCGACCGACAGTGACGTCTTCTGCGTATCGTAGCTGAGCTCGACCGGACCGCCGCCATAGACCTGGAAGATGCGGAACTCGTACTCCTCGGCATTGCGCACGCTGACGTCGCCGAAAGTGCCCCGCTGGTTGGAGAAGGCCATCTCGCCAGGGTGATCGGAAGACGTCGCCTTCATCCACAGATGGATGGTCGAATTCACCGGCAGGTCGGCATGCAGGCGCTTGATCGTGGCCGCCTCCGCGACCTTCAGCTCGCCATCGTGCATCGGAACTTCCTTCGTAGGACTGGATTGACAATTCGGCGCGCCGAGACCCGCCGCGCCGCCGTCAACGAAACAGCTCCTCCCGAACCCCGAGTACACCCCGGGTGGAGTCTGCAGGTCAAGACCCGACCGGGCAATCTGCTGGCCTTCAGGAAGACCGCCTCGTGCAGGAAACGTTGCACGGCGCGGGAGCGGGCGGCATTCGGGCAGCAACGCCGGCGCGCAGCACGGTCATTATCCCGATCTTGACGCGTGAGGTCTATTCCAACACTGATGATTGCCTGACCAAGCCCATGCCGGGGCAAAAACGATTCCCTCCCTGCCGCAGGCTGGACGGGGCGATCCGGCAGCCAAAGCACCTAAATCGGACTTCAGATGGATAATGAAACCAAGATCGTTGTCTCGGTGACGACAATACCGCCGCGATTCAACGACCTCGGGCTGACGCTCAAGAGCATTCTCGATCAGTCCCGCAGGCCCGATTCCATCGAAGTGACGGTCCCGCGGTCCTACAGGCGATTTCCCCAGCACGAGTTCCGCAGCCCCGAGGTTCCGGATGGTGTCGGGATCGTCGTCACCGACGAAGACCTCGGACCGGCCAGCAAGGTGCTTCCCTGTGCCCGGCGATATCGCGGGCAGAATGTGCGCATAGTCTATTGCGACGACGATCGCGCGGCGCCACGCGACTGGCTGGAGTCCCTCCTGTCCAAGACGCGGGAGCATCCGGAAAAGGCCATCGTTGCCTCTGGTGGAAATCTCGACAGGCTGCTCGGCCGGCAGCTCGCGTCCCCCGAGCCTCGCGCCGTTCGCCAGCCTCACCGGACCAACCTTCTCTACCGACTTGAGCGAATCGAGCAGGGGATGAAAAACCTCCTGACGGGACAACGACTGCCGAAGCCCGGCAGACGCTTGTACAGGAAGGATGGTTACGTCCATATCGCCTGCGGACTGGGTGGCGTCTCGGTCGCGCCGGACTTCTTCGACGACGAGAGCTACACGATTCCGAACGTGATCTGGGCCGTAGACGACATCTGGCTGTCGGGCAGCCTTGAACGGCGGGGCATCAGGATCTGGGCAGACAGCAATTGCAGGGTGCCGGTCGAACACCAGGGCGGCAACTACGACGCTCTCTTCAAGTCCATCATCGAAGATGCCGACCGCCACGAGGCAAATGCCGCCTGTGTCCGTTACATGCAGGAAGAATACGGGATCTGGTCATGAGCGCCCGCTCGCCGGTCCTCGCAGCCTGGGTCGCCTGATGTTCGGTTCGCCGTTTCGCTATCTCAGCTCCGGCCTGTCGCGCTGGAACCGTCGAAGGAAGCGGTTCTTCAAGTCGCTCAAGCTGCAAAGGCGCTTCCTGCGCTCGATACGCCCGCGCGACGCTTCCAGTGAGGCGCAAGTTGCACAGGCACTTGCCATGCTGCGTCCGGAGGCGATCGACACGCGACTGGTGCGCATCGGGCCGGACCGCGACGGGGGATACCTGGTTCCTGACGATCTCGACGCCATCAGCGCGCTGTTTTCACCGGGCGTTTCGCAGGAAATCGGCTTCGACCGCGCGATGGCCGCGAGAGGCATCGAGTGCTTTCTGGCCGACGCCTCCGTCGAGCCTCCCCCGAACCTGCCGTCAAACATCCACTTCCGATCGAACTTCATCGGCCCGCAGGACCGTCCGCCGTTCATAACGCTGCAGGATTGGGTGGAACAATCCGCCCCGGGCCAATCCGATCTCTTGCTGCAGATGGATATCGAGGGTGCCGAATACGACGTTCTCGTCGACCTTTCGGAGCAGCTTCTTGCCCGCTTCCGCATCATCGTCCTGGAACTGCATGACCTGCATCGGCTGGCAGAGCCGGCCTGGAGGGAGCGCTTCATGGCGACTGTCTCGAAGCTGAACGCGCAGCATCTCCTTTGCCATCTGCACCCGAACAACTACGCAGAACATTTTCGCTTCAGGGGACGGACCGTACCAACGGTCGTTGAACTGACCTACCTGCGCAAGGATCGGGCGGGCAGGACGGGGACCACGGCACAGCTGCCGCACCCGCTCGACCGGCCGAACGAGGCGAAGAACCCCGATATTCCGCACTCTCCCTTCTGGGATGCCGGATAGCATGATGCCCGCCTGAACGGAGAACCGGCTGGCCCGCTTATCGAAGCCCGGCATCCGGATCGGTCCGACGCTAGCCGCTGTCTGAAGACCACAAAAAAACCCGCCAGACTGGAAGCCTGGCGGGCTGATTTTGGTTGCGGGGGTTGGATTTGAACCAACGACCTTCAGGTTATGAGCCTGACGAGCTACCGGGCTGCTCCACCCCGCGTCAACTTTGGAGATATTGGCCCAAGAAAGGCGCATCGAAAAGAGAAGATTAACAGTGTGCGCTTGGCAGACCTGGCAGCGACTTACTCTCCCGCGTCTTAAGACGAAGTACCATCAGCGCTGGAGCGTTTCACGGCCGAGTTCGGAATGGGATCGGGTGCAGCCGCTCCGCCATAACCACCAGGTCGGCAAAACGCACATTGTTCAAGAAGCTGGATTTTCGTGCCTAGGCACGCGGCCCGTGCGGGCCGCAGCCATCACCGATGGTGATGGACACAAGTAATGAGAACGATCAAGCCAATCGAGCTATTAGTACCGGTAAACTTCATGCCTTACAGCACTTCCATACCCGGCCTATCAACGTGGTCGTCTTCCACGGCTCTCAGGGAATACTCGTTTTAAGGTGGGTTTCCCGCTTAGATGCCTTCAGCGGTTATCCCGTCCGGATGTAGCTACCCTGCTATGCGGCTGGCGCCACAACAGGTCCACCAGAGATCCGTCCATCCCGGTCCTCTCGTACTAGGGACAGATCCTTTCAATATTCCTACACCCACGGCAGATAGGGACCGAACTGTCTCACGACGTTCTGAACCCAACTCACGTACCGCTTTAAATGGCGAACAGCCATACCCTTGGGACCTGCTCCAGCCCCAGGATGCGATGAGTCGACATCGAGGTGCCAAACAACCCCGTCGATATGGACTCTTGGGGGTCATCAGCCTGTTATCCCCGGCGTACCTTTTATCCGTTGAGCGATGGCCCTTCCACGCGGGACCACCGGATCACTATGACCGACTTTCGTCTCTGCTCGACTTGTCAGTCTCGCAGTCAGGCAGGCTTATGCCATTGCACTCAGCGAACGATTTCCGACCGTTCTGAGCCCACCATCGCGCGCCTCCGTTACTCTTTAGGAGGCGACCGCCCCAGTCAAACTACCCACCATACATTGTCCCGGACCCGGATAACGGGCCGCGGTTAGACATCCATAGTAATAAGGGTGGTATTTCAAGGATGGCTCCACTCGAGCTGGCGCCCAAGCTTCAAAGCCTACCACCTATCCTACACATGCCACTACGAATGCCAATGTAAAGCTATAGTAAAGGTGCACGGGGTCTTTCCGTCTAACCGCAGGAACCCCGCATCTTCACGGGGAATTCAATTTCACTGAGTCTATGCTGGAGACAGCGGGGAAGTCGTTACGCCATTCGTGCAGGTCGGAACTTACCCGACAAGGAATTTCGCTACCTTAGGACCGTTATAGTTACGGCCGCCGTTTACTGGGGCTTCGATTCAGAGCTTGCACCCCTCCTCTTAAC